>NZ_JBEYTI010000002.1:0-363997 GCF_040642975.1 Micromonospora sp. NPDC047548
GCGGCCCGCGCCGCCCGCGCCCCCCCCGGGGCCCCCGGGTCCGCCCCGCCGGCGGGCGAACGTCGCCACCCGGCCGGCCCGCGTGACACGCCCCGCCGCTGGCAGGACGGCGCGCCCGTCCCGCCCGCACGGCGCGACGGATGGCCGAGCGGCACGGCGCGTCCCGCCGAATGCCGGCGGCGCGGGGCGGGGGACGTCGACAATGACCTGGTCGTGGGGGTGCTGTTGACATCCTCCCGGCCCTAAAGGACCGGGATTCCCACGGTTACCCGTGAGGCTTCCTACTTCATCGCCAACTGCCCGCTGGGAGGTCTCCCTTGAGGTCTTACGTCAGCTCCGCAGGCGTTTTACCTCTCCGCCAGCCCGGCGGCGAGGATGTTGCGCGCGGCGTTGATGTCCCGGTCGTGCTCGGTTCCGCAGCCGGGGCACGTCCAGGTGCGGACGTTAAGGGTGAGGGTGGTGTTGATCCGCCCGCACGCCGAGCAGGTCTTGGACGACGGATACCACCGGTCGACGGGGATCACTGTACGCCCGTACCAGGCGGCCTTGTACTCCAGCATGCGCCGCAGGTCGGACCAGGCCGCGTCGGAGATGACGCGGGCCAGGCGGTGGTTGCGGAGCATGTTCCGCACGCAGAGGTCTTCGATCACGACCGTTTGGTTCTCGCGGACGAGTCGGGTGGTCAGCTTGTGCAGGTGGTCCCGTCGCCGGTCGGCGATGCGGACGTGAATACGGGCTACTCTGAGCCGGGCTTTGGCCCGGTTGTTGGAGCCTTTCTCCTTGCGGGACAGGTCCCGCTGCGCCTTGGCGAGCTTGCGCCGGTCGGCGCGCTCGAAACGCGGGTTGGTGATCTTCTTCCCGGTGGAGAGGATGAGCAGGCTGGTGATGCCCGCGTCCACGCCGACCTCGGCATCGACGGGCGCCAGCGGCTTCACCGTCGGGTCCTCGACCAGCAGGGACACGAACCAGCGGCCGGCGGCATCCCGGGACACGGTGACGGTCGACGGCTCCGCACCCTCCGGCAGAGGCCGGGACCACACGATGTCCAGCGGGGTGTTCATCTTGGCCAGGGTGAGCTGCCCGTCACGCCAGCGGAACGCCGAGCGGGTGAACTCCGCCGACGCCCGCGACTTGCGCTTGGACTTGAACCTCGGGTACCGGGCCCGCCTGTCCCAGAACGCCGCGAACCCGGCCTGCAAATGCCGCAGCGCCTGCTGCAACGGCACCGACGACACCTCGCTGAGGAAAGCCAGCCCCTCTGTGCGCTTCCACTCGCTCAGCCACGCCGAGGACTGCACGTACGTGGTGCGCTGCCGGTCAACCGCCCACGCCCGGGTACGCGCCTCCAGCGCCAGGTTGTACACCTTCCGCACACAACCGAAGGTGCGGCCCAGCAACTCAGCCTGCTCAGGAGACGGATAGAAGCGGTACTTGTACGCCCGCTTCACCACGCCACTCACGCCTCACATTTTACCGTTCACCTAAGACAATCATCGAAGGGAGGAAGCGGCGTTTCCTCCCGGCCCTAAACGGCCGGGTTTCCACGCCGCAGTTCTGATGAACCGACCTGTCGTGGTGGGCGTCGACGGATCGCCGTCCAGCCTGGTCGCCGCGGAGCACGCGGCCCGGGCCGCCGTTCTGCGCCGCCGGCCGCTGCACCTGGTGCACGGCTACCTGCACCCGCTCGGCTACGGCGTGCCGCTCAACCCGTACGACCTGGGGGTGCCGGCACCCACCGAGCATGCGGAGAAGATGTTGGAGCGGACCGCGGCGGACCTCGCCGACCGCTGGCCCGGACTGACCGTCGAGGTACGCCAGGTCGCCGGCGGCCCGGGCGCCACGCTGGTGGCGGAGTCCCGCCGGGCCGAGCTGGTGGTCGTGGGCAGCCGGGGCCTGGGTGGCTTCGCGGGGCTGCTGCTCGGCTCGGTCGGCGCCCAGGTCGCCGCGCACGCGCACTGCCCGGTGCTGGTGGTCCGCCCCGAGGAGCAGCCGATCCCGGTGGACGGGCCGGTGGTGGTCGGGGTGGACGGCTCAAAGTCCGCCCGGCTGGCCGCCGGCTACGCCGCCGACGAGGCGGCCCGTCGCAACGTGCCGCTGGTGCTGGTGCACGTCGACCCGCCGGACGGGGACCGGCCGGTGCCGGAGGAGGTCGAGGAGTCCCAGGCCGCGTACCGGGCGGAGGCGGTGCGGCTGCTCGCCGGGGCGTCCGCCGCCGTCCGGGCCGACCACCCGGATCTGGTGGTGCGCGAGCACCAGGTCCGGGCGGCCAGCCCGGCGCAGGGGCTGGTCGAGGCGAGCGGTGAGGCGTCGGTGCTGGCGGTCGGCACCCGGGGCCGGGGCGGCTTCGCCGGGCTGCTGCTCGGCTCGGTGAGCCAGGCGGTGGTGCAGCACGCACACTGCCCGGTCCTGGTCGCCCACCCGTACGAGCGGGCGGACTGAGGGTCAGCTGTCCCGGCCGCCGAGGAGTTGGGCGAAGTCGGTGGTGAGGGCGAACGGGTCGGCCGGGCCGGTCGCCGGCGGTCGCCGGTCCACCTGGCCGGCCAGCTCGGCGCCGGCGCGCTGGATCCGGCCGCGCAGCGCGCCGTCGACGGTGCCGCCGGACCAGTCCTCCGGGGCGGCGAAGACCGCGGTGGGGACCACCACCGCCCGCAGGTAGCTGAACATCGGGCGCACGGCGTGCTCCAGCGCGAGCGAGTGTCGCGCGGTGCCGCCGGTGGCGGCGATCAGCACCGGCCGGTCGACCAGCGACCCGGACTCCACCACATCGAAGAAGGACTTGAACAGCCCGTTGTACGACGCGTTGAAGATCGGGGTGACGGCCACGATCCCGTCCGCGCCGGCAACCGTGCCCAGGGCCTGGCGCAGCGACTCCGACGGGAACCCGGTGAGCAGGTTGTTCACCACGTCGTGCGCGTGGTCGCGCAGCTCGACGGTGCGCAGCTCGACCTCGGCGCCGCGCCCGACCAGCTCGTCGCGGGCGGCCGCGGCGAGCTGGTCGGCGAGCAGGCGGGTCGAGGAGGGCTGGCCGAGGCCGGCCGAGACCACGGCCAGGGTGCGCCGGGTCATCGGGCGGCCTCCGCACCGGCCAGGTCGGCGACGTCCCGGGCGGCGAGCAGCGAGGCGTGGGTGGGTGCCTCGGGCACATGGGCGGGACGCCGCGCGTCGAACTCCTTGCGCAGCACCGGGATCACCTCCTCGCCGAGGATGTCGAGCTGCTCCAGCACGGTCTTCAGCGGCAGGCCCGCGTGGTCGACCAGGAACAACTGCCGCTGGTAGTCGCCGACGTACTCGCGGAAGCCCAGCGTGCGGTCGATGACCTGCTGCGGGCTGCCCACGGTCAGCGGCGTCTCGCGGCTGAACTCCTCCAGCGACGGCCCGTGCCCGTAGACCGGGGCGTTGTCGAAGTACGGCCGGAACTCCCGCACCGCGTCCTGCGAATTCTTCCGGACGAAGACCTGCCCGCCCAGGCCGACGATGGCCTGCTCCGGGCTGCCGTGCCCGTAGTGGGCGAAGCGCTGCCGGTAGAGCCCGACCATCCGCTGGGTGTGCTCCTTGGGCCAGAAGATGTGGTTGGCGAAGAAGCCGTCGCCGTAGTAGGCGGCCTGTTCGGCGATCTCCGGGCTGCGGATCGAGCCGTGCCAGACGAACGGCGGCACGCCGTCGAGCGGGCGCGGCGTCGAGGTGAACGACTGCAGTGGGGTGCGGAAGCGACCCTCCCAGTCGACCACGTCCTCGCGCCACAGCCGGCGCAGCAGGTCGTAGTTCTCGATCGCGAGGGGGATGCCGTTGCGGATGTCCTGGCCGAACCACGGGTAGACCGGCCCGGTGTTGCCGCGACCCATCATCAGGTCCACCCGGCCGTCGGCCAGGTGCTGCAGCATCGCGTAGTCCTCGGCGATCTTGACCGGGTCGTTGGTGGTGATCAGCGTGGTCGAGGTGGAGAGCAGCAGCCGAGACGTACGCGCGGCGAGGTAGCCCAGCATGGTGGTGGGCGACGAGGGCACGAACGGCGGGTTGTGGTGCTCGCCGGTGGCGAAGACGTCGAGGCCGACCTCCTCTGCTTTGAGCGCGATGGCCACCGTCGCCTTGATCCGCTCATGCTCGGTCGGCTCCCGGCCGTTGGTCGGGTCGACCGTGACGTCGCCGACGGTGAAGACTCCGAACTGCATGACCAGCTCCTCGCGTGGGAAGACCGGGGCCGCGGTGGCCACCCGAACGCTGCTCACAACATATTTGACGAGTCAACTATTCCGTCGCGGAAGCGTCGCGGGGTGGTCCCGGTCACCCGTGCGGCAGTCGGGCGGCCCGTGCAGCAGCTGGCGGATCATGGGCGCGGCGGCTGCCGCGCAGGCCTCAGCCGCCGGCCACCGAAGGCAGCACCTGCACCTCGGCGCCGTCGGCGACCGGCGCGGCTACTCCCCCGGCGTGCCGGCAGTCCTCCCCGTCGACGTAGACGTTGACATACCGGCGCAACTCGCCCCGCTCGTCGCGGATCCGGCGGGCCAGCCGGGGCCAGGAGGCGGCGAGCGCGTCGAGGACCGCACCCACCGACCCGGCGGCCTCCACGGTCAGCCGGCTCGCTCCGCCAACCTCGCCGCGCAGCGGACCCGGCACCAGCACGGTGACCATCCTCAGACCTCCGCCGCACGGACGCAGAGCACGTCCGGCAGGTGGGCGGCCACCAGCGACCAGGAGTCGCCGTCGTCGCGGCTGGCGTAGACCTCGCCGGAGCGGGTGCCGAAGTAGACGTCGCCCGCCCCGCCCGCGCACATCGCGTCGCGCAGCACCGAGGGGTGGAACGGCTCGTCCGGCAGCCCCACCGACAGCGGCTCCCACTTGTCGCCGGCGTCGACCGAGCGGAACACCCGGCACCGGTGGTCGACCGGGTACCGCTGCGAGTCGGCGACCAGCGGGAACGTCCAGACCGTGCCGGCACGGGACGGGTGGGCCACGATCGGGAAGCCGAAGTCGCTGGGCAGGCCGGCGGCAATGGACGTCCAGGTGCGGCCGTCGTCGTCGGAGCGGTAGACGCCGTGGTGGTTCTGCGCGTAGAGCCGCTCCGGGTTGCCCGCGTCCCGGGCGACCTTGTGCACGCACTGGCCGAACTCGGGCCACTCGTCGGGCATGAAGTACGCCCGGATGCCGGTGTTGCCCGGGGACCAGCTCTCCCCGGCGTCCTCCGAGCGGTAGACCCCGCCGGTGGACATGGCGACCAGGATCCGGCTGGAGTCGCGCGGGTGCGGCAGCACGGTGTGCGCCGCCTGGCCGCCGAAGCCGGCCCCCCACTGCTCCCGGTGCGGATGGTCCCAGAGGGAGCGG
This sequence comes from Micromonospora sp. NPDC047548, assembly GCF_040642975.1. Classification (NCBI taxonomy): domain Bacteria; kingdom Bacillati; phylum Actinomycetota; class Actinomycetes; order Micromonosporales; family Micromonosporaceae; genus Micromonospora; species Micromonospora sp. NPDC047548. The sequence continues at coordinate 5,320 of NZ_JBEYTI010000002.1, forward strand.
ACCAGCGTGAAGCTGCGCCCGCCGTCCTCGGAGCGGAACAGCGCCGACGGCTCGGTGCCCGCCCAGACCACGTCCGGCGCGTCCGCGCCGCCCGGCACGAGCTGCCAGACCCGGCCGAGGCTGGCACCGGTGTCGGCCGGGAACGCCACCGGCGCCTGGTCCGGCTCCGTCCAGGAGGCGCCGAGGTCGTCGCTGGTGGCGACGCTCGGCCCGAAGTGCGAGCTGGTCATGCCGACGAGCAGCCGGGGCGCGGCGGGGCGGGGGTCGACGGCGACGGCGTAGACCCCGGTCATCGGGAAGTGCGGGCCGCTCACCTCCCAGCCACGCCCGGCCGGGCTCGTGGCGAGGAAGAGCCCCTTGGCGGTGCCGATCGCGAGCAGCGTGGGCATGACCGTCCTCCGATTCGTCGGTGAGCGCGTGGCGTGATTATGGCCACAGCCCCCGACAGAATCGCCCGGCCACGCCGGGGCGCTCAACCCCGCCGGCGCGGAACGTGTCGCCGGTAGCTGCTCACCGTCGGCTCGCCGGTGAGCCAGAACCGCCAGGGCACGTCGTGCGCCCCGGTCACCCCCACCCTCGGGCCGGCGGAGATCGCGGCCTCCGGCACCGGCACCGCCGCCGGCCGCAGCCGGACCGGGCCGTCGCCGAGCAGGTCCCGGCCGCACGCCGAGCGGTCGATACCGAGGGTCGCGCAGAGCCGCGCCGGGCCGCGGCCCAGGTCGACGTCCCGGCGTACGGCGGGACGGCGGGCGCGGGCCGCCTCAAGGCCGTCGATCACCTCGCCGGCGCGCAGCAGCACCGCGGCGGCCTCCCCGTCCGGGCCGGTGACCACGTTCACGCACCAGTGCATCCCGTAGGTGAAGTACACGTAGGCGTGCCCGGCCGGGCCGAACATCACCGCGTTGCGCGGGGTGCGCCCCCGGTGCGCGTGCGAGGCGGGGTCGCCGGCCGTCCCCGCGTACGCCTCGACCTCGGTGAGCCGGACGGTCACGCCGCCGGCGGAGAGCCGGCAGCCGAGCAGCCCGCGCGCGGCGGGCACCACCGGTCCGGCCAGCAGGTCGGCCAGCGGCGCCAGGTCCGTGTGGGATGAGGTCATGCACCGACGGTACCCAGCCGGGCGTGCCGCCACCCGCGTTCGCGCTTAGGTATGCCTTACCTTAGAGTGGCGCCGTGACACACCCGCCCGACCTGCTCCCGGCCGTGCGCGCGGTGCCCTTCGCCCGCGACCTGGCCGACCACGGTGACTGTCCCGCCGTGGTCACCGCCGACGGCGTGCTGTCGTACGCCGAACTCGCCGCCCGGGTCGCCGAGACCGCGCGACGGCTCGGCCCCCGGCGGCGGCTGGTGCTCGTCACCGGGGCCAACACGGTCGACGCACTGGTGGGGTACCTGGCCGGCCTGCGCGGCGGGCACCCCGTCCTGCTGGTGCCCGGCGACGGCCCGGCGGTGCAGGCGCTGACCGCGGCGTACGACCCGGACGTGGTGGTCGGGCCGGTCGACGGGGCGTGGACGCTGCGCGAGCGGCGTGCCGGGTCGGCGCACGAGCTGCACCCGGACCTGGCAGTGCTGCTGAGCACGTCGGGGTCGACCGGCTCGCCGAAGCTGGTCCGACTCTCGCACACCAACCTGCAGGCCAACGCCGAGTCGATCGCCGAGTACCTGGGGGTGCGGGAGAACGACCGGGCGGCGACCAGCCTGCCGCTGCACTACTGCTACGGCCTGTCGGTGGTGAACAGCCACCTCGCCCGGGGCGCCGCGCTGGTGCTCACCGACCGCTCGGTCGCCGACGGCTGCTTCTGGGAGCTGTTCCGCCGGGCCCGGGCCACCGCTCTCGCCGGGGTGCCGTACACCTTCGACCTGCTGGACCGGGTCGGCTTCGCCGCGATGGACCTGCCGCACCTGCGCTACGTCACCGCCGCCGGCGGCCGGCTGGCGCCGGAGAAAGTGGTCCGCTTCGCCGAGCTGGGCCGGCGCAGCGGCTGGGACCTGTTCGTCATGTACGGGCAGACCGAGGCGACGGCCCGGATGGCGTACCTGCCGCCGGACCTGGCGGCGACCCGCCCGGAGGCGATCGGCGTGCCGGTACCGGGCGGCGACTTCCGGCTGGCCCCGCTGCCGGACCAGCCGGACGGGGTCGGCGAGCTGGTGTACGCCGGCCCGAACGTGATGCTCGGCTACGCCGAGCGCCCGGCCGACCTGGCGTCGGGACGTACCGTGACCGAGCTGCACACCGGCGATCTGGCCCGTCGCGGTCCGGACGGCCTCTACGAGCTGGTGGGCCGGCGCAGCCGGTTCGCCAAGATCCTCGGCCTGCGGGTCGACCCGCAGCGGGTGGAGACGCTGCTCGCCGCGCACGACGTCGACGCGGCCTGCCTCGGGGCAGACGACGAGCTGCTGGTGGCGGTGGCCGGCGACGCGGACCCGAGGCGGGTCCGCCGGCTGGTCGCCGGCGAGGTCGGCCTGCCACCCCGGGCGGTTCGGGTGCTGGCGCTGCCGCAGCTGCCCCGGCTGGCCACGGGCAAGGTGGACTACCCGGCACTGGGCGAGCTGGCCGCCGGAACCGCCGCCCCGCCCCCACCGCCGGCCCCCGCCCCGGACGGCGACCTGTGCCGGCTCTTCGCCGAGGTGCTGGACCGGGCCGACGTCACCCCTGAGCACAGCTTCGTCGACCTGGGCGGCGACTCGCTGTCGTACGTCGAGATGTCGGTCCGCCTGGAGCGGATGCTCGGGCAGCTGCCGCCGAACTGGCACACCCTGCCGATCGGGGCGCTGCCCGCGCCGCGCGGCGGGCGGCCGCGCCGCCGGCGGGTGCTGGAGACCAGTGTGGCGCTGCGGGCGGTGGCGATCGTGCTGGTCGTCGGCTCGCACATCCCGCTGTTCACCGTCACCGGCGGGGCGCACCTGCTGCTCGGGGTGGCCGGTTTCAACTTCGCCCGGTTCCAGCTCACCGGCGCCGGTCGGACCGACCGGCTACGGCTGATCCGGGCCGCCGCAGCGCGGGTCGTGCTGCCCACGACGGCCTGGATCGCGGCGATGCTGCTGGTCACCGACCAGTACCGGTGGAGCACCCTGTTGCTGGTCAACAGCCTGGTCGGCCCCGACGACGGGCGCACCGAATGGCACTTCTGGTTCGTCGAGGCGCTGGTCTACATCCTGGTCGCGGTGGCCGTCCTGTTGGCGGTGCCCCGGATGGACCGGCTGGAACGCCGCCACCCGTTCGGCCTGCCGCTGGCCCTCGCCGGGCTCGGGCTGCTCAGCCGCTACGACGTGTTCGGCCTGAACGCCCGCTACGCCCTGCCGACGGCGATCGTGGCGTTCTGGCTCTTCGCGCTCGGCTGGGCGGCGGCCCGCGCCGACGGGGTACGGCAGCGGCTGCTGGTCACCGCCGCCGCCGCGGCCACCGTGCCGGGCTTCTTCGGCCAGCCGCAGCGGGAGGCGCTGATCGTGGCCGGGTTCGCGCTGCTCACCTGGCTGCCGACGGTGCCGAGCGTACGCCCGCTGAACCGGGTCGCCGGCGTGCTCGCCGGCAGCTCGCTCTCCATCTACCTGACCCACTGGCAGGTCTACCCGCACCTGCGCGAGCAGCCGCTGCTGGCGCTGGGGGCATCGCTGGCGCTGGGCGTCGGCTACGCGGCGCTGGTGAACCGGGCCGGACCGCTTCTCAACAAATTGTTGAGAAGATTTCGTTGACAGCGGGAAGTTGATGCGGTCTGCTGGGAGCATGACCGAGTCCTTCACCGCTCCCGACGCGGCGCGCGCCCGCGCCCACCGCACCTACGCCGCGCTGGAGCGGATCACCCAGCGGCACGCCGGCACCGAGGCGCGTCGGCGGCGCCACACCAACCCGTACGTGGCGGATCCCTACGAGGCGGTCGCGCTGGTGACCGCCCTGGCCGCCGGCGGGATGGAGCGGGAGCCCGGCGAGGAGCCGGTTGACGAGGCCGACCTGACCGCGGCGCTGACCCTCCTCCCCCACCTGCGCGCCGAGGTCGACACGCTGGAGGCGGGACTGCTGACCCTCGCCCGCGGCCGTGGCATGACCTGGCAGGCGATCGCCTTCGGGCTGGGGCTGGGCAGCGCGCAGGCCGCCAAGCAGCGCTTCGAGCGGCTGTCGGCCCGCACCGCCGCCACCGACTGAGCCGTGGCGGGCGGCGGCCGGCTTGCGGACCGCCTCGCCGGTCACGGCGGCACCGTCGGCTGGACCGGTCGGGGAGACTGTGCCGGTGACCGCTGCCACCGGGAGGACGCAATGACGCGCGAGGAGATGCTGGCGTACTGCCTCGGAAAGCCGGGCGCCTGGCTGGACCGGCCGTGGGAGGGCGACGAGGTGGTGAAGGTGGGAAGCCGGATCTTCGCCTTCCTCGGCTCCCCCGACGGCGAGGCACGGGTGGGCGTGAAGTGCGGCCCGACCCGGGAGGTCGCCGACGAGTGGATCCACCGGTTCCCGGACGACGCGAAGGCGTCGCCGTACATCGGGCGGTCGGGCTGGAACACGCTGCGGATCGGCGGAGACATCCCCGACGACGAAGTGGTCGAGGCGGTCGACGGCTCGTACGACGCGGTGGTGGCGAAACTGCCGAAACGGGAGCGGCCGACGGTCTGAGGGTCGGCGCGGCACCGCGCCGCGCCGACCCGTCGACCTCAGCGGGGTACGACCCGCTCGGCGGTCCACTCCCGCCAGCCGGCCAGCTTGTCGGCGGCGGCGGCAAGCTGGTCAGCAACCGGGCCGGGTCCGGTGGAGCCGGGGGTGGTCCGGGCGGCCAGCGCGGACCGGACCGAGAGCACATCGCGCACCGACGGGTCGAGATGCTCGCTGACCGTGGTGAGGTCGTCGTCGGAGACCTCGTCGAGGGCGCAGTCCCGGGCCACGCAGAGCGCGACGAGCTTGCCGGTGATCTCGTGCGCGTCGCGGAACGGCACGTTCTTGCGGACCAGCCAGTCGGCCACCTCGGTCGCGAGGGAGAAGCCCACCGGCGCGGCGGCGACCAGCCGGTCGACGCGTACCGTCATGGTGGAGATCATCCCGGCGACCGCCGGCAGCAGCAGTTCCAGGGTGTCGACCGCGTCGAAGGCCGGCTCCTTGTCCTCCTGCATGTCCCGGTCGTAGGTCATCGGCAGGCCCTTGAGCATGGTGAGCACGCTCATCAGCCCGCCCACCAGGCGGCCGGACTTGCCCCGGGCCAGCTCGGCGATGTCCGCGTTCTTCTTCTGCGGCATGATCGACGAGCCGGTGGCGAAGGCGTCGTCCAGCTCCACCCAGCCGAACTCGTGCGAGGTCCAGAGCACCACCTCCTCGCCGAGGCGGGACAGGTGCACCCCGATCATCGCGGTGACGAAGAGGAACTCGGCCACGAAGTCCCGGTCGGCGACGGCGTCCATCGAGTTGGCGAAGGACGTGCGGAAGCCCAGCTCCTTGGCGACGGCCACCGGGTCCAGCGGCAGGCCGGAGCCGGCCAGCGCGCCCGCGCCGAGCGGGCTGATCGCGGCCCGGTGGTCCCAGTCGCGCAGCCGTTCCAGGTCGCGCAGCAGCGGCTGCACGTGGGCGAGCAGCCAGTGCCCGAAGGTGACCGGCTGGGCGTGCTGGAGGTGGGTCATCCCCGGCGCCGCGGTTTCCACGTGCCGCTCGGCCTGCTCGACCAGCGCCTCGGCCAGCTCGACCAGCCGGGCGGCCACGCCCCGGGCGTGGTCACGCAGGTAGAGCCGCAGGTCGGTGGCGACCTGGTCGTTGCGGGACCGGCCGGCACGCAGCTTGCCGCCGAGGCTGCCGAGCCGCTCCAGCAGGCCGCGCTCCAGGGCGGTGTGCACGTCCTCGTCGTCGATGGTCGGGCGGAACTGCCCGGAGGCGCAGGCCGCCTCCAGGTCGTCCAGCGCGGCCAGGATGCGGCCCAGTTCGTCCGGGTCGAGCAGGCCCGCGCCGGCCAGCACCCGGGCGTGCGCCCGGGAGCCGGCGATGTCGTACGGGGCGAGGCGCCAGTCGAACTGGACGCTCACCGACAGCCGCGCGAGGGCCTCGGCGGGGCCGCCGGCGAAGCGGCCACCCCACAGGCTCGTCCGGTTGGTGGCGGCGCTGTTCTCGGTCAGGCTCTTGTCGTCCACCCCGCCCATTGTGGTCCCCACGGTCAGGAGCCACCCAGCCGGGCATCCCGGGCGGTGGCCATCTTGCTCGGCAGGCCCCACAGCTGCACGAAGCCCTTCGCGAGGGACTGGTCGAAGGTGTCGCCGGTGTCGTAGGTGGCCATGCCGAAGTCGTAGAGGCTGGCCTCGGAGCGCCGGCCGGTGACGGTGACCCGGCCGCCGTGCAGGGTGAGACGCACCTCGCCGCAGACGTGCCGCTGGGCATCGTCGATGAACGCGTCCAGGCTGTTCTTCAGCGGCGAGAACCAGAGACCGTCGTAGACCAGCTCGCCCCAGCGCTGGTCGACGCCGCGCTTGAACCGGGCCAGGTCGCGCTCGACGGTGACCGCCTCCAGCTCCTGGTGGGCGGTGATCAGCGCGATCGCGCCGGGGGCCTCGTACACCTCGCGGCTCTTGATGCCGACGAGGCGGTCCTCGACCATGTCGAGCCGGCCCACGCCCTGCGCGCCGGCGCGCCGGTTCAGCTCCAGGATCGCCTGGTACGGGGTGACGGTCTCGCCATCGATGGCGACCGGGTTGCCGGCGTCGAAGGTGATCACGACCTCGTCGGCGTCACGCGGCTCGGCCGGGTCCGAGGTGTAGGAGTAGAGGTCCTCGATCGGGGCGTTCCAGATGTCCTCCAGGAAGCCGGTCTCCACGGCGCGACCCCAGAGGTTCTGGTCGATGGAGTACGGCGACTTGGCCGAGACGTCGATCGGCAGGCCCTTTTCCTCGGCGAAGGCGATGGCCTTGTCCCGGGTCCAGGCGAAGTCCCGGGCCGGGGCGATGATCTTCAGGTCGGGGGCGAGAGCGCCCAGGCCGACCTCGAAGCGGACCTGGTCGTTGCCCTTGCCGGTGCAGCCGTGCGAGACGATCGTGCCGCCGTGCTTGCGGGCCGCAGCCACCAGGTGCTTGACGATCAGCGGCCGGGACAGCGCGGAGACCAGCGGGTAGCGGTCCATGTAGAGGGCGTTGGCCCGCATCGCCGGCAGGCAGTAGTCGGCGGCGAACTCGTCGCGCGCGTCGACCACCTCGGACTCGACGGCGCCGCAGTCCAGGGCCCGCTGCCGGATGGCGTCGAGGTCCTCGCCGCCCTGCCCGACGTCGACGGCCACCGCGATGATCTCGGCGCCGGTCTGCTCGGCGAGGTAGGGAATGGCGACGGAGGTGTCGAGACCTCCGGAGTAGGCGAGTACGACCCGCTCGGTCATGGCTTGGTGCTCCCTTCAACGTTTTCTTCCCGGCGGGCCCACCCGGCGAGCTTGTCGCCGAGCGCGGCCCCGCCGACGGCCTCGCGGGCCACGACGAGGATGGTGTCGTCGCCGGCGATGGTGCCGACGACCTCGGGCAGGCCCGCACGGTCCAACGCGCTGGCCAGGTAGTGGGCTGCGCCCGGCGGGGTGCGCAGCACGGCGATGTTGCCGCTGGAGTCGACCCCGTTGAGCAGCTCGTGCAGCAGCCGGACCAGCCGGGCGGGGGCCGCCTCGGCGTCGCGCAGCGGCCGGTGGCCGTCCTCGGGGATCACGTAGACGGCCCGCCCGTCGCCGCCGCGGGCGGTGACCGCGCCGAGCTCCTTCAGGTCCCGCGACAGGGTGGCCTGGGTGACCTGGATTCCGTCGCCGGCGAGCAGGTCGGCCAGTTCGGTCTGCGACCGGACGGCCTTGTCGCGGATCAGCTCGACGATGCGGGCGTGCCGGGCGGCGCGGGTCAGCGGGGCGGTCATGTGGAGGCCTCCAGGAGATACGTCAGCAGCGCCTTCTGGGCGTGCAGGCGATTCTCCGCCTGGTCGAAGACCGCGCTCCGCGGCCCGTCCAGCACCTCGTCGGTGATCTCCTCGCCGCGGTGCGCCGGCAGGCAGTGCAGCACGATCACGCCCGGCCCGGCGTGGGCGAGCAGCGCGTCGTTCACCTGGTACGGCCGGAACGGGGTGGTCCGGTCCAGCCCGTCGTCCTCCTGGCCCATCGAGGTCCAGGTGTCGGTGGCGACCACGTCGGCCCCGCGTACCGCCTCGATCGGGTCGACCAGCGCCCGGACCGATCCGCCGGTGCCGGCGGCGATCTTCTCGGCGCGGCTCACCACGTCCGGGTCGGGCTGGAAGCCGGCCGGCCCGGCCACCCGGACGTGCATCCCGGCGGTCGCCCCGGCCAGCAGGTACGAGTGCGACAGGTTGTTGGCGGCGTCCCCGACGTACGCCAGGGTCCGGCCCCGCGTGCCGCCGCAGTGCTCACGGACGGTGAGCAGGTCGGCGAGGAGCTGGCAGGGGTGGTAGCCGTCGGTGAGCGCGTTGACCACCGGCACGGTGGCGTGCGAGGCGACCTCGGCGATCCGGTCGTCGCCGTGGGTGCGCAGCACGATCGCGGCGACGTAGCGGGAGAGCACCCGGCCGGCGTCGGCGAGGGTCTCGCCCCGCCCGAAGTGGGTGACCTGGGTGTCCACCACGAGGGGGTGGCCGCCGAGTTCGGCGATGCCGGCGTCGAAGGAGATCCGGGTGCGCAGGCTCTGCTTGTCGAAGAGCACCGCCACCGAGCGCGGCCCGGCCAGCGGCGTGCACCCGAACCGGTCGGCCTTCATCCGCGCGGCCAGGTCGAGCACGGCCGACTGCTCGGCGGGGGTCAGGTCGTCGTCCCGCAGGAAATGCCGGATCATGCGCTCGTCTCCGTCGTGGTCGGGCTGGCGGCGGTCGGCGCGAGGTCGGCCGGCGCTGCGGCGTCGAGGGCGGCCGGCAGGGCGGCCAGGAAGGCGTCGACCTGGTCGGCGGTGAGGATCAGCGGCGGGGCGAGCCGGATCACGTCCGGCTGCACCGGGTTGACCAGGAAGCCCGCCTCGCGCAGGGCGGCGGTGACCGGGCCGGAGACCGGGGCGGTGAGCACCACGCCGAGCAGCAGGCCTGCGCCCCGCACGTCGGCGACCAGCGGGTGGCCGAGCGCCTCGACGCCCCGGCGCAGGCGCTCGCCGGTCCGCTTGACGTGGTCGAGCAGCCCCTCGCTGGCGATGGTGGCGACGACCGCGAGGGCGGCGGCGCAGCTGACCGGGTTGCCGCCGAAGGTGGTGCCGTGCGAGCCGGGGGCGAGCAGCTCACCGGCCCGGCCGAAGGCGAGGCAGGCCCCGATCGGCAGCCCGCCGCCGAGCCCCTTGGCCAGGGTCACCACGTCCGGCTCGATCCCCTCGGCCTGGTGGGCGAACCAGTGCCCGGTGCGGCCGACGCCGGTCTGCACCTCGTCCAGGACGAGCAGGGCGCCGTGCCGGGCGGTGATCCGCCGCGCCTGCGCCAGGTAGCCGGCGGGCGGCACGACGACGCCGTTCTCGCCCTGGACCGGCTCCAGGATCACCATGGCGGTCGCGTCGGTGACGGCCGCGTCGAGGGCGGCGGTGTCGCCGTACGGGACGTGGGTGACGTCGCCGGGCAGCGGGCGGAACGGGTCGGCCTTGGCCGGCTGGCCGGTGAGGGCGAGCGCGCCCATGGTGCGGCCGTGGAAACCGCCCCGCGCGGCCACCACGTGGCTGCGGCCGGTGAGCCGGGAGAGCTTGAACGCCGCCTCGTTGGCCTCCGCGCCGGAGTTGGCGAAGTACACCCGGCCGGGCCGGCCGGCGAGGGCCAGCAGCAGCTCCGCGAGGGCCACCGGGGGTTCGGCGACGAACAGGTTGGAGACGTGGCCGAGGGTGGCGACCTGCCGGGAGACGGCGGCCACCACGGCGGGGTGGGCGTGGCCGAGGGCGTTGACGGCGATGCCGCCGAGCAGGTCGACGTACTCCCGGCCGGCCTCGTCGACCACGACGGCGCCGGAGCCGGCGACGAGCGCCAGCGGCGGGGTGCCGTAGTTGTCCATCATGGCCTGGCGCCAGCGTTCGACCAGGGCGCTCATGACCCGATCACCATCGTTCCGAATCCTTCCGAGGTGAAGACCTCCAGCAGCGTGGAGTGGGCGACCCGGCCGTCGACGACGTGCGCGGCGGGCACGCCCCCGCGCACCGCCCGCAGGCAGGCCTCCATCTTCGGGACCATCCCCGACTCCAGGGACGGCAGCAGCGTCGCCAGCTCGTCGTCGGTGATCTCGCTGACCAGGCTGCTGGTGTCGGGCCAGTCGGCGTAGAGGCCGGCCACGTCGGTGAGCACGACCAGCTTGCGCGCCTGGAGGGCGACGGCGAGCGCGGCGGCGGCGGTGTCGGCGTTGAGGTTGTGCAGCACCCCGTCGGCGTCCGGCGCGACGGTCGAGATCACCGGGATCCGGCCGGCCGCGATCAGGTCGGTCACCGCCGAGACGTCGACGGACTCCACGTCGCCGACCTGCCCGACGTCCACCGGCTGCCCGTCGACGTACGCGGGCCGCCGGACGGCGGTGAACAGCCCGGCGTCCTCGCCGGAGAGGCCGACGGCGAACGGGCCCTGCGCGTTGATCAGCCCGACCAGTTCCCGGCCGACCTGACCGACCAGCACCATCCGGACCACGTCCATCGCCTCGGGGGTGGTGACCCGCAGGCCGCCCCGGAACTCGCTGGCGATGCCGAGCCGGCCCAGCATGGCGGAGATCTGCGGCCCGCCGCCGTGCACGACGACCGGCTTGAGGCCGGCGTACCGGAGGAAGACCATGTCGGCGGCGAAGGCACGCTGCAGCGCCGGGTCGACCATGGCGTTGCCGCCGTACTTGACCACGACGGTGGCACCGGAGAAGCGGGCCAGCCAGGGCAGCGCCTCGATCAGCGTCTCGGCCTTGGCCTGGGCCCGAGTGAGATCGGCGGTGAGGCTCATGAGGAGTACGCCGAGTTCTCGTGCACGTACGCGTGCGACAGGTCGTTGGTCCAGATCGTCGCGGCCGAGGAGCCGGCGTGCAGGTCGATCCGGATGCTGACGTCCCGCCCGGTCAGGTCGACCTTGGCGCGGTCCTCGGCGGCGGCGCCGGAGCGGCACACCCAGATCCCGTTGACGGCGACGTCCACGCCGTCCGGCTCGAAGGCGGCGGCGGTGGTGCCGACGGCGGCGAGGATCCGGCCCCAGTTCGGGTCGTTGCCGAACAGCGCGGTCTTGACCAGGTTGTTCCGGGCCACCGAGCGGCCCACCTCGACCGCGTCGTCCTCGCCGGCGGCGCCGACCACGTCGATGGCGATCTGCTTGGTGGCGCCCTCGGCGTCGGCGATGAGCTGCTGGGCCAGGTCGTGGCAGGCGGCGGTGACCGCGGCGGTCAGCTCGGCGCCGGTGGGCTCGATGCCGGAGGCGCCGCTGGCCAGCAGCAGCACGGTGTCGTTGGTGGACATGCAGCCGTCGGAGTCGATCCGGTCGAAGGTGACCCGGGTGGCGGCCCGCAGCGCGGCGTCGAGCGCCTCCCGCCCCGCGACCGCGTCGGTGGTGAGCACGCAGAGCATGGTGGCCATGGCGGGGGCGAGCATCCCGGCGCCCTTGGCCATGCCGCCGACGGTCCAGCCGCTGCCCTGGGTGACCGTGGTCTTGGGGCGGGTGTCCGTGGTCATGATCGCCTCGGCGGCCGCGGTGCCGCCGTCGCGGCCGAGGCCGCGGATCGCGGCGCGGACGCCCGGGAGGAGCTTGTCCATGGGGAGGCGCTCGCCGATCAGGCCGGTGGAGCAGACCGCGACCTCGCCGGCGCCGAGCATCAGCCGGGGGCTGACCGAGGTCAGCGCGACGGCGGTGTGCTCGGCGGTGGCGTGGGTGTCCTGGAAGCCGGCCGGGCCGGTGCAGGCGTTGGCGCCGCCGGAGTTGAGCACCACGGCGCGGACCACGCCGCCCCGGACGACCTGCTGGGTCCAGAGCACCGGCGCGGCCTTGACCCGGTTGGCGGTGAAGACGCCGGCGATCCCGGCGTCGGGGCCGTCGTTGACGACGAGGGCGACGTCGGCGTTGCCGCTGGTCTTGAGCCCGGCGGCGACGCCGGCGGCCCGGAAACCCCGGGGCGTGGTGACGGTCATGGCGCGACTCCGAAGGCTGAGAGGCCGGTGGTCTCGGGGAGGCCGATCATCAGGTTGGCGCACTGCACGGCCTGACCGGCGGCGCCCTTGCCGAGGTTGTCGATCGCGCTGACCACGATCACCCGGCCGGAGTCGACGTCAACGCCGGCCTGGAGGTGGCAGGAGTTCGAGCCGGCCGTGGCGGCGGTGTGCGGCCAGGCGCCCTCGGGCAGCACGTGCACGAACGGCGCGTCCGCGTACGCCCGGGCCAGCACGTCGCGCGGGTCGGCGTCGCCGGTCGGCACGGCGGTGACGGTGGCGAGGATGCCGCGCGGCATGGGCGCGAGCACCGGGGTGAAGGAGAGGCTGGTCGCGCCGGTGGCCTGCTTGATCTCCGGCACGTGCTGGTGGGCGCCGACCTTGTAGGGCGACAGGTCGCCCATCACCTCGCTGCCGAGCAGGTGGGCCTTGGCGGCCCGGCCGGCGCCGGAGGTGCCGGAGGCGGCGACCACCACCACGTCGCTGGGGAGGACCGCGCCGGCGGCGATCAGCGGGGCCAGGGCAAGGGTGGTGGCCACGGCGTAGCAGCCGGTGCTGGCGACCCGGGTCGCGGCGGCGATCGCCGCCCGCTGGCCAGGCAGCTCGGGCAGGCCGTAGGTCCAGGCACCGGCGTGCGGGCCGCCGTAGTAGCGGGCCCAGGCGGCGGCGTCGTGCAGCCGGTGGTCGGCGCCGAGGTCGACCACCCGGACCGTCTCCGGCAGCGCGGCCGCGAGCGCCGCCGACTCGCCGTGCGGCAGGGCCAGGAAGACCAGGTCCGCGTCGGCCAGGGTCGCCGGGTCGGTCGCCGTGAGCACCAGGTCGAGCCCCGCGAGCTGCGGGTGTACGGCGGTGACGGGCTGGCCGGCCTGGCGGTGGGCGGTGGCGGTGACCAGGTCGAGCTCGGGGTGCCCGGCGACCAGGCGCAGCAGCTCGCCCCCGGCGTATCCGCTCGCTCCGGCGACCGCGACTCGAATGCCCATACTCACCTCCGCATGACTATGCAGAGAAGGTTAGCGGGCTTGCCGCCCCCATGCAAGTTCATACGTCCCACTGCATGGGCATGTAGACGTGATGCCGGTCACCCGGTAGCAGAACGCCCGACCCGGGTCGCGGAGGGCGAACCGGGCCGGGCGGGGTTCCAATAGTTGACTTAACAGTATGCGATAGTGTGCAGGTGTGAACTTGAAAGAGTGGGCGAAGCGGGAAGGGGTTCACCCGGTAACGGCGTATCGCTGGTTCCGGGAGGGCAAGTTGCCGGTGCCCGCTCGCCGGGTCGGTGGTCTGATCCTGGTGGAGCCGCCCGCCGATCCGGCCCCGGCCGAGACCGTGGTGGTGTATGCCCGGGTGTCCTCGGCGGACCAACGCGCTGACCTGGACCGGCAGGTGGCTCGGGTCACCGCTTGGGCCACCGGGCAGAACCTTGCGGTGGCGCGGGTCGTGACCGAGGTCGGTTCGGCGCTCAACGGGCGCCGTAAGGAGTTCCTCGCGTTGCTGCGCGACCCGGCCGTGACCGTGATCGTGGTGGAGCACCGGGACCGGTTCGCGCGCTTCGGCGCCGAGTACGTCGAGGCCGCGTTGGCCGCCCAGGGCCGTCGGTTGCTCGTGGTCGACCCGGCCGAGGTGGACGACGACCTGGTCCGCGACGTGACCGAGATCCTGACCTCGCTGTGCGCCCGGCTGTATGGCCGTCGGGGGGCGGGGAACCGGGCCGAGCGAGCCGTGGCCGCCGCCACCTCGGGTGATGCCGGGTGAAGCGGTACGAGCCCCCCGCGGGGTGGACCGTGCAGGCGTACAAGTTCGCCCTGGACCCGGCCGACGAGCAGAGCCTGCGTCGGCACGCCGGGGCGGCCCGGTTCGCCTTCAACCACATGCTCGGCCGGCTCAGCGCGGTCAAGGCACAGCGCCTGGCGGAGGCGTCCTACGGGGTCGCCGAGGCGGACCTGACGCCGCGGCAGGGCTGGTCGCTGCCGGATCTGCGGCGCACCTGGAACCACATCAAGGCGTGGGTGGCGCCGTGGTGGCAGGAATGCTCCAAGGAGGCGTTCAACACCGGCCTGGACGCGCTGGCCCGGGCGTTGGCCAACTGGGCGGCGTCACGCAGCGGCAAGCGTAAGGGCCGCAAGATGGGCTGGCCCCGGTTCAAAGGCAAGGCCGCGGCCCGGTCCGTGCGGTTCACCACCGGGGCGATCCGGGTGGACGCCGACCGGCGGCACGTGGTGCTGCCCCGGCTGGGCCGGATCCGGACTCACGAGTCGACCCGCAAGCTGGCCCGCCGGGTCCATGCGGGCACCGCGAAGATCCTGTCCGCGACCGTCACCGAGACCGCTGGGCGCTGGTTCTGCTCGTTTCAGGTCGCGGTCAAGCGGACCATCGAACGCCCGGCGCACGCCCCCCGGCTGGGCCGGGTCATCGGGGTCGACGCCGGGATCACGCACCTCGCGGTGCTGTCCACCGGCGAGATGCTCGACAACCCGGCCCCGTTCAAGGCGGCCCTGAAGCGGTTCGGCAAGGCCCAGCGCCGGGCCAGCCGCCGGATCGGGCCGTACGACCCGGCCACGCACCGCAAACGCACCCCGTCGAACCGGTGGCAGCGCGCCCAGACGCAGGCTGCCCGGCTGCACGCAGGCGTCGCCGCGGTCCGCGCCGACGCCTGGCACCAGCTCACCACCCGGCTGGCCCAGCAGTACGACACCATCGCGGTGGAGGACCTGCACGTGGCCGGCTTGAAACGCAACCGCAGGCTGGCCCGGGCGTTGTCCGACGCCGCCCCGGCCACCCTGCGGCGGCAGTTGCAGTACAAGTCCGGCTGGTACGGCAGCGTCCTGCACATCGCCGACCGGTGGTACCCCAGCTCGAAGACCTGCTCGCGATGCCAGAAGGTGAAACCCAAACTGTCGCTGTCCGAGCGCACATTCCACTGCGATACCTGCGGTCTGTCCCTGGACCGGGACGTCAATGCCGCACGCAACCTTGCCGCCCTCGTGCGACACGTCGACCTGGAGTTGCCGGGCGACGTTAAAACAGGACGTGGAGCCTGCGTAAGACCCGTAAGCCCCGCACCCGCGGGCCGGGCAGTGGGTGTCGAAGCGTCAAGGCCGCCTGCGGCCAATGCCGTCCGGCAACGGGCGGCTGCCAATCCTGAGCTATCTAACGCTTAGTGAAAGGTAACGGACGAACGGGGACGCCGCGACTAGAGGCGGCCCTCGTCGACCGCCCGGGTCACCCACGGGACGACCTCGTCGAGCATCTCGTCCAACGAGGTGGTTGCGGTGAAGTCCAGGACCTCGCGGGCCTTCGTGGTGTCCGGCACCCGCTTCTGCACGTCGTACCGGAAGGGCTCGTCGGAGACGTACCGGAACGGCACGTCGGGACCCTTGATCTTGCGCCAGACCAGCTCCGCCAGCTCCAGCACGCTCGTCGACTCGGCGGTGGAGAGGTTGAAGTCCTCGTTGCGGGCCGCCGGGTGCTCCACCGCCGTGGCGATGCCCCGGGCCAGGTCCCCGCCGTAGGTGTAGTGCCGCACCTGGTGGCCCTCGCCGAGGATGTGCAGCGGGTCCTGCCCCTTGACGATCTTCTGCACCAGGTCCGGCACGACGTGCGACATGGCGAGCTTGACGTTGCCGGAGAGCACCTCGGCCTGCCCGAGCGCCCGCCCCTCCCCCACGCCGACGCAGTTGAACGGCCGAACGATCGTGTACGGCAGCCGGTACTGCTCCCAGGCGGCCCGGGCGTAGTACTCCACGGCCAGCTTCTGGAAGCCGTACGAGGACAGCGGCGGCGGGATGCGCCGCTCGTCGCCCTCCCTGCTGGGCCAGTGCTCGGTGGACTCGAAGACCATCGAGGAGGAGAGGTAGGTGACCTTCGCCAGGCTGCCGTCACGGTGGGCGCGGATGGCCGCGTCGCAGGTGGCCGCCATGATCCGCTCGTTGGTGGCGAGCAGGTCGTAGGCGTAGGCGTGGAAGTAGGAGATGCCGCCGATCATCGCCGCGCCGGCGACCATGTGGTCGCAGCCGTCCAGCAGCTCGGTGAGCAGGTCGACGTCGCGGGCGTCGCCCTCGACGAAGCGGAACCGGGGGTGCGTGTCGTAGCTGTGGGTGACCGGGCCGTACTTGGAGAAGTTGTCGATGCCGACCACCTCGTGGCCCCGGCCCAGCAACTCCTCGACGAGGTAACCGCCGATGAAGCCGGCCGAACCAGTTACCAGGACCTTCGCCACGTGCGCTCCTATCCGGTCTTCTCGTACTCGGTGCTGTCCGGCTCGCCGCGCGGGGCGGGCACGGCCGGGGCCGTGCGGGCGGCCAGCTTCTCCTGGCTCAGCCGTCGACCGTAGGCGAAGAAGTACCACCGGAGGTAGCCGGGGAGGAACCGCCCCAGGTCGAAGTGGGACTCGCCCAGCGGCCGGTCCAGCCAGATGGTGGGGATCTCGGCGACCGGCAGCCGCAGCCGGGTGGCCTTCGCGGTCAGCTCCAGCCCGATCTCGAAGCCGGTGCGCGAGGAGATGCCGACTTCACGGACGAAGGCCGTGTCGTACGCCTTGAAGCTGTTGGTGGCGTCGCGGGTACCGACCCGGGCCAGCGTGTAGAGGCTGCGCCCCGCCCAGCGGGACATCAGCCGCTTCAGCCGGGGGCCGCCGACCTGCTGCCCGCCGGGCATGTAGCGGGAGGCGGCGGCGACCACCACACCCCGGTCCACCAGCCGGGCCAGCTCGTCGATCTGGCGCGGGTCGTCGCAGCCGTCGGCCATGGTGACCACGGCGACGGGGGCGAGTGCGGCGTCGATGCCGAACCGGATGGCGTTGGCCGGCCCGCGCCCGTACGTGTTGAGCACCGCGCGCACCCGCGGGTCCGTGCCGGCGATCTGCTCGACGTACGGGACGGTGGTGTCCTCCGGCATGTCGTGCACGATCAGCACCTCGGCCGGGAGCAGCATCTCGCGCAGCATCCGTTCGAGGCAGCGCAGGATGGCCTCGCCCTCGTTGTACACCGGCACGATCACCGACACGTGGGGCCTCACACCCGCACCCCCGTCCCGGTCAGGCCCCACATGTCGATCACCGGCTTGTCGGTGTCCAGCCGGGCGTACTGCTCGTGCGGGGCGGCGATGACCAGCAGGTCGGCCCGGCGCAGCATCTCGTCGAGGTCGACCAGGCGCTCGTCGGCCACGTACGGGTCGGTGCAGATGGTCTCCCGGGTCTTCAGCGCCAGGATCTTGCGCAGCTTGTACGCCAGACTCTCCCGCGGGTCGTCCGAGCCGCCCTTGAAGGCCATCCCGAGGATGCCCACGGTCAGCTCGGACAGGTCGAACCGGGCCTCCAGCCGGGACACCAGGTAGAGCGGCAGCCCTTCGTTGATCAGCATCGCCGAGTGGCCGAGCACGAAGTTGTTCCGGTTGAACGCGGCCAGCTGCATGGTGTCCTTGAACAGGCACGGGCCGGCGGCGAAGCCCGGCATCGGCAGGTCCGCCGCGCGCGGGTAGTCGTGGGCGACCGCGTGCCGGATCCGGGCGAAGTCCAGCCCGAAGTCGTTGGCCATCATCCAGAACTGGTTGGCGGTGGCGAACTTGATGTACCGCCAGGTGTTGGTGAACAGCTTCGCCAGCTCCGCCTCCTCCGGTTCGAGGGGGACGATCTGCTCGGTGAGGTGCCGGAACAGCTTCTCCGCCCGGGCCAGCGCGCCGGGCGTCCGGGCGGCGACGATCTGCGGCAGCGTGAACAGCTCGGTCATCGCCCGGCCCTCGGCGATCCGCTCTGGACAGAACGCCACGTCGGCCCGGACGCCCTTGCCGGCCAGCAGCTTCTCGGTCAGCGCGGTCACTCCGGGGTAGACGGTGCTGCGCAGCACCACCAGTTGCCCGTCGCGCAGGTGCTCGGCGCAGCGCTCCAGCGCGCGGGGCACCGCGCCCAGGTCCGGGTTGAGGTGCTCGTCGACCGGGGTGCCCACGACCACCACCAGGTGCTCGGAGGCGCCCACGGCGACCGGGTCGGTGGTGGCCCGCAGCCGGCCGGCGGCGACCGCCTCGGTCAGCGCCCCGGCCGCGCCCGGCTCGGCGAAGGGCAGGGTGCCCGCGTTCACCGTGGCGACGGCGTCGGCGTTGATGTCGTACAGCACGACGGAGAGGCCGCGGGAGGCGAAGGCGATGCCCAGCGGCAGGCCGACCCGGCCGCACCCTCCGACGATGCAGACGTCGACGGAGAGCGGCGCAGGGCCCGGATCCTCGGACATGTGTCAGCTCCCGTGGGGGTGGCGGGGGTGTGGTTCCGGTGGTGGGGGGTGTGGTTCCGGTGGTGGGCCGGAATCCATGCAGGTTAACCGCTCCCATGTGACCCGTGGGTAACCGAACGCCCGGTGGGCACTGCCCGTTCGGCCAATGGGTGACCGTTGGTGTTGCGGCGCTAACCAGGAGAGCCCGCGCCGCGCAGCGTCACGGCGGGCCGATCCGAGGCGTCCCGGTCGGCTGCCGGTCGCCCGCCGGTCCAGCTAGGCGGAACGACCTTCTCGGCACCGATTCGTCGGATGCGTTCGGTGCCCCACCTTCCCAGCGGGGCCAGCGCGGCGTTGAGGGAGACGCCGTGCTCGGTCAGGGAGTACTCCACCTTCGGCGGCACCTCGCGGTAGACCTCACGGTGCACGAGCCCATCGGCCTCCATCTCCCGCAGGTGTTGGATCAACATCTTCTCGCTGACGCCCGGCAGACCGCGCCTCAGTTCGGCGAACCGGCGGGTGCCGTGCTGGTCCAGGTCCCAGAGGATCAGCGACTTCCACTTGCCGCTGACGACGTCCATCGCGGCATCGATTCCGCAGACGTACGGGCCCCGTCGCGCTGGCGTGCTCATCTGCCCTCCGCGGCACTTACTAGAAGGTAAGTACCCGACTAATTAGTCGGTACTGGCTCACCTTACCGGCGGCGGAGAGGATCACCTGGCACACGAATCACGAGGGGAGCCGAAAATGGCGACGAACGATGGCGTCCGGGTGAGCGTTCTCGGGCTGGGCGCGATGGGTAGTGCCCTGGCAGAGGCCCTGGTCAAGGCCGGGCATGGGACAACGGTCTGGAACCGGTCGGCCGGCCGGACCGACGCCCTGGTCGCTCAGGGCGCAGTCAAGGCCGAGACGGCCGGCGACGCGGTCCGGGCGAGCGAGCTGGTGATCATCTGCCTGCTGGACCAGTCGTCGGTCCACGAAGTGCTCGACCCGGTGGCCAGTGAGCTCGCGGGCCGAAGCCTGGTCAACCTGACGACGACCACACCGGAGCAGTCACGTGAGTTGGCCGCCTGGGCCGCCGATGCCGGCGTGGCGTACCTGGACGGCGGGATCATGGCCGTGCCGGCGATGATCGGCCAGCCTGGGTCGTCGATCCTCTACAGCGGGTCGGCCGACGTCTTCGAGCGGTATCGGACCCTGCTCGAAGAGTGGGGCGCGAGCATCTACTT
The DNA here is from genome assembly GCF_040642975.1 of Micromonospora sp. NPDC047548. Taxonomy (NCBI): domain Bacteria; kingdom Bacillati; phylum Actinomycetota; class Actinomycetes; order Micromonosporales; family Micromonosporaceae; genus Micromonospora; species Micromonospora sp. NPDC047548. The sequence goes on from NZ_JBEYTI010000002.1 coordinate 24,797, forward strand.
CGGTGAGGACGCCGGGCTGGCGTCGCTGTACGACCTCGCCCTGCTCGCCGGCATGTACGTCATGTTCGCCGGGTTCATGCACGGCGCCGCCATGGTGTCGGCGGCGGGCGTGCCGGCCGCCCGGTTCGCCGCGATGGCCGCACCCTGGCTGACCGCCATGACCGGCGCCTTCGAGGGGTTCGCCGCCGTGATCGACGGCGGCGACTACACCGTCGACGGACAGCAGAGCCTGACGTTCTCCGATCTCAGCTACATCCTGACCGCCAGCTCAGAGCAGGGTGTCAGCACCGAGGCGGTCGCCATGGTCCAGACCCTCATTCGACGGCAGATCGATGCCGGCCACGCGAAGGAGGGCTTCGCTCGGATCATCGAGAGCATCAAGCACCCCGGCTGATTCCTGGAGCGCACAAGGTCGTCGCCGGCTGACGACCGGGACGGTGGTCCGGTGAGAGTGCCCACCGGACCACCGTGTCGGCGCCGCTCAGGCGCCGCTCAGGCGCCGCGCAGAGTCGCCCTGAACCGCTCCGCCGCCAGGGCCACCGCCGCGTCCCGGGCGGCCACCGCCTCCTCGACGGTCAGCGTCCGGTCCGACGCCCGGAAGGTGAGCTTGTACGCCAGCGAGCGGCGTCCCGCGCCCAGCTGCTCCGAGGCGTACACGTCGAAGAGCCGGACGCTCTCCAGCAGCTCGCCGGCGCCCTCGACGAGAGTCCGCTCCACCTCGGCCGCGGGCACCGACTCGTCCAGCACCAGCGCCACGTCGATCAGCGCCGGCGGGAAGAAGGAGACGTTGGGCGCGGGCGCGACCGGCGGGGCCGGCAGCGCGTCCAGGTCCAGCTCCATGGCGCTGGTCCGCCGGGGCAGCTCCAGCGCCGCCACGACGGCCGGGTGCAGCTCGCCGGCGTGGCCGATGATGGCACCGTCGACCAGCAGCGCGGCGCACCGCCCCGGGTGCCAGGGCGCGTACTCGGCGGCCCGCACCTCGATCCGGTCCGCCGGGATGTCGGCGGCGGCGAGCACCACCCGACCGGCCTCGACCGCGTCCGCCCAGCCGGCCGCCCGGCCCGGGCCCCACCAGCCGGCGGGGTCGACGTCGCCGGCAAGGACGACCGCGACGTGCCGCGGTTGGTGGGGCACCACCGCGTCGGCGGCGGCGAACTCGGCGTCGGTGGGACGCCGGTCCACGCCCATCGCCGGCGGGGTGCCCGCGCCCGGACGCGGGTGGAAGACCACCCCGATCTCGTAGAGGGCGAGGTCCCGCTGGCCCCGGCCGAGGTTGCGCTTGAGGATGCCGAGCAGCGGGCCGAGCAGCGTGGTGCGCAGCACCGGCTCCTCCTCCGACAGCGGGTTCGCCAGCCGGACCGCCGCCCGGCGCGGGTCGTCGGCGGGCAGGCCGAGCTGGTTGGCCAGCTCCGGCGCGGTGAACGGGTGGGCCAGCACCTCGACGTGGCCCCGCTCGGCCAGCGAGCGGGCCACCGCACGGCGGCGGCGCTGCTGCCAGGTGAGGCCACGCCCGGCGGGCGCGGTGGGCAGCACCGACGGCACCCGGTCGTACCCGTCGAGGCGGACCACCTCCTCGACCAGGTCGGCAGGGTCGGTGAGGTCGGGCCGCCAGGTCGGCGGGGTCACGGTGAGCACGTCGCCGAGACCAGCGGCGACCCCGACCTCGCCCGGGTCCTCGCCCAGCCGGTCGGCGCCCCGGACGACGGTGCAGCCGACCTGCTCCAGCAGGGCGACGACCCGCTCCGGGAGGTACGCCACCCCGACCCGCCGGGACGGCAGGTCGGCCGGGAGGGTGATCGGCCGCATCGGCCGGACGTGGTCGATGTCCAGGATCTGCTCGCCGGCGGTGCCGCCGCCGTGCTCGGTGAGCAGCCGGACGGCGCGCTCCAGCGCGACCAGCGGCAGGGCCGGGTCGACGCCCCGCTCCCAGCGCTTCGCCGCCTCGCTGAACAGCTTGTGCCGGCGGGCGGTGCGCCCCACCATCACCGGGTCCCAGTGGGCGGCCTCGAAGAGCACGTCGGTGGTGCCGCCGATGACCTCGCTGGTCTCGCCGCCCATCACCGCGGCGAGCGAGATCGGTCCGGTCTCGTCGCAGATGACCATGTCCTCGGCGGTGAGGGTGCGGGCCACCCCGTCCAGGGTGGTCAGTTTCTCCCCCGCCTCGGCGCGGCGGACCACCAGCGGGCCGGTGATCCGGTCGGCGTCGAAGGCGTGCATCGGCTGGCCGAGTTCGAGCATGACGTAGTTGGTGATGTCGACCGGCAGCGAAATGCTGCGGACGCCTGCCACGGTGAGCCGCTGCTGCATCCACCCGGGCGTCTGCGCGGTCGGGTCGATCCCGCGCACCAGTCGGGCGGCGAACCGGTCGCAGCCGACCGGGTCGCGCACCTCGACCGGGTAGGCCGGCTCGGCCGTGCCGCCGGGCGCGGGCGCCAGGCCCAGGTCACGGAACGGCACGCCGAGGGCGTGTGCCAGCTCGCGGGCGAGCCCGCGCACGCTCAACGCGTACCCCCGGTCCGGGGTGATCTCCAGCTCGACCACCACGTCGTCGAGGCCCACGGCGGGGCGCGCGTCGTCGCCCGGCTTGGCCGGGGTGTCGGGCGGCAGCACGATGATGCCGGAGTGGTCGTCGCCGAGGCCCAGCTCCTTCGCCGAGCAGATCATGCCGGCGGAGTTGCGCCCGTAGGTCTTGCGCGCGCCGATGGCGAAGTTTCCGGGTAGCACGCCGCCAGGGAGGATCACCACCACCCGGTCGCCCTGGGCGAAGTTGCGCGCCCCGCAGACGATCTCCTGCGGCGCGCCGGTGCCGTTGGCGGCGCCGACGTCGACCCGGCAGAACCGGACCGGCTTCTTGAAGCCGGTCAGCTCCTCGATCTCCAGCACCTCGCCGACCACCAGCGCACCGGTGACGGTCTCCCGCAGGTCCACCACGGAGTCGACCTCGATGCCGAGGTCGATCAGGGCCTGCTCCAGGTCGCCGGTGGGCAGGTCGGCGGGGAGGTCGACATACTCCCGCAGCCAACTGACAGAAACTCGCATGACTTCAGACCACCGTTCCCGTGACTCGTACCCGCATCGCCCTACGCCCCGACCCCGAACGCGCGGGTGAACCGCACGTCGCCCTCGGCCATGTCCCGCATGTCGCTGACCCCGTGCCGGAACATCACGGTACGGTCGATGCCCATGCCGAACGCGAATCCGGAGTAGACCTCCGGGTCGATGCCGCAGGCGCGCAGCACCCGCGGGTTGACCATGCCGCAGCCGCCCCACTCCACCCAGCGCGGCCCGTCCCGGTGCTCGGGGAACCAGACGTCAAACTCGGCCGACGGCTCGGTGAAGGGGAAGTAGTGCGGGCGCCACCGCGTCTTCGCGCCCTCGCCGAACATCGCCCGGGCGAAGTGGTCCAGGGTGCCGCGCAGGTGCGCCATGGTGATGCCCTTGTCCACCACCAGGCCCTCGACCTGGTGGAAGACCGGCGCGTGGGTGGCGTCCAACTCGTCGGTGCGGTAGACCCGGCCGGGCACGACCACATAGATCGGCGGCTTGCGGGTGAGCATGGTGCGTGCCTGCACCGGCGAGGTGTGGGTACGCAGCACCAGGCCGGACCCCTCGGGTGCGATGTGGAAGGTGTCCATCAGCCCGCGCGCCGGGTGGTCGGCGGGGATGTTCAGCGCGTCGAAGTTGGTCCACTCCAGCTCGACCTCGGGACCCTCGGCCACCTCGTAGCCCATTCCGACGAACAGGTCGCTGATCTGCTCCATCAGGGTGCTCAGCGGATGGCGGGCGCCCCGGGCGTGCCGGTCGTACGGCAGGGTCACGTCGACCCGCTCCTCGACCAGCACCCGGGCGGCCTGCTCCCGCTCCAGGATTTCCTGGCGGGCGGCGTAGGCGATCTCGATCGCCCGGCGGGCCTCGTTGACCCGCTTGCCCGCGTCGGACTTCGCGGCCGGCGGCAGGGCGCCGATCTCCCGGCGCGCGAGGGAGACCGGGGCCCGGTCGCCGAGGTGCGCGGGGCGCAGCGCGGTCAGCGCGTCCGGGTCGGCGGCGGAGGCGAACGCCTTCTCGGCGTCGGCGACGGCCTCGGCCAGTGCGGCCGGGTCGAGCAGGGCGACCTGCTTCGGGTCGTACGGATCGTTGCGGTAGCTCATGGCGTACGGGCACTCCCTCACGGCGGCGCCGACCCTCACGGGCGGCTAGGCGAGTCTACGGACGCGCGGCTGTGCCGCAGCCCGCCGGTGGGAGGTACGCGGGAGGAAGGGTCAGGCCCGCCGCCCGCCGACACCGGCGGGCTGGCTAAACGAACGCCGTGGCGCGTTCACCATGCGGACGACTCCCCTGTGCTCTGTGCGCGCGTGACGAGGTCAGCGCAGTGCTCTGGCTGAAGAGTACAGGCACACGGCGGCGGCCGCAGCCAGGTTGAGGCTCTCGGCGCGGCCGTGCAGCGGCACCCGGACCCGGGCGTCGGCGGCGGCGGTCAACTCCTCGGGCAGGCCGTGCGCCTCGGAGCCGAAGAGCCAGGCGGTGGGCCTGGCGAGCCGGCCGGCGTCGGCGAGGTCGTCGAGGTCGCTGTCGCCGTACCCGGTCGTGGCGAGCACGGAGAGCCCGGCGGCCCGCAGCGCGGCGACCACATCGAGCGGGTCGGGGGCGCGGACCACGTCGACGTGGAAGAGGCTGCCGGCGGAGGCCCGCACGCACTTGCCGTTGTACGGGTCGACCGCGTCGCCGGCGAAGACCACCGCGCCCGCGCCGGCCGCGTCGGCGGTGCGCAGCACGGTGCCGGCGTTGCCCGGGTCGCGGATCTCGGCGAGCACCGCGACCAGGCGCGGGCCCCGGGACAGGGCCGCGTCCAGGGGGACGTCGAGGTGCCGGCAGACGGCGACCAGCCCCTGCGGGGCGACGGTCTCGGCGAGCGCCGCCAGGGCCTCGTCGGTCACCTCGGAGACCGGGACGTCGGCGCGGGCGGCGGTCGCGGCGAGGTCGGCGTACCGGTCGAGGGCGGGCGGCGTACCGAAGAGTTCGGTGACCGTCCCGGCGCGGGCCAGGGCCTCGCGGACGGCCTGCGGTCCCTCGGCCAGGAACCGGCCGGTGGCCTCGCGGTCCCGGCGGCGCTGGAGCCGGCGGGCGGCGACGACCCTGGGGGTACGCGGGGTGAACGGGCCGGAGACAGCGTCGAGGCGCCTCCCGCGCGATGGTGACTGCATGGGAGACGCCTCGATCTGCTGCGGGTGGATCAGGCGGCCTGGGCCGCGGCGCCACCGGTGCCCTCGGCCGCCACGGCGGCGCGGGCCAGCTCGACGATCGCGGCGAACGCCGCGGCGTCGTTGACGGCCAGGTCGGCCAGGATCTTGCGGTCGACCTCGATGCCGGCCAGGCGCAGGCCCTGGATCAGCCGGTTGTAGGTCATGCCGTTGGCCCGGGCGCCAGCGTTGATCCGCTGGATCCAGAGCTGCCGGAAGTCGCCCTTGCGGTCACGACGGTCCCGGTAGGCGTACTGCATCGAGTGCAGCACCTGCTCCTTGGCCTTGCGGTACAGCCGGGAGCGCTGACCGCGGTAGCCGCTCGCGGTCTCCAGCAGGGTACGACGCTTCTTCTGGGCGTTAACAGCCCGCTTGACGCGTGCCATCTCAACTCCTTCTTCGGTTCAGTTGGCGCGCGTCAGCGGCCGAGCAGCTTCTTGATTCGCTTGACGTCGGCCTTGGCCAGCTCGACCGTGCCGGTCAGCCGCCGGGTCTGGGTGGAGGGCTTCTTCTCCAGGTTGTGGCGGAGGCCGGCCTGCTGGGCAACGATCTTGCCCTTGCCGGTGACCTTGACCCGCTTGCCCATACCCGTGTGGCTCTTCATCTTCGGCATTGGAACGTCTTCTCCCCTGTTACTCGCCGGTGGTCTCGGCGACTGCGCCGGTCTCGCCGGCTGCTGCGGTCTCGCCGGTCGCCGCGGTCTCACCGGCTGCCGGAGCGGCGGACTCCTCCGCGGCCCGTTCCCGGGGCCCGCCGCGGGACGCCGTGGCGGCGACCGCGGAGGCCTTCACGGCCCGGTGCGGAGCGAGAACCATGATCATGTTTCGGCCGTCCTGCTTCGGAGCGGCCTCGACGTATCCCAGGTCCGTGATCTCGGACTCGAGCCGGCGCAGGAGCCGGTAACCCAGCTCCGGGCGGCTCTGCTCGCGACCGCGGAACATGATCGTCACCTTGACCTTGTCGCCCGCCTTGAGGAACCGCACCACGTGACCCTTCTTGGTCTCGTAGTCGTGCGGGTCGATCTTCGGCCGGAGCTTCATCTCCTTGATGACGGTCTGCTGCTGGTTACGCCGCGCTTCGCGCGCCTTCAGTGCGCTCTCGTACTTGAACTTGCCGAAGTCCATGAGCTTGCACACCGGCGGGCGCGCCATCGGCGCAACCTCGACCAGGTCCAGGTCGACGTCCGCGGCCAGCTGCAGGGCGCGCTCCAGCGGGACGATGCCCACCTGCTCACCCTCAGGGCCGACCAGTCGGACCTCACGTGCCCGGATCTGTTCGTTCACGCGTGGTTCGACGCTGATGGGGCCTCCTCGAGTCGAGTCTCCTGCGTGTCCGACCCCGCGGGCCCCCGGGTGGGGGCCGCCCGGAAAGCAGAAGGCCCCGGCGCATGCCAGGGCCCGCTCGACCGGTCGGCACGATCACATGATCGCGCATCCGGGACCGGGGTGTACCCGGAACCGGTGACCGGACCCGGCCACCGTCAGGGGCGACTCGGGTGGGAGCAGGCGCTCCGCTTCGGGACCGCCCGCACGCCGAAGCGGGGGCAGTCTGGTCGACTCGGCAACACTACACCCTCGCCCCAGGCATCCCCAAACCGGGCTCGCAGGTCAGCGCGGGTGTGACGGACGCTCAGCGACTGGTCGGGCCGGCGGAGAGCGCGGCCAGATGGGCCTGGTGCAGCCGGCGCAACGCGCGGACGCCCTCCACCGCGATCTCCTTGTCGGCGGCCTGGAGGGCGACCATCGGAAGCAGGTCGTCGTCGTGCAGCTCCAGGCTGGCCCAGGGGGCGCCCCGGTCGAAGCGCACCCCGCGGACGACCTCCCAGGGCAGCTCGTACGAGCCGATCACGTTGCGCACCCGCACGCCCCGGGCGTCCGCCTCGACCCGGGGACGAGTGAAGAGCAGGAGGGCCAGCGCGCCGAAGACGCCCAGGCCGACCATGGCGAGCTGGTCGCCGCGCTGGAAGGTGCCGTACCCGTTGCCGGTGGAACCGGAGAGCGAGGTCGCCACCAGACTGAAGACCACCAGGAGGGTGGCCGCCGAGGCCCAGCAGACGACCCGGACCCGGCGGGGCTTCAGGCGGACCAGCTGACTGTCACTCACGCCACCAGTCTGCCACCCGCCCCCGCCCGGCGTTACGCCGCCACACGGGCCCGGTCGACGGCCGGCATCCACGCCCGGTCGACGGCGTGGCGGTGTCAGCCGGCCAGCGGACCCGGCCGGTCGGCAGGCGCGGAGCCCCGCCGCTCCCGTCCCGCCGGGTGGGGTGCGGGATCGTCCGGGGCGGACCGGGCCCTCGGGGCCGATCGGGTGACGGCGGACGCCGGCGGCGCCGGGACGGTCCGGGCGGGCGGACGCGCCTGCCGGCCGGCGACCACCGCCGCGACCAGGGTGAGCACCGCGCCGGCGAGGACCGGCCAGCGCAGCCCCGGCCCCCCGGGCAGCAGCAGGTCCAGCAGCAGTCCCCCGCCGAGCTGCCCGGCGACCAACGCCAGACCGGTCCGCAGCACCCCCAGCGCCCGCACGCCGACCAGCAGGCTGGCCACGATGCCCACACCGAGCAGTCCGCCGGTGTACAGGTACCAGGCGTGCGGCCAGGCGGGACGGACCACGGTGAACGCGCCGGCGAGCGCCGCGACGGCGAGCACGGCTGGCGTGCTGACGGCGAAGTTGACCGCGGTGCTGGCCGCGGCGGTGCCGGCCACGGCCACCCGGCCGTTCAGCGCGGACTGCGCGGCGACCGCCAGCCCGCCCACCACGGCGAGCAGGACCAGGCCGACGGCCAGCTCGCCCAGGGGCTGACCCAGCTGGGCGAGCCCCACCGCCGCCGTACCGAGCAGGGCCCCGGCCACCCGGGGCGGGGAGAGCGCGAGCCGGCCCACCGGGGCGAGCCCGGCCCGGTCCACCGCCAGGCCGCCGAGACTGCCCCCGGCGACCTGGGCGATGGTGAAGACGGCCACCCCGAGCACCGGCACGACATACGTGCCGATCACGATGATCGCCGCCCCGCCGAGCCCACCCAGGTAGCACCACCAGGGCAACCGGGACCGGCGCAGCGCGGCGAGCCCGGCCCGCATCGAGGGCAGCACCAGCAGGCCGACCAGGACCAGCAGCGTGCCACCGGCATTGTTGACCACCGCCCCGAGCACCGGGTTGCCCACCCGCTCGCCCAGCTCGGCATTCGCCACCCCCTGCGCGGCCGACGCCAATCCGCCGAGCATGACCAGCGGCAGCGCGGCCGTCGGCGGTAGTGGCCTCACAGCCGGCAGGCGTGGATGTTGGTGACCAGGATGGCGCGGGCGCCCAGCTCGTACAGCTCGTCCATGATCCGGTGCACGTCGTCGCGGAGCACCATCGCCTGCACGGCGACCCAGCCCTCCCGGTGCAGCGGCGACACGGTCGGCGACTCGATGCCCGGGGTCAGCGAGCTGGCCCGGTCCAGCAGGCCGGCCGGCACGTCGTAGGCGAGCATGACGTAACGGCGGGCCACCAGCACCCCGTGCAGGCGGCGCAGCAGCTGCTCGGCCTGCGGGTGGGTCGAGGCCCCGGTGCGGCGGACCAGCACCGCCGACGACCGCAGCAACGGGTCGCCGAAGACGACCAGGCCGGCCTGGCGCAGCGTGGCGCCGGTCTCCACCACGTCGGCGACGACGTCGGCGACACCGAGCCGGATGGCGTTCTCCACCGCCCCGTCCAGCCGGATCACGTCGGCCTTGACCCCGAGGTCGCCGAGGTACCGCTCGACCAGCCCCGGGTACGCGGTGGCGATCCGGTGCCCGCCCAGCTCCTGCACCGAGTGGACGTCCTCGGGGCGGGCGGCGAAGCGGAAGGTGGCCCGACCGAAGGCCAGGTCCACCACCTCCTCGGCCGGCGCGCCGGAGTCGATCAGCAGATCGCGGCCGGTGATCCCGACGTCGAGGTCACCCGAGCCGACGTAGGTGGCGATGTCCTTCGGACGCAGGTAGAGGAACTCGATGTCGTTGGGCTCGTCCCGGCAGACCAGGTCCTTCGGGTCGGCGCGCTGGCGGTAGCCCGCCTCACGCAGCATCTGGGCGGCCTTCTCGGCCAGGGCGCCCTTGTTCGGTACGGCGACACGCAGCATGACGAGTGCTCCTTCGATCGAATCAGATCAACGACGGGGCGCACTCACAGATGTCGGTAGACGTCCTTGAGCTCGAGACCGCTGGCGAGCATCAGCACCTGGACCTGGTAGAGCAGCTGGGAGATCTCCTCGGCGGTACGCTCCGGGCCCTCGTGCTCGGCGGCCATCCACGACTCGGCCGCCTCCTCGACGACCTTCTTGCCGACGAAGTGCACCCCCTTCTCCAGGGCGGCGACCGTGCCCGAGCCCGGAGTGCCGGCGGCGGCCTTGGCCTGCAGCTCGGCGAACAACTCCTCGAACGTCTTCACGCCGCGATTGTTCCAGCCCCGGATCCTCGCGGGGCGTGCCGGGTCCCGCCGTCCCGTCACAGCGCCCAGGTGGCACCGTCCACCGAGCCGGGACGCCGCGCCACCACCGGCCGCCCGGCGGGCCGCCCACAGCTCCGGTACGCCATCCGCAGGCCCGGCAGTGCCACGAAGTCGATCGGCGGTGGGCCTGTACGGCCCGCTGACCGCCACCGAGGTCGCGGAGCACGTCGGCGAGAGCCCGGCGAACTGCTCCTGGCACCTGCGTCAGCTCGCGAAGTACGGGTTCGTCGCCGAGGCCGGCGGCGGCACCGGCCGACGGCGCCCCTGGCGGCTGGTCACCGACGGGCACCGCTGGGGCAACGGCGAGGAGACCCCGGAGCTGGCCCGCGCCGGCGACGCGGCCGCCCAGATCCTGCTCGACCTGGAATACCAGGCGCTCTGGGACTGGATGAACGTCCGCCGCCAGGAGACGCCGGCCTGGCGGGACGCCGCCTTCTTCAACCAGTTCATCGGCTGGTACACGGCCGAGGAGCTCGGCGAGCTCCAGGAGGAGCTGCGCGCCATCCTCGCCCGCCACCTCGACCGGCTCGACGACCCGGCCGCCCGCCGGCTCTGGCTCGTGTGCGCGGTGGCCGCCGCCTACGGCCTGTCATACATCGCGCTCGGGGCGACGGTCACCGCGCTGGTGCAGGAGCTGGTGCCGGCGGCGCTGCTGCCGGACGCCAACGGGGCGTTGCAGACGGTCAAGCAGGGGCTGCGGCTGGCCGGGCCGCTGCTCGGCGCCGGGCTCTACGTCGTCCTCGGCGGGCCCCGGCTCTCCGCCGCCTGCGCGCTCGGGTTCGTGGCCGCGGCGGGCGCCGGGCTGCTGCTGCGGGTGGCCCCCGCGCCCACCGACGGCCTGCCCGGCCCCGCACCCACCGCCGCGCCGGGCGTCGACGCCCCGGAGCCGGCCGGCCGGGGTGGGCTCGGCGCGGGTGTCCGGCATCTGGTCGGCGAGCCCGCGCTGCGCCGGGTGCTGGTCGCCGCCACGGTCGCCACCGTCGCGATCGGCTTCGGCGAGACGCTCTGGTTCGCGTACGTTGACGCCGGGCTCGGCCGCCCGACCGCCTTCCTCGGCGTGCTGGTCTCCGTGCAGGGCGTCGGCGGGCTGCTCGGCGGGGTGGCCTCGGCGGCGCTGGTCCGGCGGCTCGGGGAACTCGGCACGGTGGGAGTCGGGGTGACCGCGATCGCCGCCGGCACCCTCGCGCTGGTCCGACCGGCGCTGGCGCTGGCGCTGCTGGCCAGCGTGCTGATCGGGCTGGGGCTGCCGGTCGCCTTGGTGGGCACCATGACGCTGGTGCAGCGACGTACCCCGGCGCACCTGGTCGGCCGGGTGTCGGCCGCGCTGGACGCGCTGATCAGCGGCCCGCAGGCGGTGGCCATCGGCGCGGGCGCGCTGCTGGTCGGCCTGGTCGACTACCGGGTGCTCTACGGGGTGACGGCTGCGGTGCTGGCCGGCGCCGCCGGCTACCTCGTCACCGGCCGCCACCTCACCGCGCCCGAACCGGACCCGGCCGCCCACCCGGACGCCTCCGCCGACCCGCTCGGCCCGCAGCCGGCCGCGCCCGAGCCGGCCGCGCCCGAGCCGGTCGCGCCCGAGCCGGTCGCGGCCGGCGAACCGGCGGCGGCCGGGCCCGCCGCGCCGCTCGTCACCGGGGCGACCGCCCCCTAGATCCACTTCAGAACGCCGAGGTGGCGGTGTCCCGATGCCACGGACACCGCCACCTCGGCGGAACGGAGTCGATCAATCCCGGGGACCGGGACCGAGTCGATCAATCCCCGGGGACCGGGACCGAGTCGATCAAGCCGGGACCGGGCCGGCGCGGCGCACGGACCGGGCCGCCGGCCGCCGTCGGGCGATCAGCCGCCGAAGCCGACCCGGTGGCCGTTCGCCGCGGCCACGTCCCGGATGGCCAGCGCGGCGTCGAGGGCGGCGACGGTCGCCGCCCAGCCCTTGTCCTCGGCCGAGCCGGGCAGCCCGGCCCGGTCCCGGGCCTGCTCGATGGTCTCCACGGTGAGCACCCCGTGCGCCACCGGCTTCCCTTCGTCCAGGGCCACCCGGGTCAGCCCGTCGGTCACCGACCGGCAGACGTAGTCGAAGTGCGCGGTCGCGCCCCGCACCACCACGCCGAGGGCGACCACCACGTCGCAGCGGCGGGCCAGGGCCTGGGCCACCACCGGCAGCTCCACGGAGCCGGCCACCCGGGCGACGACCGACCGGGCGCCGCACGCCTCGGCCGCCGCCACCGCCCGGTCGAGCATGTGATCGGTGAGGTCGCCGTGCCAGCGCGCGGCCACCACGCCGACGGTCAGCCCCGCCGCGTCCACGGTGGTCACCCCGGGCTCGCCGAATCCCGCCATGTCTACGCTCCGATCTCGTCGCCGGGGACCGGGCGGCCCATCGGGGCCTCGGTCACCTCGTCCAGCTCGTCCAGCAGGTGCCCCATCCGGTCCCGCTTGGTCCGCAGGTACCGCACGTTCTCCGGGTGCGGCCGGATCGGCAGCCCCTCACGGCCGGTGATGGTCAGGCCGTACCCCTCCAGCCCGGCCCGCTTGGCCGGGTTGTTGGTCAGCAGCCGCATGGACCGCACGCCGAGGTCGTAGAGGATCTGCGCGCCGGTGCCGTAGTCGCGGGCGTCGGCGGGCAGCCCCAGGTCGAGGTTGGCGTCCACGGTGTCCCGGCCCAGGTCCTGCAGCTGGTACGCCTGGAGCTTGTGCAGCAGCCCGATGCCGCGCCCCTCGTGCCCGCGCACGTAGAGCACCACCCCCCGCCCCTCCCGGGCGACCCGGGCCAGGGCCGCCTGCAACTGTGGGCCGCAGTCGCAGCGCAGCGAGCCGAAGACGTCTCCGGTCAGGCACTCCGAGTGCACCCGCACCAGCACGTCCTGCCCGTCGCCGATTTCCCCGTAGACCATGGCGACGTGCTCGGCCGGATCGTGCTCGGCGCGGTAGCCCAGCGCCCGGAACACCCCGTACGGGGTGGGCATCCGGGCGTCGGCCACCTGCTCCACCTGCTTCTCGTGCCGCCGCCGGTACGCCACCAGGTCGGCGATGGTGATCAGGGTGAGCGCGTGCTCGGCGCAGAACTTCTCCAGGTCGGGCACCCGCATCATGGTGCCGTCGTCGTTGACCAGCTCGCAGAGCACGCCGGCGGGGCGCAGCCCGGCCAGCCGGGTCAGGTCGACGCCCGCCTCGGTGTGCCCGGGGCGGCGCAGCACCCCGCCCTCGCGGGCCCGCAGCGGCACCACGTGCCCGGGGCGGGACAGGTCGGTCGGGTCGGTGCCCGGGTCGGCGAGCAGCCGGATGGTGTGCGAGCGGTCGGCGGCCGAGATGCCGGTGCTGACGCCCTCCCGAGCGTCCACCGTCACCGTGTACGCGGTGCCGCGCCGGTCCTGGTTGGTGTGGTGCATCGGCGGCAGGTCCAGCCGGTCGCACTCCGACTCGGTCAGCGGCACGCAGATGTAGCCGGAGGTCCAGCGGACCATGAACGCCACCAGCTCCGGCGTGGCCAGTTCGGCGGCGAAAATCAGATCGCCCTCGTTCTCCCGGTTCTCGTCGTCGACCACGACGACGGGCCGGCCGGCGGCGATGTCGGCCACCGCCTGCTCGATGCTGGCGAAGGCGCTCATGCCGGCACCACCGGACTGAACCTGATGATTCGCTCGCTCATGCCACGGCCTCCGAGTAGGTGGACGGGATCGGCTGGACAGCCGACCGGGCGGCCCGCGAGGTACGCCACCAGGCGGCGAGACCCCAGGCGCAGAAAGCGCCGTAGGCCAGGTACATGGCCGCCGACGGGTAGAAGCCGCCGCGCAGCAGCAGCGGCACCCCCACCAGGTCGACGGCGATCCAGATCAGCCAGAAGTCGACCCAGCCGCGGGCCATGCCGTACGTGGCGAGCAGGCTGCCGGTCAGGATCCAGGCGTCCGGCAGCGGGCCCCAGGAGCCGAGCGCGGCGAGCACCGGGTACGCGGCGGCGGTGCCGACGGCGGCGGCCAGCAGCAGGCCGAGCCGCTCCCGGCCGGTGGCCCAGCGTGGGCTGACCGCCGGCTGCTCGTCGCCCTGGCGGCGGTTGCGCGACCAGCGCCACCAGCCGTAGACGCTCACCGCGAAGAAGAAGACCTGCCGGCCGGCCTGGCCGTAGAGGTCGTGCGCCTGCGGGGTGGCGAACACGCCACCGAGGAAGACGGTGAGCAGCAGCGCGTTGCCGATCATGCCGACCGGCCAGGCCCAGACCACCCGGCGCAGCCCGAGCAGCGCGGAGGCCAGGCCGAAGACGTTGCCGACGACCTCCCGGACCAGCACCGGCGAGCCGGCGACCTGGAGCTGGGCGTCGAGCAGCCAGCCGAGTGGACCCATCAGTGCTCACCTGCTCCGGCGCGCGCGCCGAGCAGGCGCTCGACGTACTTGGCCAGCACGTCGACCTCCAGGTTGACCGGCTCGCCGACGCCCTTGGCGCCGAGCGTGGTCAGCTTGAGCGTGGTGGGGATCAGCCCGACGGCGAACCAGTCGCCGCCGACCGCGGCGACGGTCAGCGAGACGCCGTCGATGGTGATCGAGCCCTTCTCCACCACGTACCGGGCCAGGTCGGCGGGGAGCCGGAAGCGGACCGTCTCCCACTGCTCGGCGGGTTCCCGGGCGAGGATCTCGCCCACCCCGTCGACGTGGCCCTGCACTATGTGCCCGCCGAGCCGGCTGTTCAGCAGGGCGGCCCGCTCCAGGTTGACCGGGTCGCCCACGCGCAGCGCGCCGAGCGCGGAGCGGCGCAGCGTCTCCCCCATCACGTCCGCGGTGAAGACGCCGTCTGAGACGTCCACCACGGTCAGACAGACGCCGTTGACCGCGATGGAGTCGCCGTGCCGGGCGTCGGAGGTGACCAGCGGGCCGCGGACGGCGACCAGCGCGGAGTCACCCCCGGTGTCGGTGACGCGGACGACCTCGCCCAGCTCCTCGACGATGCCGGTGAACATGTCAGGCCTCCCTCTTCCGGGGCAGCGCGGTGATCCGCAGGTCGGGACCGACCTGCGCAACGTCGGTGATCTCCAGGTCGATGGCGTCGGCGATGGTGGTCACGCCGGCGTCGAGCAGCGCGGTCGGGCCGGCGCCGAGCAGCTTCGGCGCGACGTACCCGACGACCTTGTCGACCAGGCCGGCGGCGAGGAACGCGCCGGCCAGCCGGGGGCCGCCCTCCAGCAGCGCGGCCCGCACGCCGCGGTGGTGCAGCTCCGCCAGCAGCGCCGGCAGGTCGACCCGGCCGTCCGGGCCGGCGCCGACCTCCGCCGCGGTGGCGATCCACGTCCGGGCGGCGCCGTCGCGGACCCGGGCCCCTTGCGGGGTACGCCCGGAACTGTCCACCACCACGCGCAGCGGCTGCCGGATGGCCAGGGTGCCGTCGCGCAGGTTCCGGGCGGTCAGCCGGGGGTCGTCGGCGAGCACGGTGCCCACCCCGGCGAGCACCGCGTCGACCGTGCCGCGTAGCGCGTGCACGTCGATCCGGGCCGCCTCGGAGGTGATCCACATGCTGGTGCCGTCGGCCGCCGCCGACCGGCCGTCGAGCGTCGCGGCGTACTTCCAGATCAGGTACGGCCAGCCACGGCGCATCGAGGTCAGCCAGGCGACGTTGCCGGCCTCGGCCTCGTCGGCGCGTACCCCGACCTCGACCTGGATGCCGGCGGCCCGCAGGGTGGCGGCGCCACCGGAGGCCACCGGGTTGGGGTCGGGCACGGCGATCACCACCTGGGCGACGCCGGCCCGGACCAGCGCCAGGCTGCAGGGACCGGTGCGGCCGGTGTGGTCGCAGGGTTCGAGGGTCACCACCGCGGTCCCGCCCCGGGCGCGCTCACCGGCCTGGGCGAGCGCGACGATCTCGGCGTGCGGTCCGCCCGCGTACGCGTGGAAGCCCTCCCCGACGACCGCGCCGTCCGGATCGAGCAGCACGCAGCCGACGACCGGGTTGGGGCTGGTGGTGCCGAGGCCACGGGCCGCGAGGGTGACGGCGCGACGCATCGCCTCGTCGACGGAGACGCCGGCCATGCCTCTGCCCTCTCACTCGCCGGTCCGCGCGCGGGCGGTACGGGAGGAGCCGCGGGCAGGCGGCGGCGGATCCGGGAACGGCATGGCCGCCCCCGGGGAGCCCACGCGATGGCTGGAGTGCAGCCCACGCAGGCCCGCCCCGTCCCGCGCGCTGTCTCCCATCCGGACTGTCTGGGTGCGGGAGGATCCCCGCTCCCAACCGTCGGCCCCGGATTCTCACCAGGTCCACCGGGCGGCCTGAGCCGTCCGGGTCGCGGGCTTACCACGGTCGGACCGTGGATCACCGCCGGTTCGGAATTTCACCGAGCCCCGCCAGCGCGTGGTGGGTACAGGGGAAGTCTTACACGTTCCGCCGGGGCGTACGCCACCCCTCGCGTGCTACCTCACACCCCGTCGGCGCGTCGCCGGTCCACCGCCACGTACGAACCGGGCTGGCTCTTGGCGACCGTTTTCATATCCGAGGCGACCGCGATCGCGGCGAACGGGTCGGTGAAGCGCTTCCTGGCGTCGGAGAGCGAGACCCCGATGGAGAGGGTGACCAGGTGCGCCTTGCGGATGGTGCCCCGGCGGTCCTTCAGCTCGACGTAGCCGCGCTCGGCGTCGGCCGGGTCGTAGAGCTTGTCGGCGGCCTTCTCGAAGTCCTCCACCGCGCGGAAGGTCAACGGCCGGACCTGTTCCGGGGTGCAGACGATGACGAAGTCGTCCCCGCCGACGTGACCGAGGAAGGCCGGCGGCAGCCCGATCGAGACCACCGCCCGGTGCAGGCTGCGGGCCAGCGCGGAGATGAACTCGTCGCCGCGGACGAAGCCGTACCGGTCGTTGACGCTCTTGAACCGGTCGATGTCGACGTAGCCGACGGCGTAGTCGACGCCGCTGCGCACCCGGTCGCTGATCTCCCGGCGGATCCGGCTGTTGCCCGGCAGCCCGGTCAGCGGGGAGACCTCCCGGAACTCCTTGTTGCGGCGCAGGGTCGAGCTGACCCGGGCCACCAGCTCGGCGGTGTCGAAGGGCTTGACCAGGTAGTCGTCGGCGCCGGCGCTGAGGCCGTGCACCTTGTCCACGGTCATCCCCTTGGCGGTCAGCATGATCACCGGCAGGGCCGAGGTCATCGGGTCGGCGCGCAGCCGGCGGGTCAGCTCCAGGCCGTCGATCCGGGGCATCATCAGGTCGACCACGGCCAGGTCGGGCCGGTGCCGCTCGACCATCTCGAGCGCCTCCTGACCGTCGCCGGCGTGGAGCACCTCGAAGCCGTGCAACCGCAGGTTGAACTCGACGAAGCGGGCGATGTCCTCGTCGTCGTCGACGACCAGGATGACGTCGGGTCGGTCGCCGGCCGGGTCCACGTCAGGCTCCGGGGACCGCGCGCTCCGCGAGCCCCCGCAGGTGGCGGACCGCCTCGGCCGGGTCGGCCGCCCCGTAGACGGCGGTGCCGGCGACGAACGCGTCCGCGCCGGCCGCCGCGGCCTGCTCGATGGTGTCGGCGGCGATCCCGCCGTCGACCTCGATGCGCAGCTCCAGGTGGCCGGTGTCGACGTGCCGGCGGGCGGCGCGGACCTTGTCCAGCAGCTGCGGGATGAACCGCTGCCCGCCGAAGCCGGCCTTGATCGTCATGATCAGCAGGGTGTCGAAGCTGGGCAGCAGCTCAAGGTACGGCTCGATCGGGGTGTCGCGGTCGATGGCCAGCCCGGCCTTCGCGCCCGCCGAGCGGAGGTCCTTGGCCAGCGCCACCGGATCGTCGCAGGCCTCGGCGTGGAAGGTGACGTTGTAGGCGCCGGCGTCGGCGTAGCCCGGGGCCCAGCGCCGCGGATCGGTGATCATGAGGTGCACGTCGAACGGGATCTGGGTCACGGCGCGCAGGCTCTGCACCACGGGCAGGCCGATGGTCAGGTTGGGCACGAAGTGGTTGTCCATCACGTCGACGTGCAGCCAGTCCGCGGCGTTCTCCACGGCACGGACCTCGTCGGCGAGGTGGGCGAAATCGGCGGCGAGGATGCTGGGCGCGACGATCGGCGGCGGTACGGTCACCGGGTCAGTGTACGAATGCGCCCATCCGCCGCGGGCATCGCGGCCCACCGGGAACGCCCTGTGACCCAGGAGTGACCGCTGGTGCAGGACTGGCCCCCCACGCAACGCGAAACCGGACGGACGGCCATCCACGACTGGCCGACTGACGGAAACGCGGCAACACTCCATCAGAGATGGTCACACGTGCTGCACGCCCCGCGGAACGAGGGCGATCGGGGCATCCGCTGTTTCCTGTGGAGCGACGACCCCCAAGCTGACCGGCTCGATGCGCGGCGCCGGCCCGAAGGGACTCCCCGCCAGCTGATTCGGGTGCCGTATGCTGCCGCACCGTGGCGCCCCGGGCGTCGCGGTCACGGTCGGCGGGAGGTCGGGTGCGATGCGGCGGTGGTGGACGGCGGTCGCGGTCGGCGGCCTGGCACTCCTGGCGCTGGCCGGGTGCGACGCCCCCGCCGGGGTGGACGCGGACATCGCCGACGACTGGCCGGCCCTGGCCGCCCCGCTGGGCTTCGTCCCCGCCGCCGGCGTCTGCCACGTCGCGGTGCAGGACGTCGGCTACCTCGGCGGTTACCACCCGGTCGACTGCGCGCAGTCGCACCGGGCCGAGACGATGCACGTGGGTACCCTCACCGGCACCCACGCCGGACGCTCCACTCCCCCGGCCGGCGGTGCCGGGGCGCTGCTCGCCGCCCACGCCGAGTGTGACCGGGAAATCCGGCGGGCGGTGGGCGCCGACTGGCGCTCCGGCCGGCTCGGCCTCGCCGTCGTCTTCCCCTCGCCGGCGGCCTGGACGGGCGGGGCGCGCTGGTTCCGCTGCGACCTGACGGAGGTCGAGAGCGTCGACGAGTCCCGGGCCACCCCCCGCACCGGCAGCCTGAAGGGCGCGCTGAGCCGGGACACCGACCTGCGGCTGCGCTGCTTCAACCCGAAGGTGAAGGGCGGCGACGTCGAGGCGATGACACCGGTCTCCTGCACCGCCCGGCACCACGCCGAGTTCGTCGGCGTCTGGCAGGCCAACGACCTCAGCTACGCCCAGCTCAACCGCAGCGCCGAGCGGGTCCACAAGGGATGCATGGGCCTGCTGGCGAAGTACACCGGGGTGCCGAACGACGGCAACCTGCGATTCCGCGCCGGCTCGATCTTCTACCACCCGCTGGCGCGGGAGTGGCGCGACGGCAACCGCGGGGTGCAGTGCTTCCTGTGGCTCAGCGACCGCGACCTGACCCGCTCGCTCAAGGGCGTCGGCACCAGGGGCCTGCCCGTCCGCTGAGCCGGCCCCACCGTTCGCGCGGCCTCGCTCAGCCGCGGCGCAGCACCGCCAGGAACATCGCGTCCGTGCCGTGCCGGTGCGGCCAGAGCTGCACCGTCGGGCCGTCGCCCAGCCCGGGCATGCCGGCCGGCAGCAGCGTACGGGCGTCGACGAAGTCCGCCGGCACCCCGGCGCGCCGGGCCGCCTCGGTCACCGTCACGTGCGTCTCCACCACGTGCGGAGAGCAGGTGACGTAGGCGACCAGGCCGCCGGGACGGGCCGCGCGCAGCGCCGCGGTGAGCAGTTCGCGCTGCAACCGGGTCAGCGGCGGGAGGTCCGAGGGCTGGCGCCGCCACCGGGACTCCGGCCGGCGGCGCAGCGAGCCCAGGCCGGTGCAGGGGGCGTCCACCAGCACCCGGTCGAAGTGCCCCTCCGGCAGCTTCGGGTCCGCGCCGACCGTGCGGCCGTCGGTGTGCAGCACGTTCACCGGCAGGCCCCGGGTGGCCTGCTCGACCAGCCGGGCCCGGTGCTCGGAGACCTCCACGGCGGTCAGCCGGGCGCCGCGCTGCGCGGCGAGCGCGCCGAGCAGGCCCGACTTGCCGCCGGGACCGGCGCACAGGTCCAGCCAGCGCCCGTCCGGGCCGTCCAGCGGCGCCACGGCCAGCGCGTTCGCCACCAGTTGCGAGCCCTCGTCCTGCACGTGCGCCCGCCCGGCGGCCAGCGCCGGCAGGTCACCCGGCGCGCCGCCGGCGAGGTACACCGCGTACGGGGAGAAGGCGCCAGGGGCGCCGCCCACCTCGTCGGCCAGCTCGACCGGGTCGGCCAGGCCGGGCCGGGCGCACAGGTGCACCGGGGGCCGCTCGTTGTCCTCGATCAGCAGCCGGGCGGTCTCCCCCAGGTCGCCGCCGAGCGCCTCGGCGAAGGCCCGCACGATCCACTGCGGGTGGCTGTACGCCAGCGCCAGGTGGCCGACCGGGTCGGTCTCCATCGGCGGCGCGAGCTTCGCCACCCACTCGTCGGCGTCCCGGCCGGCGATCTCCCGCAGCACGGCGTTGGCGAAGCCGGTGGCACCCGGCGCCACCGAGCGGACCAGGTCGACGGTCGAGGAGACCGCCGCGTGCGCCGGCACCCGGGTGTGCAGCAGCTGGTACGCCCCGAGCCGCAGGGCGTCGCGGGCCGGCGGGTCGATCCGCTCGACGTCCCGCCCGGCGGCGTCGGTGATGATCGCGTCCAGGGTGCCGGTGTGGCGCAGCGTGCCGTAGGTCAGCTCGGTGGCGAAGGCCGCGTCCCGGCCGACCAGTCCCTCCTCGCGCAGGATCGACGGGAGCACCAGGTTTGCGTACGCGTCGTCCCGGTGCACCGCCGCGACGGCCTGGTAGGCGGCGTACCGGGGCAGGTCCACGGCCGGGCCCGCAGGCCGACCGCCGCGGCCACCGCGCCGGTCGGCGCCGGCGCGGGCGGTCCACTGGCCGCCGCGGTCCGGCCGGTCGGCGGCCCGGCCGCCGGAACGGTCGGCGCGCGGGGCGTTGGACCGGTCGGCGCGCGGGGCGTCGGTGCGTCGGGGGCGGCTGTCGGCGCGGTCCGAAGGGCCGGTCATGCGAGCTCCTCCCCGGCGCCGACCCGGACGCCGCGCGCCCAGTCGGTCGCCGGCATGGCCTTCTTGCCCGCCGCGCGCACCTCACCGAGCTGCACCGGCGCGGTCGCGGTGCCGGCCAGCACCCGGGACTTCTCCACCAGCAGCTCTCCCGGCTTCAACTCGGGGCCGTCGCCGACCGGGGTCACCGGGCCGAGCTTGACCCGGTCACCGCGGAAGGTCGTCCACGGCCCGGGGGCCGGCGTGCAGGCCCGGATCCGCCGGTCGACGGCGAAAGCGGGATCGATCCAGCGCACCCGGGCGTCCTCCATGGTCAGCTTCGGGGCCAGGGAGACCCCGTCGGCGGGCTGCGGCTCGGCCCGGGCCGTCCCGGCCTCGATCGCGTCGAGGACAGCCACCAGCAGGCCCGCGCCGGAGTGCGCGAGGCGCTCCAGCAGGTCGCCGGAGGTGTCGGTCGGCCGGATCTCATCGGTGAGGGTGCCGTAGACCGGGCCGGTGTCCAGCCCCTGTTCGAGCTGGAAGACGCTCGCGCCGGTCAGCTCGTCGCCGTGCAGCACGGCGTGCTGCACGGGGGCCGCCCCGCGCCAGGCGGGCAGCAGCGAGAAGTGCAGGTTGACCCAGCCGTGCCGGGGGATCTCCAGGGCGACCGGCGGCACCAGCGCGCCGTACGCGACCACGGGCACGCAGTCCGGCGCCAGCTCGCGCAGCCGGTCGAGGAACTCGGGCTCGCGGGGCTTCGCCGGGGTCAGCACCTCGATCCCGTGCTCGTCGGCCCAGGCGCCGACCGGGGAGCGGACCAGCCCGCGACCGCGACCGGCCGGGGCGTCGGGGCGGGTGACCACGGCCAGCAGCTCGTGCCCGGAGGCGGCGACGGCGGCCAGGGCGGGAACGGCGACGGCCGGCGTGCCGGCGAAGATCAGACGCACCGGGTCACCGCCCCAGGCCGAAGGGGCTGCCGGAGACGTGCGGATTGAGCTTGACCGTGGGCGGCGTGGCCGGGTCGTACCACTCCGCCTGGCGGATGGCCTTCATGGCCTCCTTGCGCCCGTCCGGGTCCAGCCGGTCGACGAAGAGCACCCCGTCGAGGTGGTCGGTCTCGTGCTGCACGCAGCGCGCCATCAGCCCGGTGCCGACGATCTGCATCGGGTCGCCGTAGCCGTTGAAGCCCTTGGCGATGACGTTCTGGCGGCGCCGGGTGTCGAAGTAGAGCCCGGGGATGGACAGGCAGCCCTCCGGGCCGTCCTGTTCCTCGGAGTCGGGGAACTCCAGCACCGGGTTGACCAGGTGCCCGAGCACGTCGTCCACGTCGAAGGTGAACACCCGCAGGCCCACCCCGAGCTGGGGCGCGGCCAGGCCGGCACCGCTCTGCTCACGCATCGTGTCGGTGAGGTCGGCGATGAGCCTACGCAGCTCGGCGTCGAAGTCGACGACCGGATCGGCCGGCGTGCGCAGCACCGGGTCACCGAACAGACGGATGGGCTGGACGGTCACGCGGTGTGGCTCCTTCGGCTGAACGGACGGCTGCCGTACCAGTCTACGGACTGCCGGGGGCGGCCCCGGCCGGCGTACCGTGATGCGGCGCAGCGGACTCCGTGTCGCTGATCACCGGCAGGGTCTCTTGACGTTCTCTCCGCCCTAGAGCGCCGGTGGGCGGGTCAGGCGCTGGCGCCGGGCTCCCCCGCCAGCACCGCGTCGCCGCCGAGCAGGGCATGCTCGGGCAGCGGCAGCCGGATGCCGTGGGCGGCCTCCCAGTCGTAGACGATGCTCGGCCGGACCTGGGCGGCGAAGAAGTCGACCGCGCTCATCCCGCCGACCACCGGCTCGTCCGCCTCGGCGACCAACTGCGCCGGGACCAGGTTGAACCCGTTCTGCAGGGCGGCGCTGAGCCGGCGGTGCCCGTCGACGACGAAGAAGTACTCGCCGGTGTAGCCGATCCGCAGCGGCTCCAGGGCCTCGTCGCCGGCCCCGGCCACGTCCCCGACGAACTCCGAGTCCCAGAGCCCGCGCAGGGTGGTGATGTCCTCGGTCGGATAGACCCGGGCCGGGTCGAGCAGCAGCAGCGGCGGGGCGTCGCGCAGCACCTCGACGCCGAGCCGGCCCTCGTACGCGTCGACGATGTGCTCGATCACCTCGGCCGCCGAGGCCCGGGTGGTGTCGCAGACCATGTCGTAGTTGCGCAGCCGGGCCTTGTCCACGCCGTAGCGGACGATGAACCGGTTCCGCTCGCTCTCGCTGCGTTCGAGCAGCCTGGCCTTGGCCTCCTCCAGCGAGGTGTAGCTCTCGGCCGGGCCGGAGGGGCGCAGCAGCACCCGGCGGGCCGCCTCGCCCGGCTCGGTGATCATGTGCACCTTGAGCGCGTCGGTGAAGAAGTGCCAGGCCAGCCGGGAGTCCATCACCAGCGACTCGCCGGAGGCGGCGATGTCGCGCTGGAGCTGGTCGACGTAGCCGTCGACGGCCTGGTCCAGCTCGGCGTGCAGGTTGAGCTGGAGGGCGGTCATCTGCCGCTCCTGCGCCATCTGGCGGTAGAGGTCGCCGACGCTGACCCGGCGCAGCCCGAGCCGCTTGGCGATCTCGACGGAGACGGTGCTCTTGCCGCTGCCGAGGTCCCCGTTGAAGACGATCGATTGACGAACGGTCACGACTGGCCCACCCCTGATCACCGGCTGATTGACATCATCGATATGGCGTCGAATCGACGCGTTCCCGTCATCGTCGCGCCATCCGTGCGCCCGGGCATGACGGGCGATGTTATCACTTCTCCGCCAGCGGTTTGCCGGACGCGGTGTACGACCGTACCCGCGCCGGGCCGGCCGCCGGCCCGCGCCGGTGCCGCGGATCACCGCTGGTCAGCGGTCAGAAGAGGCTGAGCGGATCGACCTGGAGGCGCACCGGGTCGGCGGCCTTGCGGGCGCTGCGCACGCCGGCGGCCGTGTGCAGCGCCTCGGCGAGAGCGACGGCCCGGGCGCGCGGCACCCGCACGAGCATCCGCTCCCGCTCGTCGTCGGCCGGGACCGGGCCGAGCACCTCCGCGCCGTCGGGCAACCGGGCCTCGGCGAGCAGGTCGGCCACCGCCGCCGCCGGACCGGTGACGCTGGCCATCTTCATCGCCGGCGGGAAGCCCAGCTCCCGCCGCTCGGCCAGCTCCCGGGCGGCGAACCAGGCCGGATCCCAGCGCAGCAGCGCCTGCACCGGCGCCAGCGCGCCGTCGGCGACCACCACCACCCGCCCGCCGGCCGACGCCGGCCGGGCCAGCGCGGCGGCGGTCAGCCAGCGGCGCAGCGTCTCCTCGCCGGCGCGCAGGTCGGCCCGGGTGAGCAGGGCCCAGGAGTCCAGCAGCAGCACCGCGCCGTACCCGCCCTCGGCCACCGGCTCCGCGCCGGGGGTGGCGATCACCAGGCCGGCACCACCGGGGACGATGGTCAGCACGTCCTCCCGCCCGGAGGTGCGTACCGGCACGCCGGGGAAGGCTCGGCCCAGCTCCTCGGCGGTGCGCCGGGCGCCGGTGACCGCCGCGCGCAGCCGCCGCCCGCCGCACTCGGGGCAGGCGTACGCGGCGGCGACCCGGCCACACCAGCGGCAGGCGGGCGCCCCGTCGGCGGAGGGCAGCGCCAGAGGTCCGGCGCAGTGCGGGCAGCGGGCCGGGGTGCGGCAGTCCGCGCAGGAGATCGAGGGCAGGTAGCCCCGGCGCGGCACCTGCACCAGCACCGGGGCGTCCGCGCGCAGGGTGTCCCGGGCGGTGGTCCAGGCCAGGCTGGGCAGCCGGGCGGTGGCCGCGCCGGGGTCGCGGGCCAGCTGCGGGTCGTCGCCGGTCGGCGCGATGGCCGGGGTACGCGCCCGCAGGGTCACCCGGTCGGCGACCACCTCGCGCGCCCAGCCGGTCTCCACCAGCAGCTGCGCCTCCGCGGTCCGGGTGTACCCGCCGACCAGCGCGGCGGCCCCGGCGAGCTGGGCTCGGGTGAGCAGCACGTCCCGGGCGTGCGGGTACGGGGCGCGGGGCTCGGCGTGCAGGTCGTCGCCGTCGTCCCAGACCGCGACCAGACCGAGCCGGTCGACCGGGGCGAACATCGCCGCCCGGGTGCCGATCACCACGGGCGCCCCGCCCCGCCGGGCGGTGAGGAAGGCCCGGTAGCGGCGGGCCGGGCCGAGCGCGGCGGAGAGGCACACGTGCCGGCCCGGGCCCATCGTGTCGGTCAGCGCGGCGTCCAGCCGGTCCAGGTCCCCGGCGTCGGCGACCACGATGACGGCGCCCCGGCCGCCGGCGACGGTGGCGGCGACGGCGTCGGCGTACCGGGCGGCCCAGTCCTCGCCGGCCAGCGCCGACCAGACGGCGCGGGGGGCGCGGCCGTCGGCAAGCGCCCGCAGGTACGCCGGGCCGGCCGGGTAGTCCCGCCAGCCCCGCGGGTCGACGGTCGGCCGGGGCGCCGCACGTCGGGGCGCGGCCCCGGTCGGCCCGGGCGCGTCAGCAGCCGCGCCGGCGGACGGTGCCGGGGCGACGTCCACCGTCGGCGGCGCGGGGGTGCCGGCGGACGAGGCGGCGGCGGTGACCGCATCCGGTGTCGTGGCGGTGTCGGCGGGGGTGTCGGCCGCGGGCTCTGCGCACAGGTCCTTCTCGACCCGGGCGTGGCGGGGCGGGACGGCGAGCCGGAGCACGTCGGCCAGGCTGCCGGCGTACCGGTCGGCGACGGCCCGGGCCAGCCGGGCGATCTCCGGTGCCAGCACCGGTTCCGGGGAGACCACCTTCTCCAGGTACGCCAGCCGGCCGGTGTGCCCGGAGTCGTCGGCCCGCTCCAGCAGCCAGCCGTCGACCAGCTGCCCGGCGAAGCGCACCTTCACCCGCACTCCGGGCACGGCGTCGGCGGCCAGCTCGGCGGGGACCAGGTAGTCGAAGGGGCGGTCGAGGTGCGGCAGCGGCACATCGACGCAGACACGAGCGACCGGCGACCGCTGCGCGGGTCGCCGGTCGCTGCGCCTGGTGCCGGTCAGGCTCCCGCTACCGACTTGAGGTCGGCGGCCCGGTCGGTGCTCTCCCAGGTCAGGTCCGGCAGCTCGCGGCCGAAGTGGCCGTACGCGGCGGTCTGCTGGTAGATCGGGCGGAGCAGGTTGAGGTCCCGGATGATGGCGGCCGGGCGGAGGTCGAAGACCTCGGTGACGGCCTTCTCGATCGAGGCGACCGGCACGGTCTCGGTGCCGAAGGTCTCGATGAACAGGCTGACCGGGTGGGCCTTGCCGATCGCGTAGGCGACCTGCGCCTCGCAGCGCTCGGCCAGCCCGGCGGCCACGACGTTCTTGGCCACCCAGCGCATCGCGTACGCGGCCGACCGGTCCACCTTCGACGGGTCCTTGCCGGAGAAGGCGCCGCCGCCGTGGCGGGCGTACCCGCCGTAGGTGTCGACGATGATCTTGCGGCCGGTCAGGCCGGCGTCACCCATCGGGCCACCGATCTCGAACCGGCCCGTCGGGTTGACCAGCAGCCGGTAGCCCTCGGTGTCCAGGCCGAGGCTCTCCAGCTCGGGGGCGATGACATGCTCGCGCACGTCCGGGGTGAGCAGCGAGTCCAGCGAGATGTCCGCGGCGTGCTGGCTGGAGACGACCACGGTGTTGAGCCGGACCGGGCGCAGGCCCTCGTACTCGATGGTGACCTGGGTCTTGCCGTCGGGCCGCAGGTAGGGGATGGTGCCGTCCTTGCGCACGGCGGCCAGCCGGCGGGCCAGCCGGTGCGCCAGGGCGATCGGCAGCGGCATCAGCTCCGGGGTCTCCGAGCAGGCGAAGCCGAACATCATGCCCTGGTCGCCGGCGCCCTGCGCGTCCAGCGCGCTCTCCGACTCACCGGTACGCAGCTCGAAGGCGTTGTCCACGCCCTGGGCGATGTCGGCGGACTGCCCGCCGATCGAGACGTTGACCCCGCAGGAGGCACCGTCGAAGCCCTTCTTCGACGAGTCGTACCCGATCCCGAGGATGGTCTCCCGGACGATGGTCGGGATGTCGGCGTACGCCTTGGTCGTCACCTCGCCCGCGACGTGCACCTGCCCGGTGGTGATCAGGGTCTCCACCGCGACACGGCTGTGCGGGTCCTTGTCCAGCAGGGCGTCCAGGATGCCGTCGCTGATCTGGTCGGCGATCTTGTCCGGGTGGCCCTCCGTGACCGATTCGGACGTGAAAAGACGTGTCACGGCACTCCTAAGCACTTGAGTCTCTCTGAAAGGTCACTCCGCGGCAGTTTAGTCACCCGTTACCAGGGTGCCGCAGCCAACGCGAAAGTGACCAGCGTTCAGGCCACCGCGGCCAGTCGGGTCACCACGAGGTCCCAGACGCGATCGGCCAGGTCGTCCTTGGACTGCTCGGGGAGGGTGGCCACCGTACCGTCCGCGCCGATCACTGTCGCCGCGTTGGTCTCGGCCCCGAAGACCTTGTCCACGCCCACCTCGTTGATCACGATGAGGTCGGCCCGCTTGCGGGCGAGCTTCGCCCGGCCATTCGCCTCGGCGTCGCCGGTCTCCGCGGCGAAGACCACGAGCAGCTGCTCCGGCCGGCGGCGCCGCCCCAGCTCGGCGGCGATGTCGGGGTTGGTGACCAGCGCGATGGTCGGCGCGCTGCCGTCCTCCGACTTCTTGATCTTCCCGGAGGCGTAGGTCGCCGGACGGAAGTCGGCGGGCGCGGCCGCCATCACCACCACGTCGGCGTCCTCGGCGGCCGCCAGGGTGGCCGTGCGCAGCTCCTCGGTGGTACCCACCCGGACCAGGTCGACCCCGGCCGGGTCGGGCAGGGCGACGTTCGCCGCGATCAGGGTGACCCGGGCGCCCCGGGCGACGGCCGCGCAGGCGAAGGCGTACCCCTGCTTGCCGGAGGAACGGTTGCCGAGGAAGCGGACCGGGTCCAGCGGCTCGCGGGTGCCGCCGGCGGTCACCACGACGTGCCGGCCGGCGAGGTCGGCGGGGGCGTCGAGGCCCCGGGCCAGGGCCCGGCGGGCGACGGCGAAGATCTCCGCCGGGTCGGGCAGCCGCCCCTTGCCGGTGTCGGCGCCGGTGAGCCGGCCGACGGCCGGTTCGATCACCCGTACGCCGCGCGAGCGCAGCGTCGCGACGTTGGCGACGGTGGCCGGGTGCTCCCACATCTCGGTGTGCATCGCCGGGGCGAGCACCACCGGACAGCGGGCGGTGAGCAGGGTGTTGGTGAGCAGGTCGTCGGCGAGGCCGTGGGCCGCCTTGGCGAGCAGGTCCGCCGTGGCCGGCGCGACCACCACCAGGTCGGCCCGCTGGCCGAGCCGGACGTGCGGCACCTCGTGCACGTCGGACCAGACGTCGTCGGCGACCGGCTGGCCGGACAGGGCCGCCCAGGTCGGCGCCCCGACGAAACGGAGCGCCGACGCGGTCGGCACGACCCGGACCCGGTGGCCCGACTCGGTGAGGAGCCGCAGCAGCTCACACGCCTTGTAGGCGGCGATGCCGCCGCCGACCCCGAGGACGATCTCGGCGGGCATCGGCGGGCGCGGGTGTTACGGCTGGTCGGTCGGCTCGGCGGTGAGCAGGCCCGCGTTGATCTCACGCATCGCGATCGAGAGCGGCTTCTCCTGCGGGGTGGTCTCCACGAGCGGGCCGACGTACTCCAGCAGACCCTCGCCGAGCTGGCTGTAGTAGGCGTTGACCTGGCGGGCACGCTTGGCGGCGAAGATCACCAGCGCGTACTTCGAGGTGGTCTTCTCGAGGAGCTCGTCGATCGGCGGGTTGGTGATGCCCTCGGGGTTGGCGATGGATCCCACGAAATACCCTCTGCGTCTGAAGTGTCCGCGCGAGCGCGGCTGGTCGCTCAACCGCGCAGTCGCGGCTGGGCGGGAGCCAGATAGGAAGAATCGAGCCAGCCTACCAGTTCGGCCACGACCCGCTCGGTGAGGTCGTGGACCACGGTGTGTCCGACGGCCGCGACGACCGTCGGGTCCGGACGGTACCCCGGGGGCGCCAGCAGGACCAGTCGGACGTCCGGCAGGGCCTCCCGGACGGCGAGCGCGCCGGGCAGGTCGAGCGGAAGCAGCACCGGCCGCCCCTGCGCCAGCCGGGCCCGCAGCGGCTCGCGGGGCGTGCCGCGCCGGTGCCCGCCGGTCCGCGACCACTCCAGCAGCTCGCCCGCGGCGACCATCCGGTCGAAGCCGGTCGGGTTGACGAAATGCCGGTCGACGCCGTCGACCTCGTCCGGGCGCCGGGGCCGGGTGGTCACCGGCACCGGCACCCACACGGACGGAGAACGCGCCCGGACCAGCTCGACGACACTCTCCCGCGCGGCGCCCGAGGGCCCCGCCAGGACAATGAGCCGAGCCGCCGGGCGCGCCTCGTCATCCGTGCTCACCGCTTGTTTCTACACGGTGCGGCGTTCAGTTGGCGGCGAACTCTCCAAGCAGCGCCTTGCGCTGCTGCTCGCCCAGCCCGCGCAGACGACGGCTGTCGGCGATCTTGAGCTTCTCCATGATCTGGGTGGCCCGGATCTTGCCGATGCCCGGCATCGCCTGCAGGACGGCCGAAACCTTCAGCTTGCCGACGACGTCGTCGGACTCGGCCCGCTCGAGGACGGAGGTGAGGGTTGTCTTGCCCTGCTTGAGCTGCTCCTTCAGCTCAGCACGGGCCTTGCGGATCTCCGCAGCCTTCTCCAGCGCGGCAGCGCGCTGCTCGGGGGTCAGTGACGGGAGCGGCACCAGTTCTCCTCAGGTCCCTATCGCGACGGGCGGGACGCACCGCCGCTGTAGTGAAACGTGGTGTCGCTGGCAACCAAAGGGGTCCGTGGTTCCCAGCGCGGGGAAAACTAGCCGTCGCGGGCGCTTTCGGCAACGTGGGCGCGCGAAGATCAAGAAAAGTGACGGAGCCGTCAGTCAGCCAGAACACCCCGACAGTCGGCCAGCACGCGGTCCACGGCGGCCCGCAGGGCGGCCGGGTCCGGGCCGGCGCCCAGCACCTCCCGGGAGTACGACGGCAGCACCGACGGCAGGCTGGACCCGAACACGGTCCGCAGGTCCGCCGCCGTGGCGCCCTGCGCGCCGAGCCCCGGGGCGAGCAGCGGCCCGTTCACCGTCGACAGGTCGTGGCCGGTGTCGCCGATCGTCGCGCCGACCACCAGCCCGAAGCTGCCCAGCGGCTCCGCACCCCTGTTGAGCTGGGAAATCTCGTCGATGACGGTCTGCGCGACGGTGCGCCCGTCGGCCGTGCGGGCCCGCTGCACCGCGGCCCCCTCGGGGTTGGAGGTGAGCGCCAGCACGAAGACCCCGCCACCGTGCGCCGCCGCCAGCTCGAACATCGGGGCCAACGATCCGACCCCCAGGTAGGGGCTCGCGGTCACCGCGTCGACCTGCAGCGGGCTGGACGGATCGAGGTAGGCCGAGGCGTACGCGGCGACGGTCGAGCCGATGTCGCCACGCTTGACGTCCAGCAGAACGAGCGCGCCACATTCTCGTAACTGTCGGATAATTGACTCAAGAATCCCGACACCTCGGGCACCGAACCGCTCGAAAAAGGCCGACTGGGGCTTGACCACCGCGACCTGATCACCGATCGCCGCCACGACGGTCCGCGAGAACCGGTCCAACCCGTCGACGTCGTCCGGCAGCCCCCAGCGGGCCAGCAGCCCGGGGTGCGGGTCAATACCCACGCAGAGCGGCCCCCGCTCGGCCACGGCCCGATGCAGCCGGGTCCCGAAACTCTCCATCGGCGTTGCTCTCCTCACGCTCGCGCTCCGGGACCCGGCGCGCGCCGGGTCCGTCCTGCCCGCCGGGCTCAGCCGGCCTTCACCGCCGCGGCGATCCCGGCCGCGATCCGGGCCAGGTCGGCGTCGTCGGTCACGTACGGCGGCATGGTGTAGACCAGGTCGCGGAACGGGCGCAGCCAGACGCCCTGCGCCACGGCGGCGGCGGTCGCCGCGGCGATGTCCACCTCGTGGTCCAGTTGCACCACGCCGATCGCACCCAGCACCCGCACGTCGGCCACCCTGGGCGCGCCGCGCAACGGCTCCAGACCGGCCCGCAGCCCCGCGCCCACCCTGGCGACCTCGGCGGCCCAGTCGCCGGCCCGCAGCAGCCCCAGGGAGGCGTTCGCGACCGCGCAGGCCAGCGGGTTGCCCATGAAGGTGGGGCCGTGCGCCAGCACCCCGTCGGCGGAGATGCCCCGGGCGACCTCCGGGGTGCAGAGCGCGGCGGCCAGGGTGAGGTACCCGCCGGTGAGCGCCTTGCCGACGCAGAGCACGTCGGGGCTCACTCCGGCGTGCTCGGCGGCGAACATGGCGCCGGTCCGGCCGAAGCCGGTGGCGATCTCGTCGAAGACCAGCAGCACCCCGTGCGCCCGGGTGACCTCACGCAGCACGCGCAGGTACCCCGGGTGGTGGAAGCGCATCCCGCCCGCGCCCTGCACCACCGGCTCCACGATCACCGCGGCCAGTTCGTCGGCGTGCCGCTCCACCGCGTCGGTCAGCGCCGCCACGTACGCCGGGTCGGGCGGGTCGTCGAAACCGCCGGGCGGGACCGGGGCGAAGACCTGCCGGGGCAGCACGTCACCCCAGAGGTGGTGCATGCCACCCTCCGGGTCGCAGACGCTCATCGGGTGGAACGTGTCGCCGTGATAGCCGCCCCGCCAGGTGCCCAGCCGGCGGCGCTCAGGGCGGCCGGTGGCCCGCTGGTACTGCAGGCACATCTTGACGGCGACCTCGACGCTGACCGAGCCGGAGTCGGCCAGGAAGACGTGCTCCAGCCCCTCCGGGGCCAGCTCCACCAGCGTCCGCGCCAGCCGCACGGCGGGCTCGTGGGTGAGCCCGCCGAACATCACGTGGCTCATCCGGCCGAGCTGGTCGGTGACCGCCGCGTCGAGCACCGGGTGCCGGTAGCCGTGGATCGCCGCCCACCAGGACGACATCCCGTCGACCAGCTCCCGGCCGTCGGCCAGCCGCAGCCGGACGCCCTCGGCGCTGTGCACCACGTACGGCGGGTGGGCCGGGGGCAGCGCCGCGTACGGGTGCCAGACATGGCTGCGGTCGACGGCCAGGATCTCCTCGGGCGTCACGCGCTCTCCTTCGTACCGTTGCCGTTCATGATGCTGTAGTCAGCAGCAGATCGGCAGTTGGCCGTTGCCGGCCGACGGTCCCCGGTCGGGGTGGACGTTTCACAGCCACCGGCCCCGCGAGCGGGGTCTTACAGTCGGCTCCACGTCCGTTCGAGCCTTGCGGCTCCGGGTCTCCGGCCACTCCGGTACCCGCCGCGCGTTCAACCAGCAGCGCGAGGTTACGGGCTGCGTTCAGGTCCCGGTCCAGAACCACTGCGCAGGCATCACACTTGAACGTTCGGACCCGCAGCGGCAGTTTGGCTTTCACTACACCGCAGTCCGAACACGTCTTGCTCGACGGGAACCACCGGTCGGCTATGACGAGCCGGCCGCCGTTCCACGTCGTCTTGTAGCCCAGCATGGTGCGGATGGTGGCGAACCCGCAGTCACTGATGGCTTCGGCCAGCTTGCGGTTGCGGACCATCCCGGCCACATTGAGGTCTTCGACCACAACCGTGCCGTACTCGGCCGCCAGGCCAGTGGTGAGCTTGTGCAGGGCGTCACGGCGCAGGTTCGCCACCCGCGCGTACGCCCGGGACCGGTCGGCGTTCGCCCGCAGCCAGCGTTTCGACGCGTCCTGCCTGGTGCGCCGGTCCGGCCCGACCCGCCGGGACACCCGGCGCGACAACCTGCGCAGATGCTTCGCCGACCCGGCGAGGTGACGCGGGTTGTCGATCATCTCGCCGACGGACAGCACGGCGAGGTGTGTGATACCGACGTCGACACCGACCACGGCACCCGGCTTGGCGTGGGTGCCGATCCGACGGTCGACCTCGCAGGAGAACGACACGAACCACCGGCCACCGTCCAGCTTCACCGTCGCGGACAGAATCCGGGCACATCCCGCGTCCAGGCGCCGGGCCAACTTGCGGGCCGACTCGTGCAGCTTGATCGTGCCCAAGCGCGGCAGGGTCACATGTTTGCGGTCCGCCTCGATCCGGATGACGCCGGTCGTGAACGTGCACGACTTCGCCTGGGTCCGCTTGCTCTTGAACCTGGGGAACGTGACCTTCGGGCCTTTGCGTCTGCCAGACTTCGAGTCCCGCCAGGCGTCCAATCCGCGCACCAGATTGCGGATGCCGGAGGCGTACGCCTCCTTCGAGTTCTCCGCCCACCACGGCGCGACATCACCCTTGGACTCGTTCCACGCCTTACGCAGCGACGGCAGCGTCCACGACACGGACCGGGTGAGCTGGTCACCAGTCAGGCCGTACGTCCTCTCCGCCGCCCGCTGGTCCATCTGCGCCTTGACCAGGCCGAGCGCCCAGTTGAACGCCTTGCGGCTGGCCCCGGCATGCGACGCCAGCGCGGCCACCTGAGTGGCGTTGGGATCGAGGGCGAACCGGTACGCCTGATTGACGATCACGGCTCATCCACGGTGGTGGCCGCAGCGACCGCGCGGCTGGCCCGGTTCGCTGCGGCACTGCGGCCATACAGCCGGACGCAGAGACTGGTCAGGATCTCCGTCACGTCGCCGACAGGTCGTCGTCGACCTCGGCGGGGTCGGCCACGAGCAGCCGGCGGCCCTGCGCGGCCAGCGCCGCTTCGACGTACTCAGCCCCGAACCGGGCGAACCGGTCCCGGTGCTCGACCACGATGGTCGATACGGCCGGGTCGCGCAGCAGCCCGAGGAACTTCTCACGGCGGCCGTTGAGCGCGGATCCGACCTCGGTCACCACGCGGGACACGACCAGGTTCTGCCCGGTGGCCCAGGCGGTAACCCGGGCGACCTGACGATCCAGGTCGGCGCGCTGATCGGCCGACGACACGCGGGCGTAGACGACGGCTACGCCTTCCGGAGCGGGCACGGTCGCGGCCGGGTCGACCAGGATCAGCCTGCCGACGCGGCGGGCCGGGACGGGCAATTTACCCTCCCGGAACCACCGGTACGCCGTCACGTGGTGCACACCCTCGCGTGCCGCCCACTCCTTTAAGTTCACCCATGCATCCTACCGCATACTCAGGCGCCACTTGCTCACTGCCCTCGAGGGTTGCCCGGCCGGGAGGGGTCACCCGGTCGGCACCGGCGCGGTGGTGCCCGCCGACGCGCGGGCCGCGGCCCGGACCAGGGCGGGCCCCCGGTAGATGAAGCCGGTGTAGAGCTGGACCAGGCTGGCCCCGGCGTCGAACATCCGGGCGGCGTCGTCCGGGTCGAGGATGCCGCCCACGCCGACCACCGGCAGCCGGCCCCCGGTCTCCCGGTGCACGAAGGCGACCACCTCCCGGGCCCGGGCGGCCAGCGGACGGCCGGAGAGCCCGCCGATCTCCGCGCCGCGGCCCCGGTCGGTCAGGGCGAGGCCGTCGCGGGCCAGGGTGGTGTTGGTGGCGATCACGCCGGCCGCGCCGCGGGCCAGGCACACCTCCAGCAGCTCGGCGATGGCCGGCTCGGTCAGGTCCGGGGCGATCTTCACCAGCACCGGCTTCTCCCCCATCAGGGCCGCCAGCAGGGCGTCGAGGTGGGACCGGTCCTGCAACGCGCGCAGGCCCGGGGTGTTCGGCGAGGAGACGTTGACCGCGAAGTAGTCGCCGTGCGTCCGCAGCGCCCGGTACGCGGCGAGGTAGTCCTCGACCGCGTCGGCCAGCGGGGTGACCTTGGACTTGCCGAGCGAGATGCCCAGCGGCGCCCCGATCGGGCGGGGCAGCGCCGCCAGCCGGGCCGCCAGTGCCTCGGCGCCGGCATTGTTGAAGCCCATCCGGTTGACCACAGCCTCGCTGTCGCGCAGCCGGAACAGCCGGGGCCGGGGGTTGCCGGGCTGGGCGTGCGCGGTGACCGTGCCGACCTCGACGAAGCCGAAGCCCAGCGCCGGCCAGGCCGGCAGCGCGACGCCGTTCTTGTCCATCCCCGCCGCCAACCCGACCGGGTTGGGAAACTCGACCCCGAACACCGTGCGCGGCGCGTGTTGGAAGTACCGCGCCCGCAACGCCGCCAGCGCCACCGGCCGCCGCGACACGGCGGCCAACCGCCGCAACGTCCACTCGTGCGCCGCCTCGGCGTCCCCACCCCCCACCCGGAACAGCTGAGGCCGCACCACCCGCTCGAAGATCACGCCCCAGCTCCCCCCGGCTCGTTGATCACGGAGTTGCTGCCACGACCCGCCGAGGCGTCGGACCACAACCTCATGATCGACGCGGGAACCGCGTCGGGGGTCACTCGCCTGCTCGCAGGGCGCGGTGGAGTTCCTGGAGGGGGCGGACCTGCATGTCGCCGCGGATCCTCGCCTCGATGCCCATCACCGCCGCCGCCGCGCCGGGGACGGTGGTGATGCAGGGGATGTCCGCCGTGACGGCCGCGCTGCGGATCTCGTAGCCGTCGGAGCGGGCGCTCGCACCGGAGCCCTGCGGGGTGTTGACCACCAGCGCCACGTCGCCGCCGAGGATCATCGACACCGCGTCCTCGCCCTCGCCGGACTCGTAGTGCTTGCGGATCTGCTCGCAGGCGATGCCGTGCCGGCGCAGCACCTCGGCGGTGCCGGTGGTGGCGACGATCTCGAAGCCCAGGTCGGCGAGGCGCTTGATCGGGAAGATCATGCCGCGCTTGTCCCGGTTGGCGACCGAGACGAAGATCCTTCCGCCGGTCGGCAGCGACCCGTACGCGGCCGACTGGCTCTTGGCGAAGGCGTGCCCGAAGTTGGTGTCGATGCCCATCACCTCGCCGGTGGACTTCATCTCCGGGCCGAGCAGCGAGTCGATGCCCTTGCCCGACGGGGTGCGGAACCGCTTGAACGGCAGCACCGCCTCCTTGACCGCGATCGGGGCGTCCGCCGGCATCGCGCCGCCGTCCCCGGTCGGCGGGAGCAGCCCCTCCGCGCGCAGCTCGGCGATGGTGGCGCCGAGCGCGATCCGGGCCGCCGCCTTGGCCAGCGGCACCGCCGTGGCCTTGGAGACGAACGGGACCGTCCGGGACGCCCGGGGGTTGGCCTCCAGCACGTAGAGCATGTCGTCCTTGAGCGCGTACTGGACGTTGAGCAGGCCCTTGACCCCCACCCCGCGCGCGATCGCCTCGGTGTAGCGGCGCACCTGGGCCAGGTGCGACCCGGCCAGGGTGATCGGCGGCAACGCGCAGGACGAGTCGCCGGAGTGGATGCCGGCCTCCTCGATGTGCTCCATCACCCCACCGAGGTAGACCTCGCCGTCGGCGTCGACCAGCGCGTCCACGTCGATCTCGATGGCGTCGTCGAGGAAGCGGTCCACCAGCACCGGGTGGTCCGGGGAGATGTCGGTGGCCCGGCCGATGTAGCCGCGCAGGGTGGCGTCGTCGTAGACGATCTCCATGCCCCGCCCGCCGAGCACGTACGACGGCCGGACCAGCACCGGGTAGCCGATCTCGTCGGCGATCGCCTTCGCCTCGTCGTACGAGGTGGCCATGCCGTGCGCCGGGGCGCGCAGCCCGGCCTGGGCCAGCACCGCGCCGAACGCGCCCCGCTCCTCGGCGAGGTGGATCGACTCGGGCGAGGTGCCGACCACCGGCACGCCGGCGTCCTTGAGCCGCTGGGCCAGGCCCAACGGGGTCTGCCCGCCCAGCTGCACGATCACCCCGACCACGCCCGGCCCGCCGGCCGCCCGGCCGGAGGAGTCCTCCGCGTGCCAGACCTCCAGCACGTCCTCGAAGGTCAGCGGCTCGAAGTAGAGCCGGTCGGCGGTGTCGTAGTCGGTGGAGACCGTCTCCGGGTTGCAGTTGACCATCACGGTCTCGTAGCCGACCTCCCGCAGCGCCATGACGGCGTGCACGCAGGAGTAGTCGAACTCGATCCCCTGCCCGATCCGGTTTGGCCCGGAGCCCAGGATGAGCACCTTGGGCCGGTCCGAGGGCGCGACCTCGGTCTCCTGGTCATAGGTGGAGTAGTGGTACGGGGTGGTCGCCTCGAACTCGGCGGCGCAGGTGTCCACCGTCTTGTAGACCGGCCGGACGCCGAGCCGGTGCCGCAGGGTACGGACGCCGTCCTCGGCGGCCAACTCCGGGCGCAGTGCGGCCAGCTGCCGGTCGGACAGGCCGGCCCGCTTGGCCTGGCGCAGCAGGTCCGCGTCGAGCACCGGGGCGGCCACGATCTCCGCCCGCAGCTCGACCAGGGCGGCGACCTGGTCCAGGAACCAGGGGTCCATCCCGCCGGACGCGGCGGCGACCTCGGCGATGGAGGCGCCCAGCCGCAGTGCCCGCTCGACGGTGTAGAGCCGGCCGTCGTGCGGCATCCGCAGCGCGGCGAGGGTGTTCTCCCGCGTCGCCCCGTCCGGGTCCGGTTGGGTCCAGAACCCGCCGCCCTTGGTCTCCAACGAGCGCATCGCCTTGTTGAGCGCCTCGGTGAAGTTGCGCCCAAGGCTCATCGCCTCGCCGACCGACTTCATCGTGGTGGTCAGCTCCGGGTCGGCGCCGGGGAACTTCTCGAACGCGAACCGGGGAATCTTCACCACCACGTAGTCCAGCGTCGGCTCGAACGCCGCCGGCGTCTTCAGGGTGATGTCGTTGGGGATCTCGTCCAGGGTGTAGCCGATGGCCAGCTTCGCGGCGATCTTCGCGATCGGGAAGCCGGTCGCCTTCGACGCCAGCGCCGAGGAGCGGGACACCCGCGGATTCATCTCGATCACGACGATCCGGCCGTCGGCCGGGTTGACCGCGAACTGGATGTTGCAACCGCCGGTGTCCACCCCGACCTCGCGCAGCACCGCGATGCCCAGGTCGCGCAGGCGCTGGTACTCCCGGTCGGTCAGCGTCATGGCCGGGGCGACGGTGACGCTGTCGCCGGTGTGCACGCCCATCGGGTCGACGTTCTCGATCGAGCAGACCACCACCACGTTGTCGTGGCGGTCGCGCATCAGTTCGAGCTCGTACTCCTTCCAGCCGAGCACGCTCTCCTCAATGAGCACCTCGTGCGTTGGGCTGGCGGCCAGGCCTGCCCCGGCGATGCGGTGCAGGTCCTCGTTCGTGTGCGCCATGCCCGAGCCCAGCCCGCCCATGGTGAACGACGGCCGGATCACCACCGGCAGGCCCAGCTCGGCGACCGTGGCCTCGACCTCGGCCATCGAGTGGCAGACCCGGGAGCGCGGCACCAGGCCGGTCGGATCCTCGACGCCGATCCGGGCGCCGGCCTTGGCGACGACGTCCTTGAACAGCTGCCGGTCCTCGCCGCGGTTGATCGCGTCGATGTTGGCGCCGATCAGCTCCACGCCGTACTTGTCCAGCACGCCGGCGGAGTGCAGGGCGACCGCGGTGTTCAGCGCGGTCTGCCCGCCGAGGGTGGGCAGCAGGGCGTCGGGGCGCTCCCTGGCGATGACCAGCTCGACGAACTCCGGGGTGATCGGCTCGACGTACGTGGCGTCGGCGAACTCCGGGTCGGTCATGATGGTCGCCGGGTTGGAGTTGACCAGGCTGACCCGGATCCCCTCGCTGCGCAGCACCCGGCACGCCTGGGTGCCGGAGTAGTCGAACTCGCAGGCCTGCCCGATGACGATCGGCCCGGAGCCGATCACCAGGATGTGCTTGAGATCGGTCCGCTTAGGCATTCTTTCCGCCTTCGATGAGCTCGGCGAAGCGGTCGAAGAGGTAGTCCGCGTCGTGCGGGCCGGCCGCCGCCTCCGGGTGGTACTGGACGGTGAAGGCGGGCACGTCCCTGGCCCGCAGCCCCTCGACCACGTTGTCATTGAGGCAGACGTGCGACACCTGGACGCCCCCGAACTCGGTCTCGATCACCTGGTCGGGGACGACCGCACCCTGGCCCGCGCCCGGCACCTGCACCGCGAAGCCGTGGTTGTGGCTGGTCACCTCGACCTTGCCGGTGGCCCGGTCGAGCACCGGCTGGTTGATGCCCCGGTGGCCGTAGCCGAGCTTGTAGGTGCCGAAGCCCAGCGCCCGGCCGAGGATCTGGCTGCCGAAGCAGATGCCGAACAGCGGCACCTCGCGGCGCAGCACCTCCCGGGCGAGCGCGACCGGCCCGTCGGCGGTGGCCGGGTCGCCCGGGCCGGGCGAGAGGAAGACCGCGTCCGCGCCGGTGGCGAGCAGGTCGTCGATGGTCGAGTTGGCCGGCAGCACATGGGTGGTGACACCGCGCGCGGCGAGCCGGCGGGGCACGTTGCGCTTGATGCCCAGGTCCAGCGCGGCGACGGTGAACCGGTGCGGGCCGACCGCCTCGACGACGTACGGCTCGGCGGTGGTCACTTCGGCGGAGAGGTCCGCGCCGACCATCTGCGGCGACTGGCGGACCCGGGCCAGCAGGGCCCGCGGGTCGTCTTCGACGCTGGAGATGCCGACCCGCATCGCGCCGCGCTCGCGCAGGTGCCGGGTCAGCGCCCGGGTGTCCACCCCGGCGATGCCGACCACGCCCTCGGCGGCGAGCCGGTCCTCCAGCCCGCCGGTGGCCCGCCAGTTGGAGCCGATCCGGGCCGGGTCACGCACGACGTACCCGGCGACCCAGATCCGGCCGGACTCGTCGTCCTCGGTGTTCACCCCGGTGTTGCCGATGTGCGGCGCGGTCTGCACCACCACCTGCCGGTGGTACGACGGGTCGGTCAGGGTCTCCTGGTAGCCGGTCATGCCGGTGTTGAAGACCGCCTCGCCGAAGGTCTCGCCGACGCTGCCGTACGCCTCGCCGTGGAACGTGCGCCCGTCCTCCAGGACGAGGATCGCGCTTCTGCGCTTCACCATGCTGCGTTCCCTCCGATCCGGACTGCGGGACTCCGCTCCGCTGCATTCCTCGCTCGGATCACTTGACAGCCTTTCCGTCCAGGACCGTCGGCTCGCCACGCAGGAAGGTCGCCACGATGCGACCCGGCAGCGTCATGCGGGCGTACGGGGTGTTGCGACTGCGGCTGGCCAGCTCCGCGGGCTCGATCACCCGGCGAGCGGCCGGGTCGACCAGGGTGAGGTTGGCCGGCACGCCGGGCGCCGGGTCGAGGCCGTGGGAGTCGAGCCCGGCGATCCGGGCCGGGGTGCGCGACATCCGCTCGGCGATCAGGTCCCACTCCGGCCCGAACACGTCGAGGGCGATCGACAGCGCCGTCTCCAGGCCGAGCATGCCCGGCCGGGCGTACGCCCACTCGCACTCCTTGTCCTCCACGGCGTGCGGGGCGTGGTCGGTGGCGATGACGTCGATGACGCCCTCGGCCAGCGCGGCGCGCAGCGCCGCGACGTCGGTGGCGGTACGCAGCGGCGGGTTGACCTTGTAGACCGGGTCGTAGGTGGCCGCCCGCTCGTCGGTGAGCAGCAGGTGGTGCGGGGTCACCTCGGCGGTCACCCGCACCCCGCGCGCCCTGGCCTGGCGCAGCACCTCGACGCTGCCGGCGGTGGAGACGTGGCAGACGTGCAGCCGGCTGCCGACGTGCTCGGCCAGCAGCACGTCCCGGGCGATGATCGCCTCCTCGGCGACGGCCGGCCAGCCGGTCAGCCCGAGCCGGGTGGAGACCTCACCCTCGTGCATCTGCGCGCCCTCGGTGAGCCGGGGCTCCTCGGCGTGCTGGGCGATGACCCCGTCGAACGCCTTGACGTACTCCAGGGCCCGGCGCATCAGCCTGGGGTCGGCGACGCAGTACCCGTCGTCGGAGAAGATCCGCACCCGGGCGGCGGAGTCGGCCATCGCGCCCAGCTCGGCCAGGCGCTCGCCGGCCAGCCCGACGGTGACCGCGCCGATCGGCTGCACGTCGACGAGCCCGGCCTCCCGGCCCAGCCGCCAGACCTGCTCGACCACCCCCGCGGTGTCGGCGACCGGGGAGGTGTTGGCCATCGCGCAGACGGCGGTGTAGCCGCCGAGCGCCGCCGAGCGGGAGCCGGACTCGACGGTCTCGGCGTCCTCCCGGCCGGGCTCGCGCAGGTGGGTGTGCAGGTCGACCAGGCCGGGCAGGGCGACCAGCCCGGCGCCGTCGACGACGGTGGCGTCCGGCGCGGTCAGCCCGGCGCCGGTCTCCGCGACGACGCCGTCGCGGATCAGCAGGTCGGTCGGCGCGGCGCCGACGACGCTCACGCTCCGGATGAGGTACGAGGTCACAGGTTGTTCCCTCCGAGCAGCAGGTAGAGGACGGCCATCCGCACGGAGACCCCGTTGGTGACCTGTTCGACGATGGTGGAGCGGGGCGAGTCGGCGACCTCGGGCGTGATCTCCATGCCGCGGTTCATCGGGCCGGGGTGCATGACGATCGCGTGCTCGGGCAGGCGACGCATACGCGGGCCGTCGAGGCCGTAGCGGCGGGCGTACTCGCGGGCGGAGGGGAAGTAGGAGTCGCCCATCCGCTCCCGCTGCACCCGCAGCATCATCACCACGTCGACGTTCGGCAGCACCGCGTCGAGGTCGTAGGAGACGTCGGTGCCCGGGGCGAGCGCGGCCGACGGGCCGCCCACGCGGGCGTCGCCCAGCGAGAGGTTCGGCGTCGCGGCGCCCGCCCTGGCGGCCCAGTCCACCGGGATGAGCGTGGGCGGGCCGACCAGGGTGACCTTGGCACCGAGGGTGGACAGCAGCAGCACGTTGGAGCGGGCCACCCGGGAGTGCAGCACGTCCCCGACCACCGCGACGTGCAGGCCGGCGAGCCGGCCCAGCCGGGAGCGCATCGTGTACGCGTCGAGCAGCGCCTGGGTGGGGTGCTCATGGGTGCCGTCGCCGGCGTTGACCACCGACCCGTCCACCCAGTTCGCCAGCCGGTGCGGCGCGCCGGAGGCGGGGTGCCGGACGACCACCGCGTCGGCCCCCATCGCCTGGAGGGTGAGTGCGGTGTCCTTCAGGCTCTCGCCCTTGGTCACGCTGGAGCCCTTGGCGGAGAAGTTGATCACGTCGGCGCTGAGCCGCTTGGCGGCCGCCTCGAAGGAGATCCGGGTCCGGGTGGAGTCCTCGTAGAAGAGGTTCACCACGGTCCGGCCGCGCAGCGCGGGCAGCTTCTTGACCTCCCGGCCGGCGACGGTGGCCATCTCGGCGGCGGTGTCGAGGATCTGGGTGGCGGTGGCCGCGTCCAGGTCGGCCCCGGAGAGCAGGTGCCGGATCATGAAGTGGTACCCCCGAAGAGCCTGACCTCGTCGATGCCGTCGGTCTCGGCGAGGGTGACCTTGACGCTCTCGGTGAGCGCGGTCGGGATGTTCTTGCCCACGTAGTCGGCGCGGATCGGCAGCTCGCGGTGGCCGCGGTCGACCAGGACGGCAAGCTGCACGCAGGCCGGCCGGCCGACGTCGTTGAGCGCGTCGAGCGCGGCCCGGACGGTGCGGCCGGAGAAGAGCACGTCGTCGACGAGGATGACCCGCTTCCCGTCGATGCCGCTCGGCGGGAGCTGGGTCGGGC
Source organism: Micromonospora sp. NPDC047548 (assembly GCF_040642975.1). Classification (NCBI taxonomy): domain Bacteria; kingdom Bacillati; phylum Actinomycetota; class Actinomycetes; order Micromonosporales; family Micromonosporaceae; genus Micromonospora; species Micromonospora sp. NPDC047548. Next base: position 66,691 of record NZ_JBEYTI010000002.1, read on the forward strand.
CGATCGCGCGGGTGGCGTGCCGGCGCAGGTCATCGCGGTAGAGAGTGATGTCGAGCACCCCGACCGGGACGTCGACGTCCTCGAAGGTGCTGATCCGGGCGGCGAGCCGGCGCGCGAGCGGGGCGCCCCGGGTGGGAATGCCGAGCAGGACGGTGTCGGCGGCGCCCTGGGTCTTCTCCAGGATCTGGTGGGCGATCCGGTCGACGACGCGCTGGACGTCAGCGCTGGCGAGGATCACCTTCACCGAGGGTTGTCGCTCCTGCGCTGACAGGGCAGCCGGTGGGCAGGCCACGGCGGACCTCCTTCCCCGCCTCACGGGACGGGTCGTTAAAGGACGTCTGGATTTCCGGTCGGATCGCGGGCGGCCCGGACCGGGACTTCACGCCACGTTACCAGCGGTCACCGGGCCGACCGCCGGCACCCACTGATCCCCGGATCAGCGCGGCGAAATGGGGACAAGTCCCCCGCGCACCCCAACGGTAAGGTCACGACCACTTGACCATGTGTCGCAATCCCCGTACCGTCACGCTCCGTAGCGATCGCTGGGAGAACCCCAAAGCAGCACTGGGAGTGTCCGAATGCCCTCTGAATACGCCAAGTCGCTGGGCGCCCGCCTGCGCTCCATCCGCCAGCAGCAGGGCTTGTCCCTGCAGGGGGTGGAGGAGAAGTCGAACGGGCGGTGGAAGGCCGTGGTGGTCGGCTCGTACGAGCGCGGCGACCGGGCCGTCACCGTCTCCCGCCTGGCGGAGCTGGCCGACTTCTACCGCGTTCCCGTCTCGGAGCTGCTGCCCGACGGCAGCGGGGTGCGCCACGAGCCCACCAGCAAGATCGTCCTGGACCTGGAGCGGCTCTACGACGAGGCCTCCGAGGACCTCGCCTACGTCGCCCGGTACGCCCGCGCCATCCAGCAGCAGCGCGGCGACTACAACGGCCGGGTGCTCTCCATCCGCGCCGACGACCTGCGCGCCCTGGCGATCGTCTATGACGCCTCGCCGTCGGGTCTGATCGAGCGGCTCACCGAGCACGGGGTGCTGGTCGCCGACCCGCGGGCGTTCTTCGCGTCCTGAGGTGCCGTCACAGCGAAGGGCCCGTGCCGTCCGGCACGGGCCCTTCGCTGCCTACGGGGTGCGGCTGACACCCCCGTCGGGTCAGCGGGTGGCGTACTCGGCGATCCGGCCGAGGATGCCGTTGAGGAAGCGCGGCGAGTCGTCGGTCGACATCTGCCGGGCCAGCTCCACCGCCTCGCTGATCGCCACCGCGTCGTCGATCTCGTCGACGTAGAGCAGCTCGTAGACGGCGATCCGGGCGAGGTTGCGGTCGACCACCGGCATCCGGTCCAGCGTCCATCCCTCGGCGTAGCTGGCGATCACCTCGTCGATCCGGTCGAGGTGGGAGGCGACCCCCTCGACCAGGCCGACCGCATAGCCCAGGTGCTCCGGCCGCGGCTTCTCGATCCGCTCGACGTAGCCGGCGAGCACCTCGACCGGGGGCCGGTCACGCAGGTCGGCCTCGTAGAGCACGTCCAGCGCCCGCTTCCGCGCCTTGCGGCGCGACGGCATCTGCTGTTTGGGGCCCTCGGCCATCAGGATCGGCCGAGGTAACGGCCGTCGCGGGTGTCGACCTTGATCTTCTCGCCGGTGGTGATGAAGAGCGGCACCTGCACGGTCGCGCCGGTCTCGACGGTGGCCGGCTTGTTGCCGCCGGTCGACCGGTCGCCCTGCAGACCCGGCTCGGTGTAGGTGACCTCGAGCACGACCGAGGTCGGCAGCTCGATGTAGAGCGGAAGACCCTCGTGGGTGGCGACGGTGGCCTCGGCCTCGGGGAGGAGGTAGTTCGCCGCCTCACCGACGGTGCCGCCGGGGACGGTGATCTGGTCGAACGTCTCCAGGTCCATGAAGACGTAGTCCTCGCCGTCGGCGTACAGGTACTGCATGGTGCGCTTGTCGACGGTCGCGGTCTCGACCTTGGTGCCCGCGTTGAAGGTCTTGTCGACGACCTTGCCGGACAGCACGTTCTTCAGCGTCGTGCGGACGAACGCCCCACCCTTACCGGGCTTGACGTGCTGGAACTCGACGACGGCCCACAGCTCCCCGTCGAGGTTGAGTACCAGGCCGTTCTTGAGGTCGTTGGTGGATGCCATTTCCTGCCTTGATCATCAATTGGCGGACAGACCTGGCAAGTCTACTAGTTGTGTCCAACCGGCGACTCCGCCTCCGGTCGGCCCCCTCTCGGCCCGACCAACCCCGCCCTTCTGCTCACGGTGCGTCACCGGCAGGGCCACCCTCGGGCACCCCCACCCCCTCCTTTGCTCTGCTGCCCCGGACGCAACCGTCACCGAACGTGTCCGCGCCCGAAGGAGCGGTCGATCGCACGACGATCCATCAGAGCAGCTCACGTCCCGTGTTGCCGGGAGGGCAGCAGAGCAAAGGCGTCAGGGGAGGTCGGCGGCGGGGAGCCGCACCTCACCGAGCGTGAAATGACTCGCCGACCACTCACGGTGATCGTCAACGACGGCAGGCCGGGCGCGGCGTGCCCGGCCGTCGACGGCGATCGTGCCGCCGGTCACGCGGTGACCCGGCACCGCGACGGTGGCGTACGGCTCCGGTTGCAGGGGACGGCCGCTCGGGCGCCCTGCGGCCCGGACCGCTCAGCCGGTCGCGCCGAGGCGGGTGGCCAGGTGGCGCAGGGCGAGGCGGTAGCCGTCGACGCCCAGGCCGCAGATCACCCCGGTCGCCACGGCGGAGACCACGGAGTGGTGCCGGAACTCCTCCCGGGCGTGGATGTTGGAGATGTGCACCTCCACCAACGGCCCGCGCAGCATCGCGCAGGCGTCCCGGACCGCGATCGAGTAGTGCGACCAGGCAGCCGGGTTGAGCACCACCGCCGCCTGCTCGTCGGCCGCCTCGTGCAGCCAGCCCAGCAGCTCGTGCTCGGCGTCGGTCTGCCGGACGAGCACGTCCAGCCCCAACTCGCGGCCGGTGTCGACACAGAGCGTCACCAGGTCGGCGTAGCTGGTCACGCCGTACACGTCGACCTGCCGGGTGCCGAGCCGGCCCAGATTCGGCCCGTTCAGCACGTACACCCTCACGGTGCCACCCTCGTTCGCGGTTGCCGGGCTCGCGGACCCCGGTCACGTCGCACGCTCACCCGCTGATCTCCCGGTAGGCGGCGTGCAGCAGCTCGTCGTCCGGCCCCTCCAGGATCGCCGGCCGGGCCAGGGCGTCGAGCACCACGAAGCGCAGGGTGCTGCCCCGGGCCTTCTTGTCCACCCGCATCGCGGCCAGCAGGTCGGGCCAGGCGTCGGCCGGGTAGCTGGTGGGCAGGCCGAGCGCGGCCATGACCGTGCGGTGCCGCTCGGCGGTGGCGGCGTCGAGCCGGCCGGCCAGCCGGGCCAGGGCGCCGGCGTAGACAGTGCCCACCGCGACGGCGTGCCCGTGCCGCCAGCGGTAGCCCTCCACCTTCTCGATCGCGTGCGCCAGGGTGTGGCCGTAGTTGAGCACCTCGCGCACCCCGGACTCGCGCAGGTCGCCGGAGACCACGTCGGCCTTCACCCGGATCGCCCGCTCGATCAGCTCGCGGGCCACCGGGCCGGTCGGGTCGACGGCGGCGGCCGGGTCCCGCTCGACCAGGTCGAGGATCACCGGGTCGGCGATGAAGCCGCACTTGACCACCTCGGCCATCCCGGCGGCCAGGTCCGCCGGGGGCAGGCTGTCCAGCGTCGCCAGGTCGCAGAGCACGCCGGCCGGCGGGTGGAACGCGCCGACCAGGTTCTTGCCGGCGGCGGTGTTCACGCCGGTCTTGCCACCGACCGCCGCGTCGACCATGCCCAGCAGGGAGGTCGCCACCGGCACCCAGCGCACCCCGCGCAGCCAGCAGGCGGCGACGAAGCCGGCCAGGTCGGTCACCGCGCCCCCGCCCACCCCGACGACCGCGTCGGTACGGGTGAACCCGGCCGCGCCGAGCCGCTCCCAGCAGTCGGCGGCCACCTCGATCCGCTTGCCCGCCTCGGCGTCGGGCACCTCGATCGGCAGCGGGGTCACGCCGACCGCGCGGAGCCGTTCGGCCAGCGTGTCGGCCAGGTCCTTGAGCGGCGGCGCGAACAGCAGCGCGACCCGCTCGGCGCCCGGCAGCAGCCGCGGCGGCGGATCGAGCAGGTCTCGTCCCACGAACACGTCGTACGGCCGCTCGCCGCCGACCGGAATCCGGGTCACCTCGTCCATCGCAGGGGAGCCTAGTGCAGCCGGCAGCGCCGCGACCATGGCCACCACGACCATCGACGGCGCCGACATCCGGCTACCCGCCACCATCCTCGGCGTCGGGCTCGGCGGCCGGCGGCTGAAGCCACTGGCGTACCGCGAGCTTCGGTGCGGGCGCGGCGCTGCTCGCGGTGGCCGCGGTGCTGCCCGGCCACGACCTGGTCGGGCACATGTGGCGGCACCTGCTGGTCGGGATGCTGGCGCCGCTCGGGCTGGTGCTCGGCGCGCCCGGCACCCTCGCGCTGCGCACGGTGCGCCGCGTCGTCGGGCGGGCGGCGCTGCGGGTGCTGCGCCACCTGGGGCGCGGCGAGGCCCGCGCCGGCCGGGACCGGTGGTGCCGGCAGGACCGGTGGCGGCCGGGACCGGTGGACGGCCTGGTTCGTCAGCCGGACGGTGGGGCGGGGCCGGGCCGGTCGGCCCAGCCGGCCAGCCGGGTCGCGTGGGCGCGGACGGCGTCGCGCAGCGCGTCCGGGCGGAGCACGGTGAACGGCCAGCCGAGCCCGGCGAGCAGCTGCGCCATCCCGTCGAGGTGCTCGGCACGGGTCCGGAGCAGCACCCCGTCGGCGACCTCGGTGAGGTCGCCGACGCTGGGCGGGACGCGGCGGCGGGCGGCGACCAGATCGGTCTCCAGCAGCACCTCGACGGAGTGCGCGTACGGCACGCCGGCCAGCGAGCGGGTCACCTGGGCCACCGGGTCGAAGTCGTCCGGCACGGCGAACGTCTCCGGGCCGGTGCTGACCGCGCCGATCCGGTCCAGCCGGAAGGTGCGTACCTCGTCCCGGAGGTGGTCGTAACCGGTGACGTACCAGCGGCCGGCGTGGAAGACCAGCCCGTACGGGTCGAGCTGCCGCCGCGACGGGTCACCCCGCCAGGAGCGGTAGTCCAACGTCACCCGCCGCCGCTGCCGAGTCGCCGCGCCAAGGGTGAGCAGCGTGCCGGTGGCCGGGCGCAGCGTCGGGTCGGCCCGGCGCAGCGTGAAGCCGAGATGGTCCTGGACGGCGGTGAGCCGCTCCGCGAGGGGAGCCGGCAGCACCCGCCGGATCTTGGCCAGGGCGGTGGTGGTGGCCGGCTCCTCGGTGCCCAGCCCCAGCCGTTCCGCCGCGACCAGGCCGAGCAGCACCGCCACCGCCTCGTCGTCGGTGAGCATCAGCGGCGGCAGCTTGTAGCCGGGGCGCATCCGGTAGCCGCCGTACCGGCCCCGCTCGGCGGTGACCGGGATGCCGAGGTCGACCAGGGTGGCGGCGTACCGGCGCACGGTGCGCTCGTCGACGCGCAGCCGGTCGGCCAGCTCGACGCCGGTGAGCCGGTGGTGGCTCTGGAGCAGTTCGAGCATCGCGAGCACCCGACCGGCCGGATGTGACACGGGCCACCTCGCAATACCGGGCGGGAACTGTCCGGATTCCAGCCTACGGTGTCCATGGACATCGAGATGAGGGAGATCCGAGATGGCGACGTTCGTGCTGGTGCCGGGGTTCTGGCTGGGCGGCTGGGCGTGGCAGGAGGTGACCCGCGACCTGCGCGGGCGCGGCCACGACGTGTACGCGGTGACGCTGACCGGGGTGGCCGACCGGGCCCACCTGGCCGGCCCGGAGGCGGGCCTGGAGACGCACACCACCGACCTCACCGCGCTCATCGAGGCGGAGGAACTGCGCGACGTGGTGCTGGTCGGGCACTCCGGCGGCGGGATGCCGGTGACCCAGGCGGCCGACCGGATGCCGGACCGGATCGCCCGGGTGGTCTACGTGGAGAGCGGGCCGCTGCCCGACGGCGTGTCCCAGTTCGACACCAACCCGCCGGAGGAGCAGGAGCGGCTGCGCGCGCGGATCGGCGACGGGCACCTGCTGCCGCCACCGGCCTGGGAGCCGGCCGAGGACCCGCAGAACCTGGCCGGTCTCAACGACGCCGCGCTGGCGCTGCTGCGGCGCCGGTCCACCGGGCACCCGCTGGGCGCGGCGACCGACCCGGTACGGCGTACCGGTGGGCGGCCGGTGCCGACCGCGCTGGTGGCGTGCACGTTTCCGGTGGAGGTGGCCGCCGCGATGATCGCCGAGGGCCACCCGTTCTTCGCCGGTCTCGCCGGCGCCGAGCTGCACGGGCTGCCGACCGGCCACTGGCCGATGCTGAGCGAGCCGAAGGCCCTCGCCGACCTGCTCGACACCATCGCCCGGGGCTGACCGCCGGCCGGGTCAGGGCTTGAGCAGGGCGACGATCTCGGCGGCCAGCTCCGGCGGGGTACGCCCGTCGGTGACCACGGTCGCGGTCGCCACCTCGGCGTAGAGCGGGCGGCGCTGGTCCAGCAGGTGTTTGAGGGTGGCCCGGGGGTTGATCGCGAGCAGCGGCCGGCCGGCGCCGAGCCCGACCCGCCGCACCGCGTCGGGCAGCTCCACCGACAGGTGCACCACGGTGTGCCCGACCAGCGCGGCGCGGTTCTCCTCGGCGAGGATCGCGCCGCCGCCGAGGGCGAGCACCCCGCCGTGCGAGGCCAGCGCCGCCGCCACCGCCGCCCGTTCGAGGGTACGGAAACGCGCCTCCCCCTCGTCGATGAAGATCTCCGGGATCGGCTTGCCGGCCAGCCGCTCGATGTCGGCGTCGGTGTCCCGGAACTCGACCCCGAGCAGCGCCGCCAACTCCCTGCCGAGGGTGGTCTTGCCGGAGCCGGGCGCCCCGACCAGCACGCAGACCGGCTTCGTCACCGGATCACCAGCGCGTCGAGGTAGCCGGCGACGTTGCGGCGGATCTCCGCCACCGAGTCGCCGCCGAACTTCTCGGTGGCCGCCTCGGCCAGCACCAGCGCCACCATCGCCTCGGCGACCACCGCCGCGGCCGGCACCGCGCAGACGTCGGAGCGCTGGTTGATGGCGGTGGCCGGCTCGCCGGTGGTCACGTCGACCGTCGCGAGGGCCCGGTTCAGCGAGGAGATCGGCTTCATCGCGGCCTTCACCCGCAGCGGCTCGCCGGTGGTGATGCCGCCCTCCAGGCCGCCGGCCCGGTCGGTGACCCGACGGACGCCGGTGGCGGTCGGCATGATCTCGTCGTGCGCCTCGGAGCCACGCGAGCGGGCCTGCTGCCAGCCGTCGCCGATCTCCACGCCCTTGATCGCCTGAATGGACATCAGCGCGGTGGCCAGCCGGGCATCGAGCTTACGGTCCCACTGCACGTGGCTGCCCAGGCCCGGCGGCACCCCGTACGCCAGCACCTCGACCACGCCGCCCAGCGTGTCGGCGGCCTTCTTCGCGGCGTCGACCTCGGCGACCATCCGGGCGCTGGCCTCGGGGTCCAGGCAGCGCAGCGGGTCGGCGTCGATCCGCTCGGCGTCCTCCGGCCGCGGCCGCAGTCCCGGCTTGGCGGCGACCGGGCCGAGCTCCACCACGTGCGAGACGATCTCGATGCCGAGGGCCTGCTTCACCAGCGCCTTCGCCACCGTGCCGACGGCGACCCGGGCAGCGGTCTCCCGCGCGCTGGCCCGCTCCAGGATCGGCCGGGCGTCGGTGTGGCCGTACTTCTGCATGCCGGCCAGGTCGGCGTGGCCCGGCCGGGGGCGGGTCAGCGGGGCGTTGCGGGCCTGCCGGGCCAGCTCGTCGGCGTCGACCGGGTCGGCGGCCATCACGGTCTGCCACTTGGGCCACTCGGAGTTGCCGACCCGGATCGCCACCGGGCTGCCCAGGGTGACGCCGTGCCGCAGGCCGCCGATGACCTCGACCTCGTCCCGCTCGAACGACATCCGGGCGCCCCGGCCGTAGCCCAGCCGGCGCCGGGCCAGCTCGTCGGCGATGTCGCCGGTGGTCACCGCCACCCCGGCGGGCACCCCCTCCAGCAACGCGACGAGGGCGGGACCGTGCGATTCACCTGCAGTCAACCAGCGCAACACAGCGGTCAGTCTGTCACGCCCGGTGGCGGACCCGACGCTCCGCCCGCCGCGTCCCGTCCTGCGGACACGACCGGTTGACCGGAGCCCGCAAGACCACCTTGCCGCACCCGGGCATTGTCGCTGAGCGCGGCTTGGCAACAGGCAACAGGCCGCCACAGGTGTGAGAGTTGACTCTCACGAATCGTGAGAGGAGACTCTCACGTCATGGACTCCAATAATCGCCTGGGCGATATCGAGATCACTGATCCGCAAGCCATGCGGGCGTTGGCGCATCCGGTGCGGCTGGCGATCCTTGACCACCTTCAGCGGCACGGGCCTGCGACCGCCACGCAACTCGCGCCCGACGTGGGAGCGACGCCGTCGGTGACCAGTTGGCATCTGCGTCACTTGGCCAGCTTTGGGCTGGTCCGCGACAGTGAGCCCGGCCCGGACCGCCGCCAACGGCGGTGGGAGGCAGTAGCACGCGGCTTCCGATTCGAGACGCCGCAAGACCCGGCTGATGAGGAGGGCCAGTCAGCCGCGCGGGTGCTGTCGCAGCAGATGTTCCGGCGCTATGCCGACCTCCCGAGCCGATGGGCTGCCGAAGTCGAATCCGAACTCGATCCAGCGTGGCGCAGGCTGGCCGGGCTGGCCAACACCCGCGTCGTCGTTTCCGCTGAGGAACTCGCCGCCATCGAGGACGGGATCGAGCGCATTCTTGCGCCGTACGTCACTCGCGACCCGGCTGAGCGGCCCACCGACGGCCGCGGCGTCCGGCTGATGCGCTACGTCCTGCCGGAAAGTGCCGGGGAGCAGACCGGGCAGACACCGTGAACAGCCTGGAGCAGACCGCTACGACATCGCTGTGGTGGGATCGACGGTTCCGCCGCTTCTGGGCCGGTCAGTCGGTCTCGCAGTTCGGCGACCGGATCACCGAACTGGCCCTGCCCCTGATCGCCGTCAGCGCCCTGAACGCTACCGCCAACCAGGTGGCGTGGCTGACCGCACTCATCTGGACCCCGAACCTGCTCGCAATCTTCCTGGGTGCCTGGGTCGACCACCGAGCCCACAAACGCCGTCTGATGATCCTCGCCGACCTTGTGCGGGCGGCAGTGCTGCTCAGCCTCCCGGCGGCCTACCTGCTAGGGGCGGTGACACTGGGGCAGTTGTATGCCGTGGCGTTGCTGACCGGCGCCGCCGGGGTGCTGTTCAATACCGCCTATCCGCCATTCTTCGTGCGCCTCGTGCCGCGCGCGTCCTACGTCGACGCCAACAGCAAGCTCAGTGCCAGCCGGTCCGCATCGTATGTCGCCGGCCCGGCCATCGGTGGCGCACTGGTCCAGGCGCTGACCGCACCCGTGGTCATCGTCGTGGATGCCCTGACCTTCCTGGCGTCAGCGGTCCTGATCAGCCGGGTCTCGGTCGACGAACCGCCGGCCGCCTCCGGCACCGCAGCGGCGCCCTCGCTGTTGCGGCGTGCCAAGGAGGGCTTGACATTCATCGTCCGTCACCCAGTACTGCGGGCCAGCCTCGGCTGCGCGACAACCGTCAACTTCTTCACCTTTGTGGCAGGCAGTGGGCTGATCGTGCTGTTCGCCACCCGGAGCCTCGGACTGTCCGCAGGAGTGATCGGCATCGCGTTCGGGATCGGCGCCACCGGTGCCCTCCTTGGCGCGGTGTTCGCCCCGAAGGTCTCGCGACTGTTCGGTGTGGGGCGCAGTATCGTCGTGGGCGCGGTGCTGTTCCCGGCGCCGATCGCCATCGCCGCCATTGCGGACGGCCCGCTCTGGCTCCGCGCCGGAGCCTTGGCTGCGGTCGAGTTCCTCTCAGGCTTTGGCGTCATGCTGTTCGACGTCAACCTCAACTCCCTCCAGGCCACGGTGATCCCCGACGGCATGCGCAGTCGCGTGGCCGGCGCGTTCAGCACGATCAATTACGGCGTACGCCCCGTCGGCGCCGTCGTCGGCGGGCTACTCGCTACCCTCATCGGCCTGCGAGCGACCCTCCTCATCGCCGCCGTCGGCGGAGCCCTGTCGCTGCTCTGGCTACTGCCCTCACCGATACCCCGCATCCGCTCCCTGGCTCCGAACGACACTGCGGATACGGCTGGTGACGCGGTCGACGACAACCCCGCTGGATCGGCAGTTGCCAGCGGCATCCCGTCCTGCTGAGTTCCACGTAGAGGCACTTACGAGACCGGCGGGACGCTCCGGACTCCGGGATTCATCGTCACCCATTGTTCGGCGACGCTCTCCGGCACGTCCCGGATCGACAGGGTGCCGTCCTTGCGCTCTCGCGGATACTGCGGAGGGATGACGCGCGCGTCGAGCTGAGACGCCAGCAGCTGGAGGGCCAGCGCCGATGATGAACACGTACCAGCGCCGATGATGAACACGTACGGCACCAGCGAGAACGACTGGTCCCGCCAAGTGACACCGGTCACGCTCAGGCTAGCCAGGGAAGCCCGGCGCGGTGTGCGGCCACCGCCCGGGCCATCGCGGCGCGCGGCGCGGGCACGCCGGTGAACTGCTCGAACTGGCCGACCGCCTGGGCCAGCAGCAGGTCCAGCCCGGAGACCACTCGGCAGCCGGCGGCCCGGGCCGACGCGGCCAGCGGGGTCGGCCACGGGTCGTAGAGGGCGTCGAAGAGGACCGTCGACGGCCGCCAGCGGAGCTCGCCGGCCAGCGGGTCGGCGACGCCCTTCGGCACGGTCGAGACGACGACGTCGGCCCCGGCGTGCGCGGTGGCGTCCGCCCAGCCGGCGCCGGCCAGGGCCACCCCGACCGCCCGGGCGACCGGCCGCAGCTCGTCGACCGCCGCCGCCCGGCGGGCCACCACGGTCACCGAGGCCGCGCCGAGCCGGGCCGCCGCGGCCAGCGCCGCGCGCGCGGTGCCGCCGGCGCCGAGCACGGTCACCGTGCCGCCGGGGGCCACCCCGGCCGAGGTCAGCACCTCGACCATGCCGGTGATGTCAGTGTTGTCGGCGTACCAGGAGCCGTCGGGACGGCGAACCAACGTGTTGGCGGCGCCAACGGCGGCCGCGACCGGCGACACCTCGTCGGCCACCGCGAGCGCCGTCTCCTTGCCCGGCATGGTCACCGACAACCCGGCCCACTCCGGGCCGAGACCCGCGACCAGGGCCGGCAGCTCCGCGGCCGCACACTCGATCCGGGTGTACGACCACCCGGCGAGCCCGGCGGCGGCGTAGCCGGCGTTGTGGATCACCGGGGAGAGGGAGTGCGCGATCGGTTTGCCGAGCACCGCGGCCCTGTGCACCGTCACGTCACTCCCCCGCTCCCCGAATCACGATCGGATCAGGGCAGCGTAGCGACTCAGAGCACGCCGTTCTGCTTCGCCTTCTCGATGTTGCGCTCGTGCTCGGCGTTGGTCGTGGCGAACGCCGAGTGCCCCTGCTTGTCGATGGCGACGAAGAAGAGCCAGCCACCCCCCGGCGGGTCCATCGCCCCCTGCAACGCCTGCTTGCCCGGGTTGTTGATCGGGGTGGGCGTGAGGCCCGGGTGGGCGTGGGTGCTGTACGGATTCTTCGGGTCGCGGATCTCCGCCGTGGTCATGTCCTTCGACGCCTTGGTCTTCTTACCGGTCAACTCCCAGTAGTAGTTGACCGAGACGTCGAACTCGAGACAGCTGCACGGGAACTTGCCGGTGTAGGCACGGTTGTAGGCGACCCGGGCGATCTTGCCGAGGTCGTCGGCGTTGCCCGCCTCGGCCTGGGCCATCGAGCCCACGATCAGCGCCTCGTACGGGCTGATCTTACGTTCGGCCTCGACCCGGTCGGTGAACTTCATCTCCCCGGTGACGGCGAGGAAGTTGCCGACCATGTCTTTGAGGATGCTCTCGGCGGTGGCGTTCGGCGCGATCTCGTAGGTGTCCGGGTAGAGGAAGCCCTCGATCGACTTGACGACCTTCTTGTCGTCCTTGCGGGTGAACCAGAAGTCCGGCACGCCGAGCGCCTCCGGGTCCTTGGCGGCGGCCTCGAACTCCTTGACGGGGATCTTGGTCTTCTCGGAGAGCAGCTTGTAGATGTTCTTGGAGGTGCGCCCCTCCGGGATCGTCACCTGGTTGGTGACCTTGTTCTTCCGGTCGAGCAGCATCGCGAGCGCCTTCTCCGCGCTCATCTGCTTGCGCACCTTGTACAGGCCGGGCTGGATGTTCTTGCTGAGCGCGTTCGCCTCGGCCGCCTCGATGAAGGCCTTGGTGCTCTTCACCACATCCGCGGTCACCAGGGTGTCGCCGATGTCGGCGATCAGGGCGCCCTGCTTCACCTCGACCATCGCCTCGCCGCTGCCGGCGCCGTCGTAGTCGGGGGTGACGAAGTAGTTCTGGATCCGGTCGAAGCCGTAGAAGGCGCCGCCACCGATGCCACCCAACAGGACCAGCGCCATCAACAGGGCGAAGATGGTCTTGCCCCGGCCGCCCGACCTGCCGTCGCGTCGGCCGCGTCGGTGCCGGCCCTTCTCACCCCTCTCCGGCTCGTCGAACCCGAGGTCCAGATCGTCGATCATTCCGTCCGCCTCCGCTGCGCTTCCAGCCAGCTCTGCAGGATCTCGACCGCGGCGGCCTGGTCCACCACCGCGCGTTGGCGCTTTCCCCGGACGCCACGCTCCGCCAGCCTACGAGACGCGACGACGGTCGACATCCTCTCGTCGGTGAGCGTCACCGGAACCGGCGCTATCACATCAGCCAGACGGTCCGCGTACGCCGTCACGTGACGCGCCGCCGGGCCGATCTTACCGGCGAGATTGACCGGAAGGCCCAGAACGACCTCCACGGCTTCGTGCTCGGCGACCAACTGCGCGAGCTGCGCCATGTCCGTCGGCACCGCGTCGGGCGCCGCCGTCAGGTCCCGGGCGAGGGTGACCAGCGGGGTGGCCAGCACGCCGTGCGGGTCCGACCGGGCCACCCCGACCCGGACCTGTCCGACGTCCACCCCGAGCCGGACACCTCGGGTCAATTCACCCACGGCAGGTCACTCCCCGGACGGGACGGGCCAGGGCGGACCGCGTCGGTCCGCCCTGGCCTCCATCGTGCGCGATCACGCCTCGGCGATCGCCTTCTCGACAGTGAGCAGCAGGTTCGGCGCTTCCGCCGCCGGCAGTCCGCCGCCCTGGGCGACGTCGGGGCTGCCCCCACCCCGGCCGGAGAAGGCCGCCTTGACCAGGTCGTTGGCGGCCAACCCGCGACCCCGGGCCGCCGCGTTCACGGCCACCACCAGGGACGCCTTGCCGTTCGACCGGGCGGCCACGGCGACCACCGCCGGCCGGGTCGGGTCGATCTTGCCGCGGATCTCCTGGGCGAGGGTCCGCACGTCGTTGCCGGCCGCGCCCTCCGGCGCCTCGGTGCCGACGTACGCCACCCCGCGGACGTCCTTCGCCTGCCCGGCGAGCGCCGCCGCGCCGCCCAGCACCAGCTGGGCCCGGAGCTTCTCCAACTCCTTCTCGGCGTCGCGCAGCTGCGTCACGGTCTGCTCGACCCGGTCGGCGACCTGGTCGCCGGGCACCCGGAACAGCTCCGCCAGCCGGGAGACCAGCAGGTGCTCCCGGGCCAGGAAGCCGAACGCGTCCATGCCGACCAGCGCCTCGATCCGGCGCACGCCGGACCCCACCGACGCCTCGGAGAGGATCTTGACCAGGCCGAGCTGGGCCGAGCGGGCCACGTGGGTGCCACCGCACAGCTCCCGGGCGTAGTCGCCGACCTCGACGACCCGGACCCGCTCGCCGTACTTCTCGCCGAAGAGCGCCATCGCGCCGATCCGGCGCGCCTGCTCCTGGCTGGTGATGAAGGCGTGCACCTCCAGGTCCGCCAGGAGCACCTCGTTGACCTGCTGCTCCACGTCGTGCAGCACGCTCGGCGCCACCCCGGTCGGGGTGTTGAAGTCGAACCGCAGCCGGCCCGGCGCGTTCAGCGAACCCGCCTGGGTCGCCGACTCGCCGAGGAAGTTGCGCATGGTCTGGTGCACCAGGTGGGTCGCGGTGTGCGAGCGGGAGATCGCCCGCCGCCGGGTCACGTCGATCTCCGCGTACCCGGTCTCACCGGCGCGCACCTCGCCGCGCAGCACCTTGGCCCGGTGCACGATCAACCCCGGCACCGGCTGCTGCACGTCGAAGACCTCGACCTGGCCGCCACCGACGGTGATCAGGCCCTGGTCGGGCTGCTGGCCACCGCCCTCGGCGTAGAACGGGGTGGTGTCGAGCACCAGCTCGATGGTGTCGCCCTCGACCGCCGCGCCCACCTCGGCGCCGCCGGAGAGCAGCGCGCGGACCCGGGACTCCCGGTTCAGCTCGGTGTAGCCGGTGAACTCGACCGCCCCGCCCGCGTCCAGCACCGACCGGTACGCCGACACGTCGGTGTGCCCGGTCTTGCGGGCCTGCGCGTCGGCCTTGGCCCGGTTGCGCTGGTCGGCCATCAGCCGGCGGAAGCCCTCGGCGTCCACCTGCAGGCCCTGCTCGGCAGCGATCTCCAGGGTGAGGTCGATCGGGAAGCCGTAGGTGTCGTGCAGCTGGAACGCCTTGTCGCCGGAGAGCGCCGGCTTACCGGCCGACTTGGTCTCGGCGATCGCGGTGTCCAGGATGGTGGTGCCGGCGCGCAGCGTGGAGAGGAAGGCGTCCTCCTCGGCGTACGCGTACTGGGAGATCCGGTCGAACTCCTCGGCCAACTCCGGGTACGACGGGGCCATGCAGTCCCGGGCCACCGGCAGCAGCTCGGGCAGCGCCCGGTCCTGGTAACCCAGCAGCCGCACCGACCGGATCGCCCGGCGCATGATCCGGCGCAGCACGTAGCCGCGCCCCTCGTTGCTCGGGGTCACCCCGTCGCCGATCAGCATCAGCGCGGTACGCACGTGGTCGGCGACCACCCGCAGGCGCACGTCGTCCGGGTGCGACTCGCTGGCCACGTGCCCGGAGTGCGCGCCGTACCGCTTGCCGGTCAGCTCGGCCGCCCGGTCCAGGATCGGCCGGACCTCGTCGATCTCGTAGAGGTTGTCGACGCCCTGCAGGATGGAGGCCATCCGCTCCAGGCCCATGCCGGTGTCGATGTTCTTCGCCGGCAGGTCGCCGAGGATCGGGAAGTTCTCCTTGCCGGTGCCCGGGCCCCGCTCGAACTGCATGAAGACCAGGTTCCAGAACTCCATGTAGCGGTCCTCGTCGACCTCCGGGCCGCCCTCGCGGCCGTAGGAGGGGCCGCGGTCGTAGAACAGCTCGGAGCAGGGGCCGCACGGGCCGGGGATGCCCATCGACCAGAAGTTGTCCGCCTTGCCGCGCCGGACGATCCGCTCGGCCGGCACGCCCACCGAGCGCCAGATCTCGAACGCCTCGTCGTCGTCGAGGTAGACCGTCGGCCAGACCCGCTCCGGGTCGAGCCCGTAGCCGCCCTCGGCGACCGGTTTGGTGACCAGCTCCCAGGCGAGCGGGATCGCTCCGTCCTTGAAGTAGTCACCGAAGGAGAAGTTGCCGTTCATCTGGAAGAACGTGCCGTGCCGGCTGGTCTTGCCGACCTCGTCGATGTCCGGGGTGCGGATGCACTTCTGCACGCTGACCGCCCGCTGGTACGGCGGGGTCTGCTGCCCGAGGAAGTAGGGGACGAACTGCACCATGCCGGCGTTGACGAACAGCAGGTTCGGGTCGCTGATGGCGGGCAGCGGAGCGGACGGCACCACGGTGTGCCCGTTCGCCTCGAAGTGGGCGAGGTACCGCCGCTTGATCTCCGCCGTCTTCATCGCTGGTGTTCCTCCGGAAAGATCTCTCGGTCGCCGATGCGCGGGTCCTCCCGCAGCTCGGCGAACTGGTCGTCGAACGTCTCGCCCCGGGCGAACGCCTCGTGGATCTCCTGCTCGCGCTCGGCCATCCCGACCCGTACGTCCTCGACGAAGCTACGCAGCGACTCGACCAGGCCGCCAGCGGATTCGGACAGCCCGCTCGCGATGCCGGCCGGGGTGTACGCCTGCGCGGTGCGGGTCGCCTTGTGGACCACCACCACGCCCACGGCCAGGCCGATGCCCAGCCAGAACAGTCGCCTCATGCTCTCATCCCTCCCGCTCGTCGCCGATCGGCTCAGCGGTTGCCGCGCCGCGCGGCGCGGCGCTGCTGCTTGATGGTGTCGCGCACCTCACGCTCGGTCTCGGCGTGCCGGCGGGCGGACGCGGCCCGGCGGACGCCGTACCCGAAGGCGGCCACCTTGACCAGCGGGTTGGCCGCGGCGGCGGAGACGACAGTCGCCAGGTTCGCCACGTTGGCGGTGACGTTCTGCGCGTGGGTGGTCATGGTGTCGACCTTGGCGAGCTGGAGGTTCACCCCGTCGAGCGAGGTCTGCACCTGCTCCAGTGCGGTGTTGACGTTCTTCACGGTGGTGTTCACGTCGCCCAGCAGCGGCGCGGTGCGGTCGTTGAGGTCGTTGATCATCCGGGTCGTGGCATCCACGGTGTGCCGCAGCCGCAGGATGGGCAGCGTCAGGATCAGTACCAGCATCGCGAACGCGATCGCCGCGATCAGCGCCGCGACCTCTCCATACTCCACGCCTGTCCTCCTCGAGCAGAGTTCCGGAACGGGACGTCCGGAACGCGCGACCGTCAGGGGCACACCGTCACTCCGCGCCCCATGAAGGGTCAGCGGGAGCGGGCGGGCGCGCCAGCCCCAGACCCTACCGTCCGTGAGGGAAACCGGCTCAGGACGGTGAGCGTGTCGGTTCCCCGAGCGGATCCTCGGTGAACGTCGGGAAGGGATCCTCACCGGTGAGCGACGGATCAGTGCTCGGCTGTGGCCGGGTCCGCTCGTCGTCGATCGCGTTGCGGACCTTCACCGACACCAACGATCCGGCACACCTCCCCGCTGCGGGCGACGCCTCGGTGGACGGCGGGACCGCCGGCTTCCCGCTGACCTGCGGCGACGCGCAGGTCGGTTCGCGCACCCACAGGTCGAGGGTGAGCTCGTCGCGGCGCCAGCAGGTGTACTGGCCCTTCTCCTTCTGCTCCGGGCAGTGGCTGACCTGCCACGGCTCCCAGCCGTCCTTGCGCAGCGCCGCCTCGTACGCCCTGGCGGTCTCCTCCGGCGCGCGCTCCGAGGACACGGTGCGTTCCCGCAGCCGGCAGTCCTGCAGGCACCAGCGGCTGCCACTGACGTTGTCGACCGTCCGCGCCGCCGCCCAGCTGGGCACGTCGAGCGCGTCGAGGGTGTTGAAGACCGGGTCGTGGCTGAGCGTACGGATACCGAAGTAGAGCGGGATCGCGCCGAGCAGCACCACGCTGACCAGCACCAGGATGCCCAGCCGGAGCCGGCGCCGCTCACGCATCTGCCGGCGCAGCTCGGAGCGGGCGCCACCCAGCCCACCGGCGGTCGGCCCGGCGGGCTCCTCCCCGGCGGGCCGGCGCGGGCCGTCGGCCGATTCCGTCGCCGGTCGCGGCCCGGCCGGCGGTACGACCGCCGCCGCGCGGGCGACGCCCACCGGCTGGTCCGGGCGCGGCGGGACGGGCCCGGTGGCGCCCGGCTCCGGCCGACCGGGCTGCCGCTGCGGCCCGGTGGCCCGATCGGGGTGCTCGTCGGGGCGGACCGCCGGGGCGGCCGCGCGGGCGACCGCCGGTCGGCCCGGCGCGCCGGCACGCGGCCCGGACTCGGGCGCGGGACCGCCCCGGCGCGGATCGTCGTCCGCCGGTCGGGCGGCACCCGGGGCGGGGCCGTCCGGGCGCACCGCCGCGCGGGCCGGTCCACCGGGGCGGACACCGGGGTCACCGGGACGCCCGCCCGGGGCCGGACCGCCGGGGCGCGACTCGGGCTGCTGCTCGGGAACGGCGGGACGGGGGCCGGGCACCGCGGCGGCACCACCGGAGGGCGCACCGGGAGCGCCCGAGCGTCCGCCCTGCGTGGGGGCGGCGCCAGCCGCCCGGGGACCGGCTTCCGGGCCGGCGGGGCGCGCCTCCCGGGTCGGCTGCGGGCCGTCGACACGCGGGCCCCGGACGGGGGCGGCACCCGCTGTCGGGTGCGGGCCGTCGGGCTGCGTGCCCCGGGCCGGGGCCGGGCCGCCACGACGGCCGGTGGCCTGCGGACCCGGGGGCACGGCCGCGGGCCGGCCGGACGAGGTGGAGCGGTCGACGATCGGCAACGCATCGGTGTGCGAGGTGCGGCCCGCCTGGCGCAGCCAGTCCGCCGGCCGTTCCGGACGGTCGCCGCGCGGCGTGCCGCCGGGCGGGGCCGCCCGGCGTCCGGTGCCGGGCTCGTCGGCGCCGGACCCGGCGCGCGGCCCGCGTCGCCCGTCCCCGTCCCGCCCGGCGGGCCCCGCCCCCGGCAGGGGCGGGGTCGTTCCGGCGCCGGAGACGGGGGCGGTCGGGCCGGCGGGCGGGACGTTGCCGGTCGTCGGCACCACGGGCTGGTCCGGCTCGGCGGCACGGCGCCGGCCGGTGGGCCGGTCCGTGGCCGCGCCCCGGCCGCCCCGCCGCTTGGCGGAACCCGGGTCCTCGCCGCCGGTCGGGTCCGCCGCCGCGCGGCGACCCCGCGCGGCACGCGCCTCGGGGGCCGCCGGGTCCGGACGGGGTCCGCCGCTCACCGGCGTCTGGTGGGGGCCGACACCACCGCTCACCGGCGTCTGGTCCGGGCGCGGGCCGCCGCTGACCGGGTTCGGGGAGGCCCGGTCCGGCGCGAAAGCCGGCCCACCCTGGCGGCCCGGGTCGGTGGCGTCCGGGCGGGCTCGCTCCGGCGTGCGGTCGGGCCCCCGCTGGCCCGGCCGCACCGCGGCCGCCGAGCCGGGCCAGGCTCCCTCGCCCGGGCGGGGACGCTGTTCGGGGGCGGCGGGCCAGCCGCCGCGTACCGGTGGAGTGGCCTGCGGACCGTCGGCGCGTCCGGGCGGGGGCCCGTCCGCGCGGGGCGGACGCGGGCCCTCCGGGCCCGGACCGACGACCGGGCCGGGACGCGACGGGCCGCCGTCCGGACGCGGCCCACCGGGGCCGGGGCGGGCGCCGCCGGGTGCGGTGGGCGCGTCGGCAGGCGGGCCGACCGCACGGCCGGGTGGCGGCGCGTCGGCGCGCGGCCCGGCGGCGGGCGGCGGGCCGTCCGGGCGGGGTGCGCCCGGCCCGGGACGGGAACCCGCGGGCGGCGCGGCCGGACCGCGGCCATCGGGGGGCGTCGGGCGGGCCGGCTCACCGTCCGGGCCGAGCTCGGCCCGCTGCTGCTTGGCGGTACGCAGGTCGTCGATCCAGCCGAACTCCTCGCCGGCCGGCTCCGGTGACGGCTCCTCGGCCCGCCCCCGGCCCCAGCGGCGTCCCTTGGCGCGGGAGTCGCCCCGCTCGTCGGGACCGTCCTGCGGTCGCTCCCCACCACGCGATGTCACTGCTGACCCTCCCCGACGACGGCCCCGCCGTCTTCATCCGCCCCACCGGCGCGCCCTGTGCCCGACGGGTGGCGGCCGTTCACCGCCACCGGCATCGGTTCGTCGGAGCGCGACGCCGGGGCGGACAGCCCGCGGACGATCCGGCGCAGCAGTGGCAGCCGGG
This sequence comes from Micromonospora sp. NPDC047548, assembly GCF_040642975.1. NCBI lineage: Bacteria > Bacillati > Actinomycetota > Actinomycetes > Micromonosporales > Micromonosporaceae > Micromonospora > Micromonospora sp. NPDC047548. Next base: position 86,285 of record NZ_JBEYTI010000002.1, read on the forward strand.
CGGCCACCGACCGCTCCGCGCCGTGCCCGCTGGGCCGGTAGTAGTCGGTCCCGACGAGATCGTCGGGAGCGTACTGCTGGGTGACCACCCCGCGCTGGTCGTCGTGCGGGTAGCGGTATCCCGTGCCGTGCCCGAGCCCCCGGGCGCCGGCGTAGTGGGCGTCGCGCAGCCCGCGCGGCACCGGGCCGCCCCGGCCGGCACGCACGTCGGCGATCGCCGCGCCGATCGCGGTGGTGGCCGAGTTCGACTTCGGGGCCGTGGCCAGGTGGATCACCGCCTGAGCCAGGTTGAGCTGGGCCTCGGGCAGACCGACGTACTCGACGGCGTGGGCGGCGGCGGTGGCCACGCCCAGCGCGGCCGGGTCGGCCATCCCGACGTCCTCGCTGGCGAAGATCACCAACCGGCGGGCGATGAACCGGGCGTCCTCGCCGGCGACCAGCATCCGGGCCAGCCAGTGCAGCGCCGCGTCCACGTCCGAGCCGCGCATGCTCTTGATGAGGGCGCTGGTCACGTCGTAGTGGGCGTCACCGTCGCGGTCGTAGCGCACGGCCGCCACGTCCACCGCCTGCTCGGTGGTGGCGAGGTCGATCCGGCCGGCGCCGGTGGCCACCGCCGAGGCCGCTGCGGCCTCCAGCGCGGTCAGCGCCTTGCGCACGTCGCCGCCGGCGAGGCGTACCAGGTGGTCCTCGGCCTCGGTGTCAAGGGTGAACGCGCCACCCAGGCCGCGCTGGTCGGTGACCGCGCGGCGCAGCAGGCCGCGCACGGCCGCGTCGTCCAGCGGCTGGAGCGTGAGCAGCACGCAGCGCGACAGCAGCGGAGAGATGACCGAGAAGTACGGGTTCTCCGTGGTCGCCGCCAGCAGGGTGACCGTGCGGTCCTCCACCGCGGCGAGCAGCGAGTCCTGCTGGGTCTTGCTGAACCGGTGCACCTCGTCGATGAAGAGCACGGTCTGCGGACCGCCGGCGCGGCGCTGCCGGCGGGCGGTGTCAATGACCGCCCGGACGTCCTTGACCCCGGCGGAGAGCGCCGACATGGCGACGAACCGGCGGTCGGTGGCCCGGGCCACCAGGTGGGCGATGGTGGTCTTGCCGCTGCCCGGCGGCCCCCAGAGGATGACCGACATCGGGGCCCCGCCGCCGACCAGCTGGCGCAGCGGCGCACCGGGCGCGAGCAGGTGGTCCTGCCCGACGAGCTCGTCGATGCTGGCCGGCCGCATCCGTACGGGCAGGGGTGAGTCCGCCCCGACGGCGGTGAACCCGTCGACGCCGCCGGAACCCGCGGGGGCGCTGGGCGCTCCGGCGGGCTCGCCGAGGGTGAAGAGGGCGTCGGACTCCATCACGAGAACAGTACCGGGCCGGGCTGACGACGCTGGAATCGCGCGGCTGACCCGGCCCGGGATGATCGGTTCCGGTCAGCCGCGCCCCGGACGCCGGCCCCGGTACCAGCGACCGCCGCGCGCGCCGGAGCCCACCCCGGCCAGGTAGAGGGAGAGCAACAGCAAGCCGATCAGCATGAGGGTGTGCACGTTGAAGAGGTCGGGGGCGCCGAGGTTCGTGTTCAGGAAGTCGAGCAGCAGCGCGAAGCCGAACACGATGGCGGCGAGAATGGCGAGCATCGTCGTTCCTCCGGTGGGGGTCCCAGTAGGTCGACGCGGGATGTACCCAATCGGCCTGTTCGTCAATCTCCAGCATGGAGCGAGCCGGGTCGGGCGGGCGGGTCGGTGGCCAGGATCGCGTACCGCACGGAGTCCCACCAGCGACCGCGGACCAGGAGGTGGTCGCGGCTGATCCCCTCCCGCCGCATCCCGACCTTCTCCAGCACCCGCCAGGAAGCGGGGTGGTCGGGCCGGGTCGTGGCCTCGACCCGGTGCAGCCCCACCCGCCCGAACCCGAGGCGCAGCAGCAGGCCGGCGGCCTCGGTCCCGAGGCCCTGACCCCAGTGGTCGGGGTGGATCACGTAGCCGATCTCGCCCCGGCGGTGGACAGGGTTGTCCACGACCAGCGTGCCGAGCCCCACCAGCCGGTCGGCCACGACGACGGCCAGCCGGTAGTGCCGTCGCGGTTCCTCCTCCGCCTCCCGACGCCAGGCGGGCGCGGCCGCCCGGAGGTCGTCCAACGACGGCGGGGTCTCGTCCAGCGTCCGCTCGGCGACCCGGGCGTCGGTGAGCAGCGCGTGCAGGGCGGCCAGGTCGCCGTCGGCCCACTCGCGCAGGGTGCACCGGGGGCCGGCCAGGCGGACCGGACGTACGGAGCGGAGGTCGGTCACGGCCGTTCCTCTCGTAGGCTGGCGACATGATCACTGCCGACCAGGTCCTGGCGGGTCGGGACGCTCTGCTGGCCGCTGCCGGACACCACCCGTACGCCCGGCACGCGCTCTGGCGCGGCCACGAGCCGCGCGGCTGGCGGCGGGACGGGACCGTGGGCTGGCTGCTCCCCCCGGAGCAGGGGCCGGCTGGCGGCGCGCTCGGCCCGCCCGGGCCGGCGGTGGACGTCTTCGCCGGCCTGGTGACAGCCGGGGAACTGCGCGCCGGCCAGTGGCTGCACCTGCCCCGGACGACGCGGGAGGAGCTGGCCGGCCGACTGACCGCGGCGCGGCTCGACGACTGGGACTTCCTCTGGACCACCGAGCCCCCACCCCCGCAGCCCGAGGAGGAGCGGGTGGTACGCCTCACCGAGGCCGACCACCCGGCGCTGGCGGAGCTGATCGAGGAGTCCTTCCCGGCCACCACCTCCCGCCCCGGCGACCCCCGGATCGTCGACTGGTACGGCATCCGCGACGGCGACCGCCTGGTGGCGTGCGGGGCGGACCGCACCCGGGGAGACGTCGGCTTCCTGGCCGGCCTCACGGTGGCGGCCGACCGGCGCGGACGGGGGCTCGGGGCGGCGCTGACCGCCGGGATGACCCGCGCCCTGTCCGCCCGGTACGACCACGTCGCGCTCGGCGTCTACACCGACAACGTCGGGGCGCTCCGGTTGTACCGCCGGCTCGGCTACACCGGCAGCGCGGCCCGCAGCTCCGTCCACCTCGGCTGAGCCGCGCTCCGGGGCGGTCACCGCGTCCCGCTGACGGGCAGGTCGGCGGTCGGGCCGGTCGGCGGCGCGACCGGATCGGCGGTCGAGGTGGCCGGCGCGGCCACCGGCGCGGCCGGACCGACCGACGGGACGCGCTCGCCGGTCGCGGCCCCGCCCCCGGCCCCGGTCGCGGCTCGGCCGGCACGCCAGGCTGGCAGGTAGAGCGGGGCGGCCATGGCCAGCACCACCGCACCGACCAGCATCGCGGTGCTGACGCCGGCCGCGCCGGCAACCGTCCCGAGCACCACCGCGCCGAGCGCCCCGGCGGGCTGGGCCATCATCGAGTTCAGCGAGATGACGCTGGTCCGGTACGGCCCATCGACCTGGCGGTGCAGCAGGCCCATGTGCAGCGGGTTGGAGGCACCGTGCACGGTGTAGCAGGCCAGGTAGGCGACGAGCACCCCGACCGGGCCGGCGAACACCCCCATCCCGACCACGGTGACGCCCTGGAGAATCCGCAGCAGCGCGGCGCTGGGCGCGGCCCCCAGCCACCGCAGCAGCAACGGGGTGGCCGCCGCGCCGGCCGCGTTCGCCAGCCAGGCCACCGAGCTGGCCGGGCCGAGCAGCGCGGCGGCCCGGTCGGCGTCGCCGACCACCTCGGCGAGGCGGACCGGCAGCAGCGACTCGAAGGTGAACATCCCGAAGCCCCAGAACAGCTCCACCGCGACCAGGGCGAGCAGCACCCGGGAGCGGCGCAGCAGCCCGATCGCCTGGCCGACCATCCGGGGCACCTCGGCGACCGAGGTACGCAGCGCGGCGGCGCCCCGGGCCGGCCGGACCTCCGCCAGCAACGCCAGCAGGGCGGCCAGGGCGACCACCTGGAGGACGAGCGCGACCAGCACCGGCCCGGTGAGCGCGCTGACCGGGCCGACCGGTCCGAGCGCGATCAGGCCACCGCTGAGTAGCGCGCCGGCCGCGATGGAGACACCGATGACGGTGCCGGCATACCCCAGGCCGCGCTCGTACTCGGCGGCCGGGTCGGCGGCCAGGGTCGCGTCGACGTACCAGGACTCAAGCGGGCCGCTGTCCAGCGCCCGGTAGACCCCCTGCAACGCGCCGGCCAGGAAGAACAGGGCGAACGAGTCGGCCACCGCGAAGAGGGCCAGCGAGCCGAGGTTGACCGTCCAGGCGACGGCGAGCAGCGGCCGGCGGCCGAGCGCGTCGGCGAGCCCGCCGGTGGGCAGCTCCAGCACCAGCACGACCAGCCCCTGCGCGGTGGCCACGAGGCCGATCTGCGGCAGCGAGAGGCCGCGCTCCTGCATCAGCAGAATCATGACCGGGATCATCAGGCCGCTGGGCAGCCAGCGCAGGCCGTAGAGGGTGAGGTAGCGAAACCGGATTTGGCGTACGGACAGCACGCTCATCGGTACTCCTCCAGCAGGGGGTAGGCGGCGAGGAAGACCTGCACCTGCTCGGCGCCGGGCTCGGGCGGGTCCGACTCGGCGCGGTACCGCTCCAGGACCTGCCACACGTCCGCCTTGAGGGCCTCGAGCCGGGCCGGCGGGATGCTCATGAAGATGTCGCCCATGCCGAGGGCGTCCCGCCAGGCCGGCGACCACTCGTGCTCCACGGCGAACCACCGCTCGGCATGCTCGACGAGGAGTCGCACCTGGTCGCCCTGGATCCACTGGATCGCCGCCCGGGCGTCGGGGTCGTCGTCGAAGTCGGTGGGCTCCCAGTTGGTGACGTCGTGCGCCGCCTGCCACCAGCGCTGCCGTCCGCTGCCCCGGTCCGGGTCCTCGACCACCAGCCCCACCTCGGCGAGCTGCCGCAGGTGATAACTGGTGGCACCGGTGTTGGTGCCGAGCAGCTCGGCGAGGGCGGTGGCGGTGGCCGGGCCCCGCACGCGCAGCGCGCCGAGCAGGCGCATCCGCAGCGGGTGGGCGAGCACCCGGACCTGCCGGTGGTCGATCCGCACCGCGCGGGGCGCGGACCGGGCCTCGTTGTCGTCGGTCTCCATGCATGCACAATATCTCTGCACACTTTCCATGCACAAGAGTTGTGCATGGAAAGTGTGCATCGGCGCGGAAAGCCCGGTCGAGCCGGGGTCAGGCGGCCAGAAGTTCGGTGACGCCGCGCAGCCGGGTACGCAGCAGCCCAGCGGCGCGGGCGGAGTCCAGCCGGACGTCGGTGGGGTGGACCAGCCCGGCCGCCGTACTCGTGGTGGTCTTCATGCCGGCCGGGTCCAGCCCGAACCGGCGGGCCACCAGCAGCCCGAGCCCGGCCCGGCTGACCGGGTCCGGGCCGGCCACGTTGAGCGGGCCGGCGTGATCGCCGTCGACCAGTTCGAGGACGGCGTCGGCCAGGTCGGTGACGTCGACCGGGCAGCGGAGCTCGTCGGTGAACAGGGTGGCCCGGCCGGCGAGCGCGTCCCGGCAGAGCTGGATCTGCTTGCTCCCCTCCCCCACGATCAGCGAGGTCCGCACCAGCACGGCGGCCGGGTCGATCACCCGTACGGCGGTCTCGGCCGCCGCCTTCGCCGCCCCGTACGGGTGGATCGGGGTGGGCGCGTCGTCGTCGAGGTAGGGCGTCGCCCGCCCGGCGTGCAGCGCGTCGCTGGACAGGTGCACCAGCCGCGCCCCCGCCTCGGCCGCCGCGTACGCCACGTGCGCCGCCCCGTCGGCGGTGACCGCCCAGTCGTCGTACCGGTAGGGGGTGCCGACCACGGCGTCCGGCCGCACCGACGCGACCAGCCGGCGCACCGCCTCCCGGTCGGTCACGTCGAGCCGCCGCAGCGCCACGCCGGGCAGCGTGACCGGGTTGGCGTGCCACGTCCCCACCACCGGCCGGCCCGCCGCGACCGCGCGCCGGCAGATCTCCCCGCCCAGGAAGCCGCCGGCCCCCACCACGAGCAGCGTCATCACGTCCCGTTACCTTTCAGTGCGCTCTAGTGAGCACATGATCAGCAGTCCCGCCTTGCGGTGGGACGGTCCCGGTCTGACCGGCGGGTGCCGTGCCGGGTTCACGTTTCACAGCCACCTGCCCGCGTACGCGGGTCTTCTGGTCGGCTCCACGTGCTGCCACCGGGCCACTCCCGGCGGTGTCGAACTGCGCCGCCAGGGCGGCCAGGTTCGCGGCGGCGTTGCGGTCGCGGTCCATGACCAGACCGCACGCCTCGCAGTGGTACTCACGCTCGGACAGGGACAGCTTGGCTTTCGCCGCGCCACAACCCGAGCAGGTCTTCGAGGACGGATACCAGCGGTCGGCTACCAGCAGACGGCCGCCGTTCCATCCGGTCTTGTACGTCAGATGGCGGCGGATCTCCGCGAATCCGGCGTCAGCGATGTGCTTCGCGACACGCCGGTTGGCGAGCATCCCGGTGACGTTGAGGTCTTCGACCACGATCGTGCCGTGCTCGCGAGTCAGCCGCGTGGTGAGTTTGTGCAGGCCATCGCGGCGCAGGTTCGCCACCCGGGCATGTGCCCGGCCGAGCCGGTTCGCGGCGCGCTGCCACCGGTTCGACGCGCGGCAGCCGGTGCGCCAGTCCGGGCCCTGCTTGCGGGTCAGCGCCCGGCCAAGGTGCCGCATACGTTGCTGGGCGGCGGCAAGGTGACGCGGGTTGGGCACCAGTTCACCGGTCGACAGCACCGCGAGGTGCTTGATACCGACGTCCACGCCGACCACACTGCCGGGCCGGGCCGGGGCGCGTTCGGCCCGCTCGACCTCGACGCAGAACGCGACGTGCCAGCGACCACCGTCACGGCGCACGGTCGCTGACATGATCCGGGCAGTGCCGTTGTCCAGGCGGCGGGCGAGCTTGCGGGCCGACTCGTGCAGCTTCAACCGGCCCAGCCGGGGCAGCACCACGTGCATGCGGTCGGGCTCGACCCGGATCGTGCCGGTGGTGAACCGCACCGATGCGGTGGTGCGGCGGCGGGACTTGAACCGGGGGAAACCGACCAACCGCCCGGCGCGCTTGCCCGAACGGGAGTCGGACCAGTTCTTCAGGGCGCGGGCGAGGGCGTCAAGGCCGGTGTTGAACGCCTCCTTCGAGCACTCCCGCCACCACGGCGCCACGTCAACTTTCGCAACGTTCCACGCCTTGCGCAGCGACGCCAGGGTCCACGACATCGACTCGGTGAGCTCGTCGCCCGGCACGCCGTAGGTGCGCTCGGCGGCCCGCTGATCCATGACCGCCTTGACCCGCGCCAGGGCCCAGTTGTGCGCCACCCGGGCCGCCCCGGCGTGCCCGAGCACGTCACGCTCCTGCCCCGGGGTGAGGTCCAAGGCGAACCGGTACGCCTGGATCGTCTTCACGCCGGACCCTCCAGGGCGGCCTCGACAGCGCGGCGGACGCGGTTCGCAGCGGCGCGGCGGCCGTACAGGCGGGCACACAACGACGTCAGGACCTCGGTGACATCGCGCACCAGGTCGTCGTCCACCTCGGCCGGGTCGACCACCAGCAGCCGGCGGCCCTGCGCGGAGAGAACGGCCTCGACGCACTCCGCGCCGAAACGCTCGAACCGGCCGCGGCGCTCAACCACGATCGTCGACACGGCAGGATCGCGCAGCAGGGCAAGAAACTTCTCACGGTGCCCGTTGAACACCGACCCGACCTCGGTCACCACCCGGGACACGGCCAGACGCTGACCGGTAGCCCACATGGTGACGCGGGCGACCTGCCGATCCAGGTCCGGTCTCTGATCGGCCGAAAAGACACAGGCGTAGACCACGACCTGCCCGGAACCTGCCATCACGCCTGTCACCGGCTCACCGACCATGATGAGCCGACCAAGCCGGTACGAAGGAACGGGCAACGTCCCAGCCTCGTAACGCCGACGCGCGGTCGCATACGAGACGCCCGTCGCCGCCGCCCACTCCTTCAAGTTCACGCCGCCACTCTAGCCGACTTATGAGCACTATTGGCGATCGACGCGCAAACAGCTGTCACCCCCGTCTCTCCGAAAACGACCGAGAGGTCTGCGCCATCATGGCGCAGACCTCTCGGTGACGGGTGCCCGCCTCAGACCGGGTCGGCCACCGGGGCGGCCGGGCCGGCGGTGCCGGCGTGCGCGGCCGTCGGGGCCTTGGGCTTGGCGTCGATGCCGGCCTCGGCGCGCTGCTGGGCGGTGATCGGCGTCGGCGCGCCGGTCAGCGGATCGAAGCCGCCCCGGGTCTTCGGGAAGGCGATGACCTCACGGATGGAGTCCGCGCCGGCGAGCAGCATGCAGACCCGGTCCCAGCCGAAGGCGATGCCGCCGTGCGGCGGGGCGCCGTACTTGAACGCCTCCAGCAGGAAGCCGAACTTGTCCTGCGCCTCCTCCGGGGTGATGCCGAGCAGGTCGAAGACCCGCTTCTGCACGTCGCCCCGGTGGATACGGATCGAGCCGCCACCGATCTCGTTGCCGTTGCAGACGATGTCGTAGGCGTAGGCCAGCGCCCGGTCCGGCGCCTCCTCGAAGCGGTCCACCCACTCGGCGTTCGGCGAGGTGAACGGGTGGTGCACGGCCGTCCAGCCGCCCTCGTCCGTCTGCTCGAACATGGGCGCGTCGACCACCCAGCAGAACGCCCAGGCGCTCTCGTCGATCAGCCCGGCCCGCTTGGCGATCTCGACCCGGGCCGCGCCGAGCAACTCCTGCGCCTCGCGGGTGTTGGCGCTGGCGGCGAAGAAGACGGCGTCACCGGGCTTGGCGCCGACCGCGTCGGCCAGCCCGCCCAGGTGCGCGGCGGAGAGGTTCTTCGCCACCGGGCCGCGCGCCTCGCCGGTCTCGGCGTCGAGCACCACGTACGCCAGGCCACGCGCGCCGCGCGCCTTGGCCCAGTCCTGCCAGCCGTCCAGCTCCTTGCGGCTCTGCGCCGCGCCGCCGGGCATGACCACCGCGCCGACGTACCCGCCCGCGTCGATCGCGCCGGCGAAGACCCGGAACTCGGTGCCGCGCAGGTAGTCGGTCAGCTCGGTCAGCTCGACGCCGTAGCGCAGGTCCGGCTTGTCGGAGCCGTACCGGGCCATCGCGTCGTGCCAGGTGATCCGCGGGATCGGCCGGGAGATCTCGTGCCCGGCGAGGTCGGACCAGAGCGCCGAGACGATCGCCTCGCCGAGGTCGATCACGTCGTCCTCGGTGACGAAGGACATCTCGATGTCGAGCTGGGTGAACTCCGGCTGCCGGTCGGCGCGGAAGTCCTCGTCGCGGTAGCAGCGGGCGATCTGGTAATACCGCTCCATGCCGCCGACCATCAGCAGCTGCTTGAACAGCTGCGGCGACTGCGGCAGCGCGTACCAGCTGCCCGGCTGGAGCCGGACCGGCACCAGGAAGTCGCGGGCGCCCTCGGGGGTGGACCGGGTCAGTGTCGGGGTCTCGATCTCCAGGAAGTCCCGCTCGTGCAGCACGCCCCGGGCGAGCTGGTTGGCGCGCGAGCGCAGCCGCATCGCGTTCGCCGGGCCGCTGCGGCGCAGGTCCAGGTAGCGGTACTTGAGCCGGATGTCGTCGCCGGCCTCGACCTGGTCGTCCACCGGCAGCGGCAGCGGGGCCGCCTCGGAGAGCACCTCCAGCTCGGCGGCGGTCACCTCGATCTCGCCGGTGGGCAGCTCCGGGTTCTCGTTGCCCTCCGGGCGGCGGGTCACCTCGCCGGTGACCCGGACGCAGAACTCGTTGCGCAGCGCGTGCGCGTCCTCCTCGCGGAAGACCACCTGGACCACGCCGGAGCCGTCGCGCAGGTCGACGAAGATGACACCGCCGTGGTCGCGCCGGCGGGCCACCCACCCGGCGAGCGTCACCGTGGTGCCGGCGTCCGTCGCGCGCAGGCTGCCGGCGTCATGGGTACGGATCACGACTTGCGTCTCCTCATCTGCGGTACACCTCTGCCCTCAGCATTCTGTCAGGCGACCCGGTCACCCGATGCCACCGGGCGCGGTTGCCACCACCGGCGGCACCGGCGGTCGCGGTCCGGCCCGCGTACGGTGTGGTGGGTGCGCGTCGTACCCGGCTGGGCCCTGCTCTCCTCGGCCGCCGCCCCGGTCTTCCTGGTCGGCGGCTGGACCCTCGCGGCGGCCCGCCAGCCGGGCGGCTTCGACCAGGTCGGCGGCACGATCAGCGCGCTCGCGGCGCGCGGCGCCGCGGACCGGTGGATCATGACCGTCGGCCTGCTCGGCCTGGGACTGTGCCACTGCCTGACCGCGGCCGGGCTGCGCCCGCTGCGTCCCGCCGGCCGGCTCCTGCTCGCCCTCGGCGGGATCGCCACCCTCGCCGTGGCGGCCTTCCCGCTGCCGGCGCAGCGGGGATCCTCCACCCCGCACGGCCTCAGCGCCGCGGTCGCGTTCGGCGCGCTGGCGCTCTGGCCGGCCCTCGCCGCGCACCGGCGCCGGGCGCCCGCCGGCGCCGCCGGCCTGTCGGCCCGCCGGGGTGCGGCCGCCGCGGCGCTGCTGCTGGCCCTGGTCGGCTGGTTCGCGGTGGAGCTGACCACCGGCGGTGCCCGGATCGGGCTGGCCGAGCGGGCGGCCGCCGGCGCGGAGGCGCTCTGCCCGCTGCTGGTGGTGCTGGCCCTCACTCGGGGTCGACCGAAAGCAGGTGGTTGACCCGCACCCGCCCCGCCCGCATCGCCTCGACGAACGCGGCCTGCAGTGCCGGCGGCACGGTGTAGGAGACAGTCACCAGCACCAGCCCGGTACGCGCGGAGCGGGCCGCCGGTCGCCCGGCGGCCCGCTCACGAGGGGTCGATCAGTAGACGCTGACGCCGTAGACGCTGAGCGCCTCGGTCACCGGCTGGAAGTAGGTGGTGCCGCCGGAGGTGCAGTTGCCGCTGCCGCCGGAGGTGAGGCCCAGCGCGGTGCTGCCGGCGAAGAGCGAGCCGCCGCTGTCGCCCGGCTCGGCGCAGACGGTGGTGCGGATCAGGCCGGAGACGCTGCCCTCGGCGTAGTTGACCGTGGCGTTGAGGGCGGTCACCGAGCCGCTGCGCAGGCCGGTGGTGCTGCCGCTGCGCTTGACGGCCTGGCCGACGTACGCGTTGCCGGCGGCGGTGATGTCCTGGTAGCTGCCGTTGTAGAGGTAGACGTTGCCCGGCTGGGCCGTGGTCTGGTTGCTGTACTTCACGATGCCGTAGTCGTTGCCCGGGAAGCTGGTGCCGGCCCGCGCACCGAGGTAGGCGGTCTGCGCGGAGTTGGAGTACCAACTCGACGAAATGTTGGTGCAGTGCCCGGCGGTCAGGAAGTAGTAGACGCCGGAGCTGCTGCGCACGTTGAAGCCGAGCGAGCAGCGCCCGCCGCCGCCGGCGTAGATCGCGTTGCCGCCGGAGATGCGGGTGCTGAGCACACCGGCCTCGGCCTCGATCCGGACCGCGCCGCCGGTGCGGGCGGCGGCCGCCTTGACCTTGTCCAGCTTGGCGCCGGTGACGGTGCTGTCGACGGAGACCACGACCTGGTTGGTGGCGGGGTCGGTCCACCAGGCGGTGCCCGGGATCTTCGCGGACCGCTCCAGCTCGGCGGTGGCGGACTTCAGTGTCGCGGCGCCCCGGGTGACGAGCTTCGGGGTGGCGCCGGCGGCGCGGACCTGACGGGCGGCGGCGGCGTCGGTGACGGCGACGACCATCGTGCCGCTGGCGTCGGCGTACGCGCCGGCGGCGCGGTCGCCGAGGCGCTCGGCCAGGCTGGCCGCGGCGTCGGGGGAAGCGGGCGAGGCGGGTGCCGCCTGGGCGGGGGCGCCCAGCAGCGCGCCGGTGACCAGGGTGCCAGCCATGGCGACGGCGGCGACGCGGCGGAGCGATGACCTCGTGGGTCGCATGTAACAACCTCCGGAAGGGGGTGACGGGTCGCGTCACGTCGACGCACCCGAGGGCAACCCGGCCGACCTGGGGGAACCGGCCAAGTGACTGAAGTATTCACATATTTAAGATCCTAAGCAAGGCATGACTTTGCCCGAATTCACCCGTCGCCGCAGGTAACCGAGAGGCAACATTGTGGACACAGAAAGTGGCTTGTGCGATCTGGCCACCGCGGCACGCCCGGCCCCCGTGATCCGGAGGCCACCAGGGCCCTCGCCGACCCGCGCTGGCCGCCCTCGCCAGCGCCACCGCCCTCGGCCTGCTCGCGGCTTCGACTGGTAGCACCCCCGGTCCCGGTACGCGGGCGGCACGGCCGTCCGCGCGCCGGCTGGACCGCGCCCGGGGCGACGGGCCGGACTGCCCGGGCCGCGCGTCCGGCGGCGACGGTCAGTCGGCCCGGCGGCGGGCGCCCGGACCCGGCCGGGGCAGCACGTCGCGCGGGTCCGCCACCTCGTGCCCCTCGGCGCAGCGCAGCTCGACCCGCACCTGCGCCCCGCAGTCGCGGTGCCCGACGCTGAGCGGGGAGCCGTCCGGGTCGGCCAGGTAGCGGTCCCCCCAGCCGAGCACCGCCACCAGCACCGGCCAGAGGTCGAGGCCCTTCTCCGTCAGCCGGTACTCGTGCCGCATCCGGCTGCCCGGCTCCTGGTACGGCACCCGGCGCAGCACGCCCTGCTCGACCAGCGTGGCGAGCCGGTTGGTGACCGCCTCGTCGCCCACGCCACCTCCACCTGCCTGCTCTTCCCCCTCGACACCCCCGCCTGACCCACCCCGCCCTCGGGGCACGCCCGCGAGCAGCGCGCACTTTCAAAAAAAGCGTTGCCATCCGACGCGCCATGGCCACTCTTTCGCGGAAAGAGCGGGCATCCCGGGGCCGGGCGACGCCGGCGGGGCGGGTGGAGCCCGGGGGGGGGTGGGGGTGGGGTGGGGGTCAGGAACGGGCGGTCAGGCGGGCCTCGCGGGCGGCGCGCTTCTCCTCGAAGCGGGAGGCCGCCCGCTCCAGGTCGTCGAGGTGGGCGGCGATCTGGTCGCGGGCGGCCTCGCCGTCGGCGTCCAGGCCGGTGACGTCGAAGACGTCCCACTGGCGCAGCACCGGCACCACCACCTCATCGCGGTGCAGACGCAGGTCGTAGATGCCGGCCAGGGCGATCGCCACCGACTTGCGGGCGAAGCCCTCGATGCCGACGCCGGGCATCTGGAAGTCGGCCACCACGTCGGCGACCGCCCGCATCGCCTGGCTGGGAGCCAGCTCGAAGGCCGCGCCGAGCAGGTTGCGATAGAAGACCATGTGCAGGTTCTCGTCGGCGGCCACCCGGGCCAGCAGCGCCTCGCAGGCCGGGTCGCCGGTCACCCGACCGGTGTTGCGGTGCGAGATCCGGGTCGCCAACTCCTGGAACGACACGTACGCCAGCGAGTGCAGCACCTCGTCGCCGTGCACGTTCTCGTAACCGGCCGACATATGGGTCATCCGGGCCCGCTCCAGCGCCACCGGGTCCACCGCCCGGGTCACCGTCAGGTAGTCGCGGATGGCGGTGCCGTGCCGCCCCTCCTCGGCCGTCCACCGGTGCACCCAGGTGCCCCACGCCCCGTCCCGGCCGAAGAGCGTCGCGATCTCGTGGTGGTACGAGGGCAGGTTGTCCTCGGTCAGCAGGTTGACGATCAGCGCGGTGCGGGCCACCTCGGGGATGGTCGAGTCCGACTCCGTCCAGGCCTCTCCGCCGAGCGGCCCGTCGAAGGTGCGCCCCTCGCTCCACGGGACGTACTCGTGCGGGAACCACTCCTTGGCGATCGACAGGTGCCGGTCGAGGTTCTTCTCCACCACGGCTTCGAGTTCGAGGAGCAGGGCGGTCTGGCTCAGCGGGGTGGTGGTCATGCGCATCTCCCTACGGTGGCGTAACTTACGCTACCGTAGGGCCCCGCGGCCGTACGCGCGAGTAATGCGTCAGCTGACCAGCGGCTTCAGGTCCTCCCGCGGCGGGGTCCACTCGCCCGCCGACGCCACCACCTGCTCGCCGGAGCGGATGTCCTTCACCTCGTCCGCCGCGCCGCCGGCGCCCGGGAACCAGACGTACGGGATGCCGCGCCGCTCGGCGTACCGGATCTGCTTGCCGAATTTCGCGGCGCTCGGCGACACCTCGGTCGGCACGCCCCGGGAGCGCAGCGCCTCGGCGACCCGGTTGCTCGCCGGACGCGCGTCCTCGCTGGTCACCGCGACCAGCACGCAGGTCGGCACGCTGCGGGAGACCGAGAGCGCGTCGGCGCCGAAGAGCAGCCCGAGCAGCCGGGTCACCCCGATCGAGATGCCCACCCCGGGGAAGCTGACGTTCCCCGAGCTGGCCAGGTTGTCGTAGCGGCCGCCGGAGCAGATCGAGCCGAACCGCTCGTAGCCCACCAGCTGCGTCTCGTACACCGTGCCGGTGTAGTAGTCCAGGCCGCGGGCGATGCGCAGGTCGGCCACGCACAGCCCCGGCGAGTGCGCCGCGGCGGTCTCCACCACCGCGACCAGTTCCTCGATCCCCTCGTCGAGCAGCGGGTCGCTCACCCCGAGGGCGCGCACCGCGTCGGCGAAGGAGGCGTCCGGCGCGCAGATCTCGGCCAGCGCCAGGCACGCCTTGGCCTGCGCCTCGCTCGCCCCGGCCGTCTCGGCCAGCAGCTCGGCGACCCCGGCCGGGCCGATCTTGTCGAGCTTGTCGACCGCGCGCAGCGCCGCCTCCGGGTCGGACAGCCCGATCCCCCGGTAGAAGCCCTCGCAGATCTTGCGGTTGTTGACCTGGATGCGCACCGGCGGAATCGGCAGCGAGCGCAACGCGTCGCCGATCACCAGCGGCATCTCCGCCTCGTAGTGCGCGGGCAGGGTGTCCCGGTCGACGATGTCGATGTCGGCCTGGAGGAACTCGCGGTAGCGCCCCTCCTGCGGCCGCTCACCCCGCCACACCTTCTGGATCTGGTAGCGGCGGAACGGGAACTGCAGCTTGCCCGCGTTTTCCAGCACGTACCGGGCGAACGGCACGGTCAGGTCGAAGTGCAGGCCGAGCGCGTCGTCGCCGGCGGGACCGTCGGTGTCGGCCTGCAACCGACGCAGCACGTAGACCTCCTTCGAGGTCTCCCCCTTGCGCAGCAGCTGATCCAGCGGCTCCACCGAACGGGTCTCCAGCGGCGCGAAGCCGTACAGCTCGAAGGTATTGCGAATTCGATCGAGGACGAACTGCTCGATCATCCGCTGCGACGGGTTCCACTCCGGGAAGCCGGAGATGGGCGTGGGCTTGCTCATGGCGTGCTCCTTGCGTCCCGCGCGACCGCGCGGGGAGGTCGTGGATGCGGCTACAGGCCGCGGGTGGGCGCGGCCGGGCGCGCGCCGCCGGGACCCGCCACCTCGAGGAGGTACGGGTTGGTCGCGCGCTCGCGGCCGACGGTGGTCGCGGGGCCGTGGCCGGGCAGGACGACCGTGTCGTCGGCCAGCGGAAGGACCTTCTCCCGCAGGCTGGTCAGCATCCGGGGCATGCTGCCGCCCGGCAGGTCGGTGCGGCCGATCGAGCCGGCGAAGAGCACGTCACCGGAGAGGCAGATCTGCTCGGCCTCCCAGGGCGAGCCGGCGCCGGGCATCCGGAACAGCACCGACCCGCCGGTATGGCCGGGGGCGTGGTCGACGGTGATCTCCAACCCGGCCAGGGCCAGCGTCGCTCCGTCGGTCAGCTCGGCCACGTCGTCCGGCTCGGCGTACGGCAGCCGGCCGCCGAAGAGCTGGGTGAGGTCCATCGACAGCGCCTTGGACGGGTCGGCGAGCAGCTCCCGGTCGTCCGGGTGGACGTACGCCGGGATGCCGCGCGCGCCGCAGACCGGCGCCACCGAGAAGGTGTGGTCGAGGTGGCCATGGGTGAGCAGCACGGCGACCGGGTGCAGACGGTGTTCGGCGAGCACGGCGTCGAGCCGGTCGAGCACCCCGATGCCGGGGTCGACCACCACGCACTGCTCCCCCGGCGCGGTCGCCACCACATAGCAGTTGGTGCCGAAGGCGTCCGCGGGAAAGCCGGCCACGAGCACGTCCGCTCCCCTTTCCGTCGGTTCGTCATCCCTCCCGCAGCCTAGCCGCAGCGGCGAGCGGATATCCCTGACCCACCCGTCCCGCCCACCCCGCCCGGCACAGTGACGCACCCCGATAGACCCAGCCCGGACCTCGTACACCACTTTCACAGCGGCTACCCGTACACTCTGGCGGGCGTGTGGCGTGGCGCACTGCTCCTTGCGAGGACGCGAGCGGCCCGACCGCCGGTTGAAACCAGGGCAGAGGAAGGGGAGCACGGGTGGCTTCCAGCAGGGACCGGCAGCGCAAGCTGGCACGGGAGAAGCTCGACCGGCAGTTGGCCCGGCGGGCCGCCGCCACCCGGCGGCGCCGGCAGATCCAGGCCGGCGTGGGCGCCGCGGTCGTGCTGGTGCTCATCGTGGTCGGGTCAGCGTGGGGGCTGGGCGCCTTCGACCGCGACCCGGCGCGAAAGGCCGCCCAGGACGTCTGCCTCTGGACGCCGCAGGACGCCGGCGCCAACACCAACCTCAAGGACGTCGGCACCCCGGCCACCACCGGCCTGCCCACCTCGGGCATCCGGCCGATGACGATCAACACCAACCAGGGCGGCCCGATCACGGCCGAACTGGACCTCGCCGGCGCCCCGTGCGCCGCGGCGAGCATCGCCCACCTGGCGACCCGCTCGTTCTACGACAACACCACGTGCCACGAGATCACCACCGAGGGGGCGTTGCGCTGCGGCGACCCCAGCGGCACCGGCCTGGGCGGCCCGACGTACTCCTTCTACGACGAGAACGTCCCCACCGTGCCCGAGGCGAACCCGTCGGCCAGCCCGGCCCCGGACGAGCCGCCGGCGTACCCGAAGGGCACGATCGCCATGATCGCCAACCCGCCGGGCACCAACGGCAGCCAGTTCCTCGTCTTCTTCAAGGACTTCAACCCGGCCAAGCCGGCGTACCCGGTGATCGGCCGGGTCACCGGCGGGCTCGATGTGATCGAGAAGGTCGGTGCCCTGCCGACCGTGGACAATGGGACCGGGGCGAAGGTCAAGCCGAAGACGGACGTGCTGCTCCAGAAGCTCACCGTCGGCGAGCCGACCACGGCCGGCCCGGCCCCGACGAGCCCGGCCTCCGGCGCCCCGTCGGCCAGCCCCAGCGCCGGCTGAGCCGGACAGACCACCCGTATGCGGCAGCGACCGCGCCAGACAGTCCAGAAGGAGCGACCGTGACGTCCACGAGAGAGCGGCAGCGCGCGGCGGCGCGGGCCCGACTCGAGCGGGAGATGGCCGAGCGTGGGGCCAAGGCCCGCAAGCGCCGGCAGACGCAGGCGATCGTCGGGGCCGGTGCGGTCCTGCTGCTCGTGGTCGCCGGCAGCGTCTGGCTGGCGACGACCCTCGGCGGCGACGACACCACGCAGAACACCGCGGGCGGCACCCCGGGCTACGTGCAGTGCGCGTACACCGAGGCGCCGAAGGAGGGCCGGACCCCGCAGCTCAAGGACGTCGGGCTGCCGCCGGCCCAGCAGAAGGACACCGGCACCCAGACGATGACGATCGACACCAACCTGGGCCCGATCACCGCCAAGATCGACCGCGCGGCGGTGCCCTGCACCGCGGGCAGCTTCACCCACCTGGCCAGCAAGGGCTTCTTCGACAACAGCAAGTGCCACCGCCTGGTCACCGAGGGCATCAAGGTGCTCCAGTGCGGCGACCCGAGCGCCACCGGCAAGGGCTGGCGGGAGACCGACGGCACCGGCGGCCCGGCCTACAACCTGGCCGAGGAGAACCTGCCGACCGACAAGCGCCCCCCGTACCCGGACGGCGTCATCGCGATGGCCAACTCCGGCCAGCCGGGCAGCACCGGCAGCCAGTTCTTCATCGTCTACGGCGACTCGCAGCTCGACCCGAACTACACCGTGCTGGGCACGGTCACCGGCGGCATGGACCTGGTCAAGCAGGTCGCGGCGGCCGGCGACGACAAGGCCTTCGCCCAGCAGGCCGGGGGTGGCCACCCCAAGAAGGAGGTCGTCATCACCAAGCTGGCGATGAGCGATATCCAGGGCTGACCCACCCGTACGACGAAGCGCCCGCCGGCCGCAGCCGGCGGGCGCTTCCCGTGGTGCCTCAGGCCCCCGAGGTGACCCGGTACGCGTCGAAGACGCCGTCGACCTTGCGGACCGCGGCCAGCAGGTGGCCCAGGTGCTTCGGGTCGGCCATCTCGAAGCTGAACCGGCTCACCGCCACCCGGTCGCGGGTGGTGGTGACGGTGGCGGAGAGGATGTTGACCCGCTCGTCGGAGAGCACCCGGGTGACGTCGGTGAGCAGCTTGTGCCGATCCAGCGCCTCGACCTGGATGGCCACCAGGAACGTCGAGGCGGAGGTGAGCTTCCAGCTGACCTCGACCACCCGCTCGGTCTGCGCCCGCAGGTCCTCGGCGTTGGCGCAGTCGTCGCGGTGCACGCTCACCCCGCCGGAGCGGGTGACGAAGCCGAAGACCGCGTCCGGCGGCACCGGGGTACAACAGCGGGCCAGCTTGATCCAGACGTCGCTGACGCCCCGGACCACGACGCCGGGGTCGGCGCTGCTCTGCCGGCTGCGCGGCGGCCGGGTGGCGACGGCGGTCTCGGCGATGTCCTCCGCCGCGCCCTCCTCGCCACCGTAGGTGGCCATCAGCTTCTGCACCACCGACTGGGCGGAGACCTGACTGTCGCCCACCGCCGCGTAGAGCGAGGCCACGTCGGCCAGGTGCAGGTCCCGGGCGATCGCCATCAGCGCGTCCGAGGTGAGCATCCGCTGCAACGGCATGCCCTGCTTGCGCATCGCCTTGACGATCGCGTCCTTGCCGGCCTCGATCGCCTCCTCGCGCCGCTCCTTGTTGAAGTACTGGCGGATCTTGGTGCGGGCGCGCGGGCTCTTGACGAAGCCCAGCCAGTCCTGGGTGGGGCCGGCCGTGTCCGACTTCGAGGTGAAGATCTCGATCACGTCGCCGTTGGACAGCGTCGACTCCAGCGGCACCAGCTTGCCGTTGACCCGCGCCCCGATGCACTTGTGCCCGACCTCGGTGTGCACCGCGTACGCGAAGTCCACCGGCGTCGAGCCGGTCGGCAGCGGGATGACGTCACCCTTCGGGGTGAAGACGTACACCTCCTGGCTGGACAGGTCGAAGCGCAGCGCGTCGAGGAACTCGCTCGGGTCGGCCGCCTCCCGCTGCCAGTCCAGCAGCTGGCGCAGCCAGGTCATCTCGTCGATGTGCGCCGGCGGGCCGACGATCTGGGTGCCCTTGTGCTCCTTGTACTTCCAGTGCGCGGCGATGCCGAACTCGGCGGTGCGGTGCATCGCGTACGTGCGGATCTGCATCTCCACCGGCTTGCCGGTGGGCCCGATGACCGTCGTATGCAACGACTGGTACATGTTGAACTTGGGCATCGCGATGTAGTCCTTGAACCGGCCCGGCACCGGCTGCCAGTTGGCGTGGATGACCCCCAGCGCCGCGTAGCAGTCCCGCACCGTGTCGACCAGGATCCGCACACCCACCAGGTCGTAGATGTCGTTGAAGTCGCGACCCCGCACGATCATCTTCTGGTAGATCGAGTAGAGGTGCTTCGGCCGGCCGGTGGTCTCCGCCTTGATCTTGGCGGCCTTGAGGTCGGTCTGCACCTTCTGGGTCACCTGGCGCAGCAGCGCCTCCCGCTGCGGCTGGTGCTCCCCGATCAGCCGGTTGATCTCCTCGTACCGCTTCGGGAACAGGGTGCCGAAGGCGAGATCCTCCAGCTCCCACTTGATCGTGTTCATACCGAGGCGGTGCGCGAGGGGGGCCAGGATCTCCAGCGTCTCCTTGGCCTTCTGCTCCTGCTTGGGGCGGGGCAGGAAGGTCAGGGTGCGCATGTTGTGCAGCCGGTCGGCCAGCTTGATCACCAGGACGCGCGGGTCCTTGGCCATCGCCACGACCATCTTGCGGATGGTCTCCGCCTTGGCCGCGTCGCCGAGCTTGACCTTATCGAGCTTGGTCACCCCGTCGACCAGGAGGGTCACCTCCGGGCCGAAGTCCGCGCGCATCTGGTCGAGGGTGTATTCCGTGTCCTCGATCGTGTCGTGCAGCAGCGCCGCGACCAGGGTGGTGGTGTCCATCCCGAGGTTGGCCAGGATGGTGGCCACGGCCAGCGGGTGGGTGATGTACGGGTCGCCGGACTTGCGGTACTGACCCGAGTGCCAGCGGGCGGCGGTGTCGAACGCGCGCTGGAGCAGCCGCGCGTCGGCCTTGGGGTGGTTCTCCCGGTGGGTGGCGATCAGCGGTTCCAGCACCTCGCTGACCTGCGAACTCTGCCAGGGCGCGTTGAACCGGGCCAGCCGGGCCCGCACCCGGCGGCCGGTCGGCGCGTTGGAGAGGGCGAAACCTCCGCTCGGCGGGGAATCGCCGTCGGTCGGCAACGGCGCCACGGTCGCGCCGGCGTCGACGGCCGCGGTAACGGCGCCGTCGGCGACGCCCGCCACCCGGGTCGGCGGGTTGCCCTTCCGGTCGGTCACCGAGCCGTCAGCGTCGCCTGTCGGGTGCACCGTGCCCTCCACCGGAGGGGCGACATCGTGGGACACCGGCCTCCTCACCGCTCGCCGGAAAACACCGACCGTGCGCCGGCCGGCCTGGTCCTTCACCGCCGGACGGAGGACCCGCCCGGTCAGCAAAGGGCAATGCTACCCGCACGGTGGGTGCAGTGCCGCTCCGCCGGACGGTCCGCACCGGGTCCGTCCGACGGCGTCCAGGGTCAAACGGTCAGCAGGGCATGGACCGGGCGCCCGGCGAGCTTCTTGCGGCCCTCCAGGAAGCCCAGCTCCAGCAGGACGGTGAACCCGGCAACCGTGCCGCCGGCTCGCTCGACCAGGTCGAGGGTGGCCTCGGCGGTGCCGCCGGTGGCCAGCACGTCGTCGACCACCAGCACCCGGTGGCCGGCGGTGAAGGCGTCCTGGTGCACCTCCAGCGTCGCCTCGCCGTACTCCAGCGCGTAGGAGGCCGAGTACGCAGCGCGGGGCAGCTTGCCGGCCTTGCGCACCGGCACCACGCCGATCCCCGTGGCGTACGCGATGGCGGCGGCGATCACGAAGCCGCGGGCCTCGACGCCGACCACGATGTCGAACGAGTCACGCCCGTGGTACTCGACGATCCCGTCGATCACCTCGCGGAACACGTCACCGTCGGCGAAGAGCGGCATCAGGTCCTTGAACATGACGCCGGGCTTGGGGAAGTCCGGTACGTCCAGCACCCGACTGGCCACCAGCCGGGCGACCTCCGGGCCGCTGTCCCCCCGTACCCCGGTGCTGTGGGTTTCCGTCACGGTGCTCCCTCCAACGACGACGGCGTCCTCCATGCCGCTCGCACAGCATGAAGGACGCCGTCGGGATGATTCCTACCGGGTATCCCCGCAGTGGGTGTCCCCGCAGTGGTCAGCGCCGCTTGGCGCCACCGGGCCGGTTGCCCCCGCTACCGCTGGGGCGGCCGCCCCGGGCACCGGTCGCGCGCTTGCCGGCCGGGCGGGCGCCCACCTTCGGCGCCGCGCCCGCCAGGGCCGTCGCCTCGGCATCGATCGGCTCGTCGCCACCCTCGGCCGCGCGGGACGCGCCCTTCGGGGCGAGTTCGCCCCGGGCGATCGCACCCCGCCGGGCCAGCACCCGCTTGGTGTGCGCCTGGATCCGCGGGTCGTAGTTCTTCAGCAGCACCAGCAGCGGGGTGGCCAACAGGATCGAGGTCAGGAACGCCATCGCCATGCCGACGAAGAGCACCAGGCCGAGGTCCTTCAGGGTGCCCGCGCCGAGCAGGCCGGCACCGATGAAGAGCAGGCCGCCGACCGGGAGCAGGGCGACCACCGAGGTGTTCAGCGACCGCATCAGGCTCTGGTTGAGCGCCAGGTTGGCCGCCTCGCCGTACGTCTGGTTGCTGTTTGCGGTGATCCCGCGGGTGTTCTCCTGCACCTTGTCGAAGACCACCACCACGTCGTAGAGCGCGAAGCCCAGGATCGTGAGGAAGCCGATGATGGTCGACGGGGTGACCTCGAAGCCGACCATCGAGTAGATGCCGGCGGTGAGGATCAGGTTCATGAACAGCGAGCTGATCGCCGCGGCGGCCATCCGCCACTCGAAGCGCAGGATCAGGTAGATCGCCACCACCGCGACGAAGATGATCAGGCCGAGCAGCGCCCGGGAGGTCACCTGGCTGCCCCACGCCTCGCTGACCTGGCTGCCGCTGATCTGGTCGACGTTGATGCCGAACCCACGTGCCATCTCGGTCTTCACCGCGGCGACCTGCTCAACGCTGAGCTGCGACGTCCGCATCTCGTAGTACTCGCCGCCGGGGCCGCCGACCTTCTGCGCGGTCGCCACCTTGGCGCCGCCGCCCTCCGCGGCCAGCGCCGTGTTGACCTGCTCCTCGGCCCGATCCAGCGTGCCGACGCTTGCCGGGACCTGGAACGAGTTGCCACCGGCGAACTCGATGCCGAGGCTGAAGCCGCGCACCGCGAAGCTGAGCACCGCGATCAGCACCAGCGCGCCGGCCACGCCGAACCACAGCTTGCGCCGGCCGACGATGTCGAGCCCGGCCTCACCGCGGTAGAGCCGGCTCGCGAGACCACTCTTAGCCATCTCAGGCCTCCTTGACGCGCGGGTTGCGGGGCGTGTCCTGCTCGGCCGACCGGGCCGGTAGGGCCCGGCCGAGACCGCTGACCCGCGGGGACAGGAACGCCTGGGTACGGGCGAACATCGTCATGATCGGGTGCCGGAAGAGGAAGACCACGATCAGGTCGAGCACGGTCGCCAGGCCGAGGGCGAAGGCGAAGCCCTTCACCGTGCCGACCGAGACGACGTAGAGCACCACGGCGGACATCAGCGTGATCGCGTTCGCCGAGATGATCGTCCGGCGGGCCCGGATCCAGGCGCGCGGCACCGCGCTGCGCGGGCTGCGCCCCTCCCGGATCTCGTCCTTGAGCCGCTCGAAGTAGATGACGAAGGAGTCCGCCGCCACACCGAGCGAGACGATCATGCCGGCGATGCCGGCGAGGGTGAGGGTGAAGCCGATCGACCGGCCGAGCACCACCAGCGCGCCGAAGACCAGCAGCGCCGACAGCACCAGGCTCAGGAAGATGACCGAGCCGAGCAGGCGGTAGTAGAAGAACGAGTAGACGATGACCAGCAGCAGGCCGATGCCGGCGGCGAGCAGGCCGGCCCGCAGGTGGCTGTCGCCCAGGGTTGCGGTGACGTTCTGCGACTCCTGCGGCACAAAGGTCACCGGCAGCGCGCCGTAGCGCAGCTGACCGGCCAGCGCGTTCGCGTCCGTGCTGGTGAAGTTGCCGGTGATCTGGGAGTCGCCGGTCAGCACGGCCTGGATCTGCGGCGAGGAGACGATCTTGTTGTCCAGCACGACCGCCACCCGGCACTTGCCGTCCTGGCCGAGCGCGGTCTGGTCGCAGGCGCCGCCCTCGTTGGTGAACGCCTCGCGGGTCAGGTTCGTCCACTTCTCCTGGCCCTTGCCGGTGAAGTTCAGGCTGACCACCCACGCGCTGGTTTGGTCGAGCTCGGCTTTGGCGTCGTCGACGTCGGTGCCGACCACCTTCGCCATGTCGAGCAGGTACTTCGCCGCGCCGTCCTCACAGGCGACCGCCTGCTGCTTCTCGTCCTTGATCGACGCGGCCGGACGCTTGTCCAGCTGGGCGCAGGTGATGGTCGGGACGTTGAACTGCATCTGCGGCGTGAGCACCGCGATCTCCTGCGGGGAGAGCGCGCCGAACGGCTTGAGCTTCTCCGCCAGGGAGGGGTCGGCGGTGAGGTCGGCCGGGGCCTGCAGGCCGCTCGCGGCGGCCCAGGAGTCCGGTCCCACCTTCTTCTCGACGGCCGCGCGCTGCTCCTGGATGCTCTGCGACACCGGGGCGGCGCTGGCGCTCGGCGAGGCGCTCGGCGAGGCCGGGGCGGAGGGAGTGGCGCTGGCGCTCGGCGCGGGGGCGCCGCCGCCCTGACCGCCGGCGCTCGGCGAGGAGGTCGCCTTGGGCGCGGCGCTGCCCGACGGCGCCGGCGAAGCGCTGCCGGAGGGCGCCGGCGACGCGCTGCCAGAGGGAGCGGGGGTCGGGGTGGCCGCCGGGGCGGTGACCGCGCCGCTGCCGTCCGCGCCCTTGAGTACCTTGCGGAAGCGCAGCTCGGCGGCGCTGCCGACGTCGGTCAGGTCGCGGTTCTCACCGGGCAGGGAGACGACGATGTTCCGGTTGCCCTCGGTGACCACCTCGGCCTCGGCCACGCCGTAGGCGTTGACCCGGCTCTCGATGATCTGGCGCGCCTCTTCCAGGTTCGCCGAGGTCGGGGGCTTGCCGTCGACGCTGTTGGTGGCCTCCAGCGTCAGCCGGGTGCCGCCGATCAGGTCCAGGCCGAGCCGGGGCTCCAGCCGGTCCTTCCAGCCGCCGCTGGCACCGCCCGAGAAGAACACCAAAGAATAGAGGACGACGAAGATGAGCCCGAGTACGGCGAGCTGCCGCCCGGGGCGCATCTGTCCCTGAGGTGGTGCCACGGCTGTCCTGTCTCCCTGTAACGGTCGCGCCACCGACGCGGCGGCGGCGAATGTCGGGCCGGGGATCCGGGCCGACATGCTCTCCGGGACCGGCGCCCGCCGGTCGGCACGGCGTACCGCCGCCCACTCGGGGCGTCGGTCGGGGCGCGTGCCGGCGTCGGACGTCGGCCCACCTGTTCAGTTGTCGCGTTCCGCCCGCCGCCCTGGGAGGAGGGCGGGCGGGGGTTCACTCCTTGACGGCGTCCGCCACGTCCTCGGTGGCCGGCTCGGTCGACTCGGCGCGCTCAGCCTGGTTGACCACCCGGGCGATCGCCGGCCGGGCGTAGCGGGTCTGGACGCCGGGGGCGACCTCCAGCAGCACGGTGTCGTCGTCCACACCGGTGACGGTGCCGTAGAGCCCACCGATGGTGACGACCTCGTCACCCGGGGCCAGCGCGGACTGCATGGACTCGGCCTCGCGCCGCCGCTTCTGCTGCGGGCGGATCATCATGAAGTACATGACGCCGAAGAGCAGGGCGATCATGAGGATCGGCGTGAGACCGCCGACTCCCCCGCCGCCCGCTGCTGCGTAATACACGGTGTGTGACCTTCCCATTGGCCCCCGGCTCGGCACGAGGGGCGCCGGAGTGGAGGCGGATTCTCACGTCCTGTACAGACCGCGGCGAGTCTAGTCGCTACAGCTGGGAACGCCGAATGCGGTACAGATCACGTTCACATCACGGCTGATCCGGTGCAGCGGAGAACAGATCGGGCACGGAAGGGGCGTCAGCGCCAAATGTACCATTTGGTGGCGTACGGCCCAGATGACGCCAGGCGGCCTCCGTGGCCACCCGCCCCCGGGGCGTGCGGGCGAGCAGACCGGCCCGGACCAGGAACGGCTCGCAGACCTCCTCGACGGTGTCGGGCTGCTCCCCCACTGCCACCGCGAGGGTGGAGAGCCCGACCGGGCCGCCCCGGAACGAGTCCACCAGCGCGGTCAGCACCGCCCGGTCCAGCCGGTCCAGGCCGAGCGCGTCCACGTCGTACACGGTCAGGGCGGCCCGGGCCGTCTCCAGGGTGACCACGCCGTCGGCCCGGACCTCGGCGAAGTCCCGGACCCGGCGCAGCAACCGGTTGGCGATCCGGGGGGTGCCCCGGGAACGACCGGCGATCTCGATGGCCCCGTCGTCGGTGATCGGCACGCCCAGGATCCGCGCCGAGCGGTGCAGCAGCGCCTCCAGGTCGGCCGGGGCGTAGAAGTCCAGGTGCGCGACGAAGCCGAACCGGTCCCGCATCGGCCCGGTCAGCAGACCGGACCGGGTGGTCGCGCCGACCAGGGTGAACGGCTCGACGTCCAGCGGGATCGCGGTCGCCCCGGGCCCCTTGCCGACCACCACGTCGACCCGGAAGTCCTCCATCGCGCTGTAGAGCAACTCCTCGGCCGGCTTGGCGATCCGGTGGATCTCGTCGATGAAGAGCACGTCGCCCTCGGCGAGGCTGGTCAGGATGGCCGCCAGGTCGCCGGAGCGCTCGATCACCGGACCGCTGGTCACCCGGAGGCCGGCACCCAGCTCGGCGGCCACGATATTGGCGAGCGTCGTGTTGTGCACGACGAGGTCGTTCACCGTGAATGTGTGATCGCCGTCGACGGTCAGACACCGGCACTCTCGCAGGCCGGCCGCCTCGACCGAAACCACCCGGTCGGCCGCGAGCCGCTCCTCGAACCGGTCGCGGCGTGGCGCCCACCCGGCGAGCCGCATCCCCCGCTCACCGATCACCGTCACCCGCTGCACGAACCTGGCCACGTCGTCCTGGCTGGTGATGCTGAGTCGCCACGACTCGTGCGGCCTGCCCTGATAGCGGCCCCGCTTCAGCTTCAGCCTCGACTGGATGCCCAGCCGCAGCAGAAGGTGTTGCACGTCCGCGAGGAGGCCCCGCGAGACGCTGTAGTACTCGACAACCAGGTCGTAGCGGTCACGTCCGCGCCTGCTGACCGTGCCGTCGCAGGCGAAGTAGGCGCCCAGGAACGCCGCCACCTGCCAACCGTCACCGCGGTAGACGAACTCCGGCACGCGCTTCTGCCAGGCGTTCTTGTCGAGGAGCCCGTGCTCGGACAGCCACGGTCGGAGTCCGGAGATCCTGATGAGCGAACTGCGGGCGCTGTTCGGCCTCGTGGTGTGGGTGTAACCAAGCCGGTCACACGTCGACCGGAAGTCGGCGAGCACGTCCTCGTCGCCACCCGTGAAGGTCACCTGGTTGGTCGTGCATCCGTCCCCGACGAGATACCCGGCGAGCTTGAACTCGTCGACGTCCTCCGTGCCGTCGGCGACGAGATCTGGACACAGCACGTTTGCGACGTAGTCCCGCTCCGTCAGGTCCCCGGCCTTGACCCACCCCTCCGGGGTCCAGAACGGGTGGTCCGGCGCGGCGACGACTTCCCGCCCGCTGGCCGTCCGGATCCGGACCGAATCCAGTTCGCCCTGCTCGTGGACCGCGGTCACCGTCGCGCCGTCACCCGTGCGGGTGATCACGCGGTCCCTCACGGCTATGTCGCCCAGCCGCCGCCGCGAGCCGTCCTCAAGCAGCACCAGGGCGTCGACCGAGACCGGCTTCCCGAGGCCAGGCGGCCCGGACAGGAGGATGTGGTCCGGCGGGGAGCCGCGCCGCATCGCGCCCTGCAGCAGCAGGTCGAGCTGGTCGCGGACCCGGTGCTGGGCGATGAACTCCGCGAGCCGCTTCGGCCGGACACTGGCCTCCGCGTCCAGCTCGGCATCGTTGACGTACGCCGAGACCAGTCCGTCGCCGGTCACCGCGCCACCGCCGCCCGCGGGGCCGGCCGGACCGACCCGCTCCGCGCGGTCACCGGGTCCGGCCCAGCAGTCGGATCGCCTGCTTCAGCAGCACCGGTACGGGCGGCGTCTCGCCGTCGACGGTCTCCGCGACCGCAGCCACCGCCTGGTCGGCCTGGCCGGCCGTCCAGCCCAGCCCGACCAGCGCCTGGCGGACCTGCTCGGGCCACGCCCCGCCGGTGACCCCGGCCGCGCCATCGGCGCCGACCGGTACCGGGCCGACCCGGTCGCGCAGCTCCAGGACCAGGCGTTCCGCGCCCTTCTTGCCGATGCCCGGCACCCGGGTCAGGGCGGCGGTGTCGGCGTTGGCGATGGCCTTGCGGACCGCGTCCGGGCTGTGCACGGCGAGCACCGCCTGGGCCAGCCGGGGGCCCACCCCGCTGGCTGTCTGGAGCAGTTCGAACAGCTGCTTGGCGTCGTCGTCGGCGAAGCCGTAGAGGGTGAGCGAGTCCTCCCGGACGATCAGGCTGGTGGCGAGCCGGGCCGGCTGGCCGACCCGCAGGTCGGCGAGGGTGGCCGGGGCGCACTGCACCGCGAGGCCGACGCCGCCCACCTCCACCACCGCGTGGTCCGGACCGGTCGCGGTCACGGTGCCGCGCACGCTGGCGATCATGCTGCTCCTCCTCGTCGTGCCCGGTCGGCGGCGGCGGCCAACTTCGACCGGGTGCCGCCGCGCCACACGTGGCAGATGGCCAGGGCCAGGGCGTCGGCGGCGTCGGCCGGTCTCGGCGGCGCGGGCAGCCGCAGCAGCCGGGTCACCATCGTCGTCATCTGCCGCTTGTCGGCCTGACCGGAACCGGTCACGGCCGCCTTCACCTCGCTCGGGGTGTACGTCTGCACCGGCAGCCCGGCGCGCGCCCCGGCGAGAACGGCGATCCCGCTGGCCTGGGCGGTACCCATCACGGTGCGGACGTTGTGCTGGCTGAAGACCCGCTCCACGGCGACGGCGTCCGGCCGGTGCTCGGCGACCAGGTCGGTGAGCGACCGGTCCAGGTGCAGCAGGCGCAGCGGCAGGTCGTCGGCCGGGTCGGTGTGGACGACGTAGTAGGCGACCAGGGTGCAGGGCCGGCCCGGCACGCCCTCGACCACGCCGACTCCGCACCGGGTCAGCCCCGGGTCGACGCCGAGCACGCGCACGCCGCCTCCTCCCCAGCCGCCACCAGTACGTGTGTTCGACACCCTACTGGTCCGCTCCGACGGCCGCCGGAGCAGACACGCCGGACCCGTCATCGCCGGCGGACGCGGTGCGAGAGGTGCGGTGCGAGAGGCGACCTTACCCCTCCGTCGCGGCGCTACCGCCGGTACCGCTCCCCCGGCCCACACTGGACGACCCCGGAGTATGTGTTGCCGCCCCATGTGCCGCCGGCCACACAGCTCGTAACTTCTTGCGCCATGACGGCAGAACCCGTGGCGGTCCCCCACGTCGTACACGTCGACCTCTCCGGTCGTAGCGCCCTGGTGACCGGTGGTGGCAGTGGCATCGGCCGGGCCTGTGCCCTGCGCCTGGCAGCGGCGGGCGCGGCGGTGCTGGTGGTGGACCGCAACGTCGAGGCAGCCAAGGCGGTGGCCGCCGAGGCCGGCGCCCGCGCCGAGGGGATGGACCTGTCGGACCTCGCGGCGGTGGACCGGCTCGACGCCGACGTCGACATCGTGGTCAACAACGCCGGGCTCCAGCACGTCGCGCCGGTGCAGGACTTCCCCACCGAGCGCTTCTCCCACCTGCACCGGGTGATGGTGGAGGCGCCGTTCCGGATCATCCGGCGCGCGCTGCCGCACATGTACGCCCAGGGCTGGGGCCGGATCGTCAACATCTCCTCCG
The DNA here is from genome assembly GCF_040642975.1 of Micromonospora sp. NPDC047548. Taxonomy (NCBI): domain Bacteria; kingdom Bacillati; phylum Actinomycetota; class Actinomycetes; order Micromonosporales; family Micromonosporaceae; genus Micromonospora; species Micromonospora sp. NPDC047548. The sequence continues at coordinate 115,309 of NZ_JBEYTI010000002.1, forward strand.
TGCACGGGCTACGCGCCTCGCCGTACAAGGCGGCGTACGTGTCGGCCAAGCACGCTCTGGAGGGGCTGTCCAAGGTCGTCGCCCTGGAGGGCGCCGCGCACGGGGTCACCGCCAACTGCATCAACCCGGCGTACGTCCGCACCCCGCTGGTGGAGAGCCAGATCGCCGACCAGGCGGCCAGCCACGGCATCGGCGAGGACGAGGTGATCGAGAAGATCATGCTGGCCCGGGCCGCGATCAAGCGGCTGATCGAGCCGGAGGAGGTCGCCGAGTTGCTGGCGTACCTGTGCTCGCCACCGGCGGACTTCATCACCGGCGCCTCGATCGCCCTCGACGGGGGCTGGACGGCGAACTAGTGGCACCACGCACAATGAGCGTCATGTCGTCGCCGGTCGAGTTCCTGGAACTGCTGGCCCGGGAGGCGGCGGCCGTCGAGTTCGAGGGTCCGCTGGTGGCCGCCCGGGCTGCCGGGCTGCCCGCCGACCGGCTGGCCGAGCTGGAACACGCCAAAATGCTCGCGCTGCGGGTGCGCGGCCTGCTGGAGCGGCGCCGCCGCCGCGAGACCGAGCTCTCCGGCCTGTACGACACGGCCAGCGACCTGGCCGGGCTGCGCGACCTGGACGACGTGCTGCGGGCCATCGTGCACCGGGCCCGGCACCTGCTCGGCACCGACGTCGCCTACATGACCCTCAACGACGACGAGCGCGGCGACACCTACATGCGGGTCACCGACGGCTCGATCTCGGCGAAGTTCCAGCGGCTGCGGCTGGAGATGGGCGACGGGCTGGGCGGGCTGGTGGCCCAGTCCGGCACCCCGTACGTCACCTCGAACTACCAGGAGGACGAGCGGTTCCGGCACACCGGGGAGATCGACGGCGGGGTCGGCGAGGAGGGGCTGGTGGCCATCCTCGGCGTGCCGCTGCGGCTCGGATCGAGCGTGATCGGCGTGCTCTACGCGGCGAACCGGTCGGCCCGGCCGTTCGCCCGCGAGGAGGTGTCCCTGCTGGTGTCGCTCGCGGCGCACGCCGCGGTCGCGATCGACACCGCCCGGCTGCTCGCCGAGACCCGGTCCGCGCTGGCCGAGCTCTCCGCGGCGAACACCACCATCCGGGCGCACAGCAGCTCGGTGGAGCGGGCCGCGGCGGCGCACGACCGGATGACCGCGCTGGTGCTGCGCGGCGGCGGAATGGAGGACGTCGCCGCGGCGGTCACCGAGGTGCTCGGCGGGCCGCTGCTCGCGCTGGACTCGGAGGGTCGGCTGCTGGCCCGGGTCGGCGAGATCGAGGAGCCGGACCGGGCGGACCTGGTGGAGGCGGTGGCGGCGTCGCGGACCGAGGGGCGCAGCGTGCGCCGGGGCCCGCTCTGGTACGCCGCGGTGGTCGCCGGCGCGGAGAACCTGGGCGCGCTGGTGCTGCGCCCGGGCGACGAGCTGGTCGACGCCGACCAGCGCATCCTGGAGCGGGCGGCGCTGGTGACGGCGCTGCTGCTGCTGTTCCGGCGTACCGTCGCCGAGGCCGAGGGGCGGGTGCGGGGCGAGCTGCTCGACGACCTGATCGCCCGGCCGCTGCGGGACACCGACGCGCTGCGCAGCCGGGCCCGCCGGCTCGGGGTCGACCTGGACGCGCCGCACGTGCTGGTGGCGGTCGGCGACGATGCGATCGCCGCGACCGGGTCCGCCCGGCTGCGGGTGCTCTCCTGGGCCACCACGTACGCCTCGACCCGGGGCGGCCTGGCCGCGGCCCGGGACGGGCGGGTGGTGCTGATGCTGCCCGGCCGGGACGCCGGCGGCAGCGCCCGCGCGGTGGCCCGGGACCTGTCCCGGGTGACCGGCCGCCCGGTGACCGCCGGGGCGAGCGGCCCGGGGTCCGGGCCGGCGACGCTGGCCGCCACGTTCGCCGAGGCGGACCGCTGCCTCACCGCGCTCGGCGCGCTGGGCCGGGCCGGCGAGGGGGCGAGCACCGCCGAGCTGGGCTTCGTCGGGCTGCTCCTCGGCACGGTGGGTGACCAGGGCGAGCGGGACGTGGCCCGGTTCCTGACCGCCACGGTCGGGCCGGTGCTGGACTACGACGCGCGGCGCGGCACCGCGCTGGTGCGGACGCTGGAGGCGTACTTCGGGGTGGGCGGCAGCCTGGCCCGGGCCGCCGAGCAGCTGCACGTGCACGTCAACACGGTCACCCAGAGGTTGGAGCGGGTCGGGCAACTGCTGGGCGCGGACTGGCAGAAGCCGGAGCGGGCGCTGGAGGTGCAGTTGGCGCTGCGCCTGCACCGGCTGCGCGCGCCCGCGAGCTGACCCGGCTCGTCCCGGTGAGCACGGGGAGCGTGCCACGGCCTGACCGCCCGGTCAGCGGGCGCGGCTGCCCTCCAGCACCCCGTCGACGACCTTCTCGGGGAGGATCCGCTCGTCCAGCTCCGGGTGCCAGCGCAGCATCCGCTGCATCAGCATCGGCCCGGTGAGCAGCGCCATCGTCACCTCGACGTCGAGGTCGGCGCGGAGCTCGCCGGTGCGGATCCCGCGCCGCAGCACCTCGCGCATCAGCTGCCGGCGCGGCTCGATGATGTTCTGGTAGAGCTGGAAGTGGTCCGGGCTGCGGTTCACCTCGGGCACCAGGCAGGGCATGATCTTCGCCGCACGGGGGTCGATGTTGTGCCCGACCGCGCCGACCAGCAGCACCAGGTCGTCGCGGACGGAGTGACCGGTCGGCTGCGGCACGATGCCCTTGAGCCGGCGCAGCGCGTCCAGCAGCAGCGCGTCCTTGCCCGGCCAGCGCCGGTAGATGGTGGCCTTGCCGACTCCGGCGCGGGTGGCGATCGCCTCGATCGACAGCGCCTCGACGGTGCTGCCCTCGGCGAGCAGGTCGAGGGTGGCCTCGATGATGGCCTCGTCCGCGGCGGAAGTCATGTCAGACATTGTCGCCGAACCTATGCGGTTCCGGCCAACTCCCGTTCACCGACCACCGGCACGGCGGCGGGCGCGCCCGCGGCGCGGCCCGGCATCCAGCGCGCCACGATGAGGATGCCGAGGGCGGCCACCACTGCGGAGAGCGCCGCAGCCCAGTGCATGGCCGAGACGAACGAGTCGTTGGCCGCCGCGATCAGCTTCGGCGCCGCCGGCCCGAGCTGTCCGGCCGCCGCGTACGCGCCGGAGATGGATTCGGTGGCCGCGTCGCGGGCCGGGGCGGGGAGGCCGCCGACCGTCGAGGCGATGTCCTCGCGGTAGACCGCGGAGAGCACCGAGCCGAGCACGGCCACCCCCAGCGCGCCGGCAACCTGCCGCACGGTGTTGCTGACCGCGGAGCCGACGCCCGCCTTCTCCCGGGGCAGCGCCGACATGATCGACTCGGTGGCCGGCGGCATGATGTTGGCCATCCCGGCACCCTGGAGAAAGAAGAAGACCAGGACCACCCAGATCGGCGTGCTCGCGTCGACGAAGGCGAACGCGCCGAGCGCCACCACGGTCAGCGCCAGCCCGACCGCCGCGACCGCCTTGCCGCCGTACCGGCGGACCATGGCGGCGCTGTGCGGGGCGAAAATCAGCTGGGCGCCGGCGAAGGGCAGGAAGAGCAGACCGGTCTCCAGCGGGCTGTAGCCGCGGACGAGCTGGAGGTAGAACGAGCTGAAGAACATGACGCCCATCGCGGCGAAGAAGATCAGACCGACGATGGCCACCGGCGCGGCGAAGCGCGGGACCCGGAACAGCCGGACGTCCAGCGAGGGGTGGTCGCTGCGCCGCTCGTGGGCGACGAACCAGGCCAGCACCGCCAGGCCACCGACGAGGGCCGCCCAGACCATCGGCCGGTCGAAGCCGTGCTCGCCGCCGTCGATGATGCCGTAGGTCAGCGCGACCAGGCCCACCACGGAGAGCAGCACGCCGAGCAGGTCCACCCGGCCCGGCTCGGGGTCGCGGGACTCCGGCACCAGCAGCGCCACCAGGACCAGACCGGCCGCCACCACCGGCACGTTGATCAGGAAGACCGAGCCCCACCAGTAGTGCTCCAGCAGCGCACCGCCCAGGATCGGGCCGATGGCCACGGCGAGGCCGACCGCGCCGGCCCAGATGCCGATCGCGCGGCCCCGCTCCCGCGGGTCGAAGATGTTGGAGATGATCGACAGGGTCACCGGCATGATCGCCGCGCCGCCGACGCCCATCAGGGCGCGGGCCGCGATCAGCTGGCCGGGATCCTGCGCGGACGCCGACAGCAGCGACGCCAGGCCGAACAGCGCCAGGCCGATCAGCAGGAACCGGCGGCGGCCGATCCGGTCACCGAGTACGCCGAAGGTGAAGAGCAGCCCGGCGAAGACCAGCGTGTAGGAGTTGATCGACCACTCCAGCTCACCCTGGCTGGCGCCGAGCCCGTGCACCGGGTCGGCGAGGGTACGCAGCGCGACGTTGAGGATGGTGTTGTCGAGGACGACGACGAGCAGGCTGATCACCAGCACCCCGAGGATCGTCCACCGCCTCGGATGTCCCGTGTTCTCGTGCGGTTCCATGTGTCCGGTTCTCCCCCCGGGGCTCCCGTGCCGCGCAATACGATACGGGTCAGACTCGTAATAGGCCTGAGCGTAAGCTCCACAGTTTCGATACGGAACCGTATCGTATCGTATGTGGTGGGCGTCACGCCTCCGCTTCGCGGCGGGCCGGCGGCCCCCGCCACCTCACCGGCACGGAGTCGATCGTCGCCGGCACGCGCAGGTCCCGGCCGGGTCGCTGTCCGGTTCGACCGCGCCGGACCCCGAGGGCGCCTGGGCGGCGAATGTCCGGTTCGACCATGCCAGCCCCAGACGGACGTCAAAGCGGAGAATGTCCGGCTCCGTGGTCGGTCCGGTGCGCCCAGACGCCCCGGTCTGGGCCGCTTAGTGCCGGCCTGTCCCGTGACCGGCGGCACCCGGGTGGCGGAATGGTGGCCGGCCCGGGGTGGTTACATCACCTGGACGATCGCGGCAGCAACCCCGCTGGCCTGGCCCGATAGCGTGGCCGGCCCGAGGGTGCGGGCCCCCGGGAATGGTGGTGGGCAGCCGGTCGTTACACACGGTCCCGGCGCCACGAGCCCCCGCTCGTGAAGCCTGCCGGACAGAAGCTTTCCTCTTCTTGTTTTTGTTGAGCGCCTTGTCGTGGTGCTTGCGCGTGTCCGACCCCCGTCGGATGCGTCGCCAATCCCCCCTCGAAGGAGCTAACTCCCATGAATACGATCATGCGTAAGAGCGTTCTTGGTATTGCTGGTCTGGCTTTCGCCGGTGGCGTGTTCGCCGGTCCGGCCACCGGCGCCCACGCCGCCCCGGCAATGGACGCCAAGCCGGTCGCCGTTGCGGTGCAGGCGGACAAGCCGGCCGTGGACAACGCCAAGCTGATCCCGCACGGTGTGCAGGGCGCGCAGTCCCGGATCGACCTGAACGGCGAGCAGACCGACAATGCCAAGGCGATCATCGCCGCGACGAAGAAGTCGGGCCTGGACGAGCGGGCCGCCGTGATCTCGATCGCCACCAGCCTGCAGGAGTCGAAGCTGGAGAACCTGGGTCACCTGGGTGACCGCAACGACCACGACTCGCTGGGCCTGTTCCAGCAGCGCCCGAGTTCGGGTTGGGGCACGCCGGAGCAGATCACCGACCCCGAGTACTCCACCGTGGCGTTCCAGAAGGGCCTGAAGCAGGTCGACGGCTGGAAGGACATGCCGCTGACCGAGGCCGCGCAGACCGTGCAGGTGTCGGCCTACCCGGACGCCTACGCCCAGTGGGAGCAGCAGGCCGCCGACCTCGTCGCCCAGCACTGGAACAGCTGACCCACCACAAAGCAGGACATAACCGCTGGCCGGCACCCCAAGGGGGTGCCGGCCAGCGGCACATCCACCCCGGGAACCCCTCCACCCCACGTTGATCATGAGGTTAGCGGCAGTGGAGGAGATCAACTCCGCCGCCAACTTCATGATCAACGTTGGGTGGGGCGGGAGACCTGGGGTGTGGCCCGCCGTGACCGGCGCAGGGATCAAGCCTGACCGCCCGGAGCCGGGCACGGCGGGCCATACCCCACCCACCACAAACAGCAAGCAACAGACCACACCACGAACAGCAGGCAGCGGGCAGCGGGCAGCGGGCAGCGGGCAGCGGGCAGCGGGCAGGATGAGCCGCTTGCGGGCGGCCTCGACAGCGTGGGCTGCCATAGGTTCGGTCCGCACCAGACGTACCCCCGGTGTGCGGTCACTTCCAGGGGCCGGGACGGCGCTGGACCTATCTGCGACGGGCGGCCATCCAGCGCAGCGCCAGGGCGGCGACGGTGCCCCACACCCCGCGCCGGAACAACAGCACGACGAGGACGAAGATGCCGCCGGTCACCAGGCCGATCGCCTCGAATCCGGAGAACGACAGCCAGTCCTCCAGCCGGACCACGATCACCGCGCCGAGCACCCCGCCCCACAACGTGCCGATGCCGCCGAGCACCACGACGATGACCGCCTTGCCGGAGGTGGTCCAGTGCAGCACGTCGAGAGAGACGAAACGGTGGCCGACGGCGAAGAGCCCGCCGCCGAGCCCGGCGATGAAGCCGGAGAGCACGAACGCGGTCAGCTTGTAGCGGTGCACCGGGTAGCCGAGCGCCCGCGCGCGGGCCGGATTGTCGCGGATGCCGACCAGTACCCGGCCGAACGGCGAGTGCGTGATCCGCCAGGCGGCGGCCAGGCCGAGCAGCACGATCGGCAGGATCGCGTAGTAGAAGTAGTAGTCGTCGGTCAGGTCGAGGCCGAACAGCGACCGGGGCACCCCCTGCAGGCCGTTCTCGCCCTTCGTGACCGACCGCCACTCGTTGGCCACGTAGTAGACCATCTGGGCAAAGGCCAGCGTGACCATGGCGAAGTAGATGCCGGTCCGCTTCACCGCCAGGTAGCCGATGGGCAGCGCGAGCGCCGCCGCGCCGAGCGCCCCGGCCAGCACGGCGAGCGGGAACGGCAGGCCGGCATGGATGGCGACCAGCCCGGTGAGGTACGCCGACGTGCCCCAGAACGCGGCGTGCCCGAAGGACATCAGCCCGGTGAAGCCGAGCAGCAGGTCCACCGAGACGGCGAAGAGCGCCCAGCAGAGGATGTCCACGGCCACCGCCGGGTAGAGCCCGTTGGGCAGCCAGAGCGCGGCGGCCAGGCCGGCGGCGAGCAGCGCGTACCGGACCCAGCCGGGCGCGCGGGCGACGGCGAGCAGCCCGGACGGCGGCGCCGGCCGGTTCGCGTCGGCCGGGGTGTCGACGGTGCTGGTCATGCCGGTGCCTCCTCACGGCCGAACAGCCCGGCCGGCCGCCAGAGCAGCACGGCGGCCATCACGACGAAAACGATCGTCTGGGACACGATGGGGAACTCCGACAGGTACGCCTCGCCCCACGCCTGCACCAGACCGATGCCGAAGCCGGCGGCGACCGAGCCGAAGATCGAGCCGAGGCCGCCGATCACCACCACCGCGAAGACCACGATGATCAGGTCGGCGCCCATCAGCGGGTTCACCGCCCGCATCGGCGCGGCGAGCACCCCGGCGAGCCCGGCCAGGCCGATGCCGAAGCCGAAGACCGGGGTGACCCACCGCCCGACGTCGATGCCGAAGGCCCGGGTCAGCTCCGGCCGCTCGGTGGCCGCCCGGACCACCATGCCGATCCGGGTACGGGTGAGCACCCACCACACCGCGACGCAGAGCAGCACCGCGAAGCCGAGGATGAACACCCGGTACGTCGGGAAGTCGAAGAGCCCGAAGTCGACCGAGCCGCTGAGCTCGGCCGGGGTGGCGTACGGGCTGGACTGCACGCCGTAGCGGGTCTTGACCAGGTCCTGGAGGATCAGCGTCAGGCCGAAGGTGAGCAGGAAGTTGTAGAGCGGGTCGAGCCGGGTGAGCCGGTGGATGACGGCGCGCTCCAGGATCATGCCGACCACGGCGAGCGCGACCGGCATGATCACCAGGGCCGCCCAGAACGGCACGCCCGCCTCAGCCAGCAGCACGTACGCGCCGAAGGCGCCGAGCATGTAGAACGCGCCGTGGGCGAAGTTCACCACCCGCAGCATGCCGAAGATGACCGCGAGCCCGAGGGCGAGCAGGGCGTAGAACGCCCCGCTCACCAACCCGTTGAACGTGTTCTGGAGGAAACCGGTCACAGCTTGCAGTCCGGGGACGGGGCGCGGAACGCCTCGGCGGCGGGGATGGTCTTGAGCACCTTCACGTAGTCCCACGGCTCGGCGACCTCGGCCTGCGGCTTCACCTGGGCGAGGTACGCGTCGTGGATGACCCGGTGGTCCTCGGCGCGGATCTTGCCGTTGCGCAGGAAGACGTCGTTGACGCTCTTGCCCTCCAGGCCCTTCACAACGGTGTCCGCCTCGTCGGTGCCGGCGGCCTGCACGGCCTCCAGGTACTGGGTGGCGGCGGAGTAGTTGGCCGCGTGCGCGAAGGACGGCCGGGTGCCGGTCTCCTTCTGGAACCGGTCGGCGAACTCCCGGTTCTGCTGGTCGAAGTTCCAGTACCAGGCGTCGGTGTAGGTGGTGCCCGCGAGGGCGGCGGGGGTGAGCGAGTGGATGTCGGAGATGAACATCAGGCCCACGGCGAGCCCGATGCCCTTCTCCCGGAGCTTGAACTCGTTGTACTGCTTGACCACGTTGACCAGTTCCGCGCCGGCCTGCATGGTGCCGAGCACCTGCGGCTTCGGGTTCATCGTCGAAGCCTTGAGCAGGAACGACGAGTAGTCACCGCTGGTGTTCGGGAACGGCGCGCCGTCCTTGCCGACGACCGTCCCGCCGGCGGCGGTGATGGCGGTGGAGAAGCTCTTCTCCATGTCCTGCCCGAAGGCGTAGTTCGGGTAGAGGATGTACCAGTTCTTCCCGACCTGCTCGGTGGTGGTCTTGCCGGTGCCGTTGGCCAGCATGTAGGTGTCGTACGCGTAGTGGAACGTGTACTTGTTGCAGCTCTTGCCGGTCAGGTCGGTGGTCGCCGCGCCGATGTTGAAGTAGAGCTTCTTCTTCTCCTTCGCCACGTCGGCGACCTTCAGCGCGGCCGAGGAGGTCGGCACGTCGAGGATCAGGTCGACGGCCTTGCGGTCGTACATCTCCTGGGCCTTGGCGTTGGCGACGTCCGGCTTGTTCTGGTGGTCGGCGGTCTCGACGGTGATGTCCTTGGTGACCGCCTGGTCGCCGTGCTTGGCCTTGAAGTCGGCGATGGCCATCTCCACGGCCTTGACCGAGTTCTTCCCGGACAGCTCCGAGTAGGCCCCGGACTGGTCGTTGAGGACGCCCAGCACGATCTTGTCGCCGGTCAGCTTCTGGTCGCCGCCGGACTGGGGCCCACCGCCGCCGCACCCCGCGGCCAGCAGCACCGTCGCCGACGCGGCGGCCACACCCACGCTCCTACGCATATCCATCCCCTTCGTACCGCGCGGGCACCGCGCGGGTCAGCCGTCGAAAATTCAGATCCCGAGGTACGCCAGCAGCTCGCGCTCCCGCGAGCGCACCTCGGAGTTGGCCATCGCCTCCACGACACGTCCCTCGGCCAGCAGGTAGTGCCGGTCGGCGACGCCGGTGGCGAAGTGCAGGTTCTGCTCGACCAACAGCACGGTCACCCCGTGCCGCTTGGCCTCCCGCAGCAGGTCGCCGACCTGCTGCACGAGCAGCGGCGACAGCCCCTCGGTGGGCTCGTCGCAGAGCAGCAGCCGGGCGCCCATCCGCAGCACCCGGGCCAGGGCGAGCATCTGCTGCTCGCCGCCGGAGAGCATGGTCGCCGCCGAGTCGCGGCGGGTGTACAGGGCGGGGAACGCCTCGTACACCCGCTCCAGCGGCCACGGGTCGGGGCCGACCCGGGGCGGCAGGGTCAGGTTCTCGGTGACGGTGAGGGTGGCGTACGCGCCACGGTCGTCGGGGACCCAGCCGAGCCCGAGCCGCGCCCGCTTGTACGCCGGCAGCCGGCTGACGTCCCGCCCGGCCAGCTCGACGGTGCCGCGCTGGCCGGGATGCAGCCCCATCACGCAGCGCAGCAGGGTGGACTTGCCGGCGCCGTTGCGCCCGACCAGGGTGACCACCTCGCCGGCGGCGACGTCCAGGCTCACCTCCCGCAGCACCTGCGCCTCGCCGTAGAAGGCGGAGAGGGTGTCAATGCGCAGCATCAGCGGCTCCCAGGTAGGCGGTGATGACCCGCTCGTCGGCGCGGACCTGCTCGTACGGGCCCTCGACCAGCACCGTGCCGGCCTGCAGCACGGTGACGGTGTCGGCGAGACGGCCGACGACACTCATGTTGTGCTCGACCATCACCACGGTCCGGCCGGCCCGGACCCGGGCGATCAGCTCCACGGTGCGGTCGACGTCCTCCAGCCCCATCCCGGCGGTCGGCTCGTCGAGCAGCAGCACCTTCGGGTCGAGGGCGAGGGCGATGGCCAACTCCAGGGCGCGCTTGCGCCCGTACGCCAACGCCTCGGCCGGGGCCTCGGCCAGCGCGCCGAGCCCGACCATGTCCAGCAGCTCGTCGGCCCGCTCGCGGTAGCGGCCCATCAGCGTGGCCGACCGCCAGAACCGCCAGCCGAGCCCACTCGGGCTCTGCAACGCCAGTTCCACGTGCTCGCGGGCGGACAGCTGCGGGAAGAGGCTGGTGATCTGGAACGAGCGGGCCACCCCGAGCCGAGCCACCCGCTCCGGGGGCAGGCCGGTGACGTCCCGGCCGTCGAGCTCGATCCGGCCGTCGGTCGGCGGCAGGAAGCCGGTGAGCAGGTTGAACAGCGTGGTCTTGCCGGCGCCGTTCGGGCCGACCAGCGCGTGCACGCTCTCCGGGGCGATGTCGAGGTCGACGTGGTCGACCGCGCGGAAGCCCCGGAAGTCACGGGTCAGCCCGCGCGCCGACAGGAGCGCTTGCCCGGCCATCGCCTCATCCTCCGCAGGTCACTGGCGACGACCGGGTCGGTGACCGAGGTCACAGGGCCATCGCGTGCAGGAAACCTACGGTGCGCCGAAGCGGTCGAGCCATGTCGATTACCCACACATTCGGCCGGCGCCGGACGGGCCCGCCCCCCATAGGGACGGGCCCGCCCACCCTCGTCGACCGGGCCCGACCGGGATCGGCGCGCGTCGACATGTGGGCCGCCACCGTCACCGGGTGACGGCGTAATCCGGCAGGGTGAGGCCGTCGGCGTGGCTGAAGAACAGCCGGGTGGCGAGCCCGCGCAGCGGGCGGGAGGCCATCGCCCGCATGGACGCGTCCCGCATCCGGATCGCGGCCCGGCTGGCCGGCAGGAACCCGGAGATGCCGCCGCCCGGCAGGTCCTGACCGCGCGCCACGTGCGCCCGGAGCACCTCCTCGTAGCGGCGGTACGCGACCCGGTGGTCGCCGCCGGCGGCGGCCAGTTCCCCGGCCAGCAGGTACGCCCCGACCAGGGAGAGGCTGGTGCCCTGCCCGGTCAGCGGGGAGGGACACCAGGCGGCGTCGCCGAGCAACGCCACCCGCCCGGTGCTCCAGGCGCCCATCCGCACCTGGGCGTACCGGTCGAAGTAGAAGTCCGGGGCGTCGGCCATCGCGGCCAGCAGCTCGGCGGCGCGCCAGCCCACGTCGGCGAAGCGCTCGGCGAGCAGGCGCTGCTGGGCCGCCCGGTCCCGGCGGTCCACCTCCAGCGCCGGCGAGGCGAAGCTGAAGAAGGCGCTGGACCGGCCGTGCCGGTTGGGGCGGGTGCCCACCACCCGGCCGCCGGGGGCGTTGTGCATCTGGAACCAGCCGGTCTCGTCCGGGTACGGGGTGGTGAAATACGCCACGTACGCCCCGAGCGGCCGGACGTACGCCGACTCGGGGCCGAAGGCGAGGGCCCGGGTACGGGAGTGCGAGCCGTCGGCGCCGATCACCAGGTCGACGGTGCGCGGGGCGGCGTGGGTGAAGGTGAGCCGCACCCCGTCGTCGGTCTGGGTGAGCGTCTCGATCGAGTCGTCGAAGACGTACTCCACGTCGGCCCGGGTCTCCTCGTACAGCAGCCGGGCCAGGTCGCCGCGCTCGATCTCGATGTCGGCGACGATCCCCTCACCGACGAAGGCGTCCACCGGCATCCGGACGCGGACGTCGCCCCGCGCGTCGACGTACGCCATGCCCTGCAGGCGGACGCACTCGGCGCGGATCCGGGCGGTCAGCCCCATCCGGTCGACCACCTCGCGGGCGGTCCCCCGCACGTCGACCGCCTGCCCGCCGGGGCGCAGCCCGGGCGAGCGTTCCACGACGGTGACGGCGAAGCCGTACCGGCGCAGCCAGAAGGCCAGCGCGGGGCCGGCGATGCCGGCGCCGGAGATGAGTACGGTCCTGTCGTTCATCGCAGCACTCCCGAGTTCGTGCGTACACCGTCCACCCGGTCCGCGCCGGGTCCGCCCTGGACGGTAGGTCCGCCGTGGCCCGCCGGGCTCGTGGTGACCTAGTACGCTCCCTCGGCGAGGGCCCGCCAAGGAGCCTCGTCCTAGTACGCCGCGCCGGAGGTGCCGCCATGGCCGGGTCGGAGCCGCCGTACCGGCGGATCGCTGCGGAGATCCGCCGCCGGATCGCGCTCGGGGAGCTGCGCCCCGGCGACCCGGTGCCGTCGGCGCGGCGGATCACCCGCGAGCACGGCGTGGCCATCGCCACCGCCACCAAAGTGCTCGCCCTGCTGCGCGACGAGGGGCTGGTGCTGACCCGACCCGGCGCGGGCACCGTGGTGGCCCCGCCCCGCCCGGCGGCGCCCCGGGCCCGCCGTGGCCCGGCGGACGCGGAGCCGGAGCTGAGCCGGGAGCGGCTGGTGCGTACCGCGATCGGCCTGGCCGACACGGGCGGCCTGGCCGCCGTCTCGATGCGGCAGATCGCCGCCGAGCTGGGGGTCGCCACCATGGCCCTGTACCGGCACGTCCGCGGCCGGGACGACCTGATCCTGGCGATGGCCGACACGGCGCTGGCCGACGCGCCCCTACCCGCCGCGCCGCCGGCCGGCTGGCGGGCCCGCCTGGAACTGCTCGCCCGCACACAGTGGGCGGTCTACCAGCGGCACCGCTGGCTGCCACACGTCATCTCGATGTTCCGCCCGCAGCCGTTGCCGAACGGCATGGCGCACACCGAGTGGGCGCTGCGCGCCACGGCCGGGCTGGGGCTCGACGCCCAGCTGCGCTGGCACGCCGCGGTGACGCTGGTGGCGTACGTGCGGGGCATCGCCACCAACCTGGAGGCGCAGGCGCACGCCGTGCAGGACACCGGGCTCACCGACGAGCAGTGGGTGGACAATCACGAGGCGATGTTCCAGCGGATGATGAGCGGCGGCCGGTACCCGACGCTGGCGATGCTGGACGAGGCGATCGACCTGGACCTGGACACGGTCTTCGAGTTCGGCCTGCGCCGGCTGCTGGACGGCTACGCCACGCTGATCGAGGTCGGACCACCGGCCCACGGAATTTAGCACTGGGAGTCTGGGCGCTACTCCGTGCCGGCGACGCGCTCCAGCCCGGCGACGGTCCGCTCGTACTCGGCGGCCAGCCCGTGCATCAGATCGGCGGCCACCTGGCCTGAGCCGCGGCGCCGCGCCCCCGGTCGCTTCCCGGCCGGGGGCGGCGGCGGTCAGGCCGTCAGCGCGTCGAGCGCCAGGTCCACGTCCGCGTCGGTGGAGTAGACGTGGAACGAGGCGCGGACCCGGCCGGCGCGCACCGCCGCCCGCACCCCGGCCCGTTCCAGCCTCTCCCGCGCACCGGGCACCTCCACCGTCACGATCGCGCTCTCCCCCGGCGGCCGGTCCAGCCCGGCGAGGAACCGGTTGGCCAGCGCGACGTCGTGCGCCCGGATGGCCGGCACGCCGATCTCGGCGACCAGTTCCAGGGCCGGTGCGGTGCCGACCCAGCTGAACCAGGCCGGCGAGATGTCGAACCGCCGGGCGTCGTCGGCCAGCCGCAGCGGCGGGCCGTAGTAGGAGGCGTGCGGGTCCTGGCCCGCGTACCAGCCGGCGGCGTCCGGGCGCATCCCGTCGCGCAGGGACGGCGCGAGGTAGGCGAAGGCCGAGCCCCGCGGCGCCATCAACCACTTGTACGCCCCGACCACGACCGCGTCGGCCAGGCCCGCGTCGAACGGCAGCCAGCCGCACGCCTGGGTGGCGTCCACCACCACCAGGGCGTCGTGCGCGCGGGCCGCGGCCACGATCTCGTCGTACGGGGCGACCGCGCCGTCGGCGGACTGCACCAGGCTGAACGCGACCAGGTCGGTGCGGGCGTCGATCGCGTCGACCAGCCCGGCCAGCGGCACGGTGCGCACCGTGACGCCCCGTTCGCCCTGCACCAGCCAGGGGAACAGATTGGAGGTGAACTCGACCTCGGGCACCACCACGGTCGCTCCGGCCGGCAGGGCCGCAGCGACGGGGGCGAGCACCTGCGACACCGCGCTGCCGGTCGCCACGTCCGCCGCCGGCACGCCGACCAGGCCGGCGAAGGCGACCCGGGACCGGTCGACCGCCTCGCCCCACCCCTCCCACGACGTACGCCCCACCCGCCAGTCGGCCAGCGCCTCCTGCACCGCCGTCCAGCCCGGTTCGGGTGGCAGTCCGTAACTGGCGGTGTTCAGCCAGCCGGGCTGCGGCTGCCACAGCTTCTGCGCCTGTTCCAGGTCCATGCCGCCGACGGTAGTGGGACGGAACCCCATCGGGGGACGGCCAATCGACGGTCGGCGGCCCGCTACCGGATGTTGCCGGTGTGGCCGAGGGAGTAGCGGCCGGGCTGCGGCCAGACGGTCAGGCCGTGCGGGCCACGGCCGACGGGGATCCGGGCCAGCAGCTTGCCGTCCTGCGTGCTCAACACGTACACCTCGTCGTGGAACCGCCCGGAGAGCCAGAGCTGCCGGCCGTCGGCGGACAGGCCGCCCATGTCCGGGCTGCCGCCGGGGATCGACCAGGTCGTGGTGGGTTTCAGGGTGGCCAGGTCGAGCACCGTCACGCTCCCCTCGTCCCGGTTGGTGACGTAGGCGCGGGTGGCGGCCCGGTCGAAGTAGATGCCGTGGGCACCGCGGCCGGTGGGGATGAAGCCGGTCTGGCGCTCGGCCCGGCCGTCGAAGACGTACACCCCGTGGGCGTGCATGTCGGCGACCAGGAAGTGCTGCCCGTCCGGGGTCAGTCGGGTGTCCTGGGGCATGCCGTCGGCCGTTCTGGTCAGCGGGAACTCGCGCACCTTGTCGAGGGTGGCGGTGTCCAGGACGATCATCCGGTTGGCGAACTCGCAGCTGAAGAGCATCGTCGCGCCGTCGGCGGAGTAGTCCATGTGGTTGATTCCCCCGCACGAGGGGAACCGCACCGAGCGCGTCCGCTTCCAGGTGGTCGGATCGTAGAGGTCCAGCCGCTGGTACGCCTCGGCGACCACGATCGCCTGTTTGCCGTCCGGGGTGAAGTAGAGGTTGTAGACGTCCTCCAGGTTGACGAACTTGCCCGGCTTCCCGGTCCGGGCGTCGACCGGGATCACCCCGCCCCGGGGTATCTGACTGGACGCCACATAGAGCGTGCGCAGGTCGTAGGAGGGGACGACGTGCTGCGGCTCGGGCCCGCCGGGGAACTTCCCCACCACCTCGAAGGTGGCGGGGTCGATCATCCAGACGTCGTTGCTCTTGGTGTTCGGCACGTAGACCATCGGCCGGTCGCCGCGGACCTGCTCGGCGAGCTGGTTGGCGCCGGCCGCGGCGTAGACGTTGCCGGCCGTCGGGTACGCCGGCATGCCCGGCACCCGCGGCTCGAAGGCCGCGCTGGGCGGGGCGGCGGAGGACGGGCCCGTCAATGCCTCCCGGGTCGGTCCGCGGCTGGTGCAGGCCACGAGCCCGGCCAGCATGATCACCACCGGGACGGCGAGCCGTAGGCGTCGGGTGGGCACCAGCCGACGGTATTGGACGAAGTCGCCTCATGGGCGGCGAATCCGGCAAGTCGGCAGCGGAGCGGACAGTTAGCTGACGTTGGCCGGGCCGAGCACGCTCTTCAGGTCACCCATCAGCGCGGTGGTCGCCGCCACCCGGAACGGCCCGAGCCGCAGCGTGGTGGTCTTGCCACCGTTGAGCAGCTTGACGTGCACCTCGGTGTCGCCGGGGTGCAGCACCAGGGTCTCCTTGAGCCGTTCCACCAGCGGCGGGGTGCACCGGTGCACCGGGATGGTGAGGGTGACCGGCTTGTTGGCGGGGTTGGTGCTGACGTCCGGCATGGACATGTCCATCGCCATGATCCGCGGCGTGTCGTCCCGGCGGTCCACCCGCCCCTTGACCACCACGATCGCGTCCTCGGCGATGTACTGCCCGATCACCTCGTAGGTGTTGGGGAAGAACAGCGTCTCCACGCCGCCGGCCAGGTCCTCCAGCGTGGCCGAGGCCCAGGCCCGGCCCTGCTTGGTGACCCGGCGCTGCACGCCGGAGAGGATGCCGGCGAGGGTGACCACCGCCCCGTCGGGCACCCCGCCCTCCTCGGCGAGCGCGGCGATCGTGGTGTCCGCCGCCGCGCCGAGGACGTGCTCCAATCCGAAGAGCGGGTGGTCGGAGACGTAGAGGCCGAGCATCTCGCGTTCGAAGGCGAGCTTGTCGCGCTTGTCCCACTCCCCCTCGCCGATGGTCGGCATGACCGTGGTGCTGCCGCCGGTGTCGGCCTCGCCGAAGCCGGCGCCGAAGAGGTCGTACTGGCCGACCGCCTCCTTGCGCTTGACATCGGCGTACGCGTCGATCGCGTCGGCGTGCACGGCGAGCAGGCCCTTGCGCGGGTGCCCGAGCGAGTCGAACGCGCCGGCCTTGATCAGTGATTCGATGGTCTTCTTGTTGCAGACCACCGCGTCCACCTTCGACAGGAAGTCGTAGAAGTCGGCGTACTCGCCCTTCTCCCCCCGGCACCGCATGATCGAGGCGACCACGTTCGCGCCGACGTTGCGCACCGCGGCCAGGCCGAAGCGGATGTCCGTGCCGACCGGGGTGAACGGCCCGGCGGAGGTGTTCACGTCCGGCGGCAGCACCTGGATCCGCATCCGCCGACACTCGGACAGATAGAGCGCCATCTTGTCCTTGTCGTCGCCTACCGAGGTGAGCAGCCCCGCCATGTACTCGGCGGGGTAGTGCGCCTTCAGGTAGGCGGTCCAGTAGGAGACCAGCCCGTAGGCGGCGGAGTGTGCCTTGTTGAAGGCATAGCCGGCGAACGGCACCAGGACGTCCCAGACCGCCTGGATCGCCTCGTCGGAGTAGCCGCGCTCGCGGCAGCCGTCCCGGAACGGGATGAACTCCTTGTCGAGGATCTCCTTCTTCTTCTTGCCCATCGCCCGGCGCAGCAAGTCGGCCTGACCGAGCGTGTAACCGGCGAGGATCTGCGCGGCGCGCTGCACCTGCTCCTGGTAGACGATCAGGCCGTAGGTGGGGGCGAGGATCTCCCGCAGCGGCTCCTCCAGCTCGGGGTGGATCGGGGTGATCTCCTGGAGGCCGTTCTTGCGCAGCGCGTAGTTGGTGTGCGAGTCGACGCCCATCGGGCCGGGCCGGTAGAGCGCCAGGACGGCGGAGATGTCCTCGAAGTTGTCCGGCTTCATCAGCCGCAGCAGCGAGCGCATCGGCCCGCCGTCGAGCTGGAACACGCCGAGGGTGTCACCCCGGGCCAGCAGATCGTAGGCCGCCTGGTCGTCCAGCGACAGGGACAGCAGGTCCAGCTGCTTGCCGTGGTTGAGCTCGATGTTCTTGACCGCGTCGTCGATGATGGTCAGATTGCGCAGGCCGAGGAAGTCCATCTTCAGCAGCCCGAGCGACTCGCAGGTCGGGTAGTCGAACTGGGTGATGATCGCCCCGTCGGCGTCCCGGCGCATCAGCGGGATGTGCTCGATGATCGGCTCGGCGGACATGATCACGCCGGCGGCGTGCACGCCGGTCTGCCGGATCAGCCCCTCGATGCCCTTGGCGGTGTCGATCACCTTGCGCACGTCCGGGTCGGACTCGTATAGGCCGCGGATCTCGCCGGCCTCGGCGTACCGGGGGTGCTTCGGGTCGAAGATGCCGGTGAGCGGGATGTCCTTGCCCATCACCGCCGGGGGCATCGCCTTGGTGATCCGGTCACCCACCGCGTACGGGTAGCCGAGCACCCGGGCCGAGTCCTTGATCGCGGCCTTCGCCTTGATCGTGCCGAAGGTGGCGATCTGGGCGACCTTGTCCTCGCCCCACTTCTCGGTGACGTATTTGATCACCTCGCCGCGCCGACGCTCGTCGAAGTCGATGTCGACGTCCGGCATCGAGACCCGCTCGGGGTTGAGGAACCGCTCGAAGATCAGGCCGTGCGGGATCGGGTCGAGGTCGGTGATGCCCAGGGCGTACGCGACCAGCGAGCCGGCGGCCGAACCACGGCCCGGACCCACCGCGATGCCCTGGTTCTTCGCCCACTGGATGAAGTCGGCGACCACGAGGAAGTACGACGGGAAGCCCATCTGGTTGATGACGCCCAGCTCGTACTCGGCCTGGACGAGGTGCCCCTCCGGAATGCCGCCCGGGTAGCGGCGGGCCAGCCCGGCGAAGGTCTCCTTGCGGAACCAGGACTCCTCGGTCTCCCCCTCGGGCACCGGGAAGCGCGGCATCAGGTTGTGGAACTCGAACATCCCGGTCGGGTCGACCTTCTCGGCGACCAGCAGGGTGTTGCGGCAGCCCTGCTGCCACAGCTCGGAGGAGTCGACCGCGCGCATCTGCTCGGCGGACTTGATGAAGTAGCCACCGCCCTCGAACCGGAACCGGTTGGGGTCGTCGATGTTGCTGCCGGTCTGCACGCAGAGCAGCACGTCGTGCGCCGTGGCCTGGGCCTCGTGGGTGTAGTGCGAGTCGTTGGTGACCACCGGTGGGATGTCCAGCTTGCGGGCGATCTCGGTGAGCCCGTCGCGGACCCGGCGCTCGATCTCGAGCCCGTGGTCCATGATCTCCAGGAAGTAGTTCTCCTTGCCGAAGATGTCCTGGTAGCTGGCGGCGACCTTGAGCGCCTCGTCGAACTGGCCCAGCCGCAGCCGGGTCTGCACCGCCCCGGAGGGGCAGCCGGTGGTGGCCATGATCCCCTCGGCGTGCTCGGCGATCAGCTCCATGTCCATCCGGGGCCACTTGACGTAGTGGCCCTCCATGGAGGCGCGCGAGTTGAGGGTGAAGAGGTTCTTCAGACCGGTGGCGTTCATCGCCCACATGGTCTTGTGGGTGATCGCGCCGTTACCGGAGATGTCGTCGCTCTTCTGTTCCGGCCGGCCCCACTTGACCCGCGCCTTGTGGAAGCGGGACTCCGGCGCCACGTACGCCTCGACCCCCAGGATCGGGGTGATGCCGGCGGCCATGGCCTGCTTGTAGAAGTCGTTCGCGCCGTGCATGTTGCCGTGGTCGGTAATCGCCACCGCCGGCATGCCGAGCCGGTTGGCCTCGGCGAAGAGGTCCTTGAGCCGGGCCGCCCCGTCCAGCATCGAGTACTCGGTGTGTACGTGCAGATGCGCGAACGAATCGCCCATGCGTGGCGCCCCCCGGCGGTATGGATCTTGGTGGTCGCAGCCGACCGGGACCTACCCTACCCAGGTGGTCTGACCCGCTCCACCGTCCGCGCCGGGGGTGGCCCGCGTCTCGTCCGGGTCCGAACGAACGGCACCGCATCCGGCGCGGATTCCCGTTAGAAACGCCCGCCAGGAAGGCCACCGTCACGCAGGACGGGTCCACAGTCAGCGCACGCAACGCGGGCTTCAACGAGGTCTGTCGCCGGGAGCGGTCGAAGACCTTCGGCACTGGGCAACGGTGAGCCAGGCGTACACCTCACCGCCCAGCTTCCCTTGACGGGCCCGCCTGGGCCTGGTGTGACATTTCTTCATCGAAGAAGGGCGTGACCGCGAAGTCACGCCCTTCTTTCCATGACAACCAGCAGCAGCGCCGGCTCGGAGGTCAATGGCCTTGCGTTAGCTGGGTCGGTGCGGGCTGAGTAGGTGGAGTTGGATTGGGTCAGGAGTTCTTCACAAATACCCTAATGTCACTCAGAGCATTTGGCACGCGCAATCTCAGTTCAGGATCGTCCGCCAACTCATGCAACCGAGCAATGACTTTCTGAGAGATCGCACGATGCAATCTCGCCACATGACCGATGCACGTGACGGCAAGCTCTCTCACCTGACGGTCGACAGGCGCGTCGAGGAGGCGAAGTAGCACATCTTCGATCCATTCACGATCGGGCTCATCCAACGAGAGCGCCAGCAAGGCATCAGTCGCCTCTCTTACATCGTCACCGTAGATCAGCTGAAGCAACGATGATCGCCAACGTTCATCTTCCCCTCGATCGAGACTATCAGTCATCGCGCCTCACCCTCGCACCTTTCCTTTACGAGTGACGAGCCCGGCTTTAATGAGCGCAGATTGTTCACCTTGCTCGAATTCACGCCACTCTCGAACATGGCCATGCCAGATATTGTTCACGCCGCCATCTACCTTGCCACATCCACAAGGAATCTGCTGAGTCCGGTCGAGCATGACAAGCTGACCGTTTGAGACGCCAATCCGCCGAGGCGCCTGACCCGGCGCGTCGGGAGTAATCTCGACGGAATTCTTTAGCGCAGCCTGTCCGTCAATCGGCTCGGCACCACTGGGACCTCGAGAGGTCGTGCGCGCTTGCCTACCGTGCTTAGTGCGCCCTTGCGTGTCGTAGATGTCCTCACCGCAGTTGTGGACGAGGACCGGGGTGTTGCCGGCGATCACATAGTAGGTGTGGGATTTTCACCCCGTCACGCAGTGTGACCTACGTGTCCTTGGCCTCCCACCTGGCCTTTCGTGGATCGCGCCGCCCCTCCTGGTCGATGTCTATCGATGTTGACGGCGACGGTGACGGCAACCTGGAGAGACGACCGCGCCCTCCGGCGACCGAGGCATCGATGGATGGCGCTATCCGAGGTAGGGGGTGTCAGCATCGACGAAAGTGATCGAATACCAGGCCGACCGAGGCAACTTGGCCCAACAGCCCGAACACCTCCGAAAGCCCAGCAACGACGAGCAGGCTCCACCACCGGCCAAGCGCCCCCGCGGTAGCCGCAACCGCGCACCAAAGCAGTAAGCCAGCCGGACCAAGGTCCTGGGCCAAGATCCGACTGGCTCAAAACTTGCTCTACAGGATCAAGTGCGCCACGAGGCGCCGTCTTACCGGATAGGGGTGAAAGACCATCTATCTCCTGGTCATCGTAGTGGCTGGGTGAAGCTGGCGGCAGCCCTGCTCACGGGACGGTGGGCGGGGTGGGAGCAGCCGCGACAAACCCGGGGCGGTCTGGCACTACCGGACGGGCCGGGTTCGGGGAGCGAGACGGGAAGGCATACGCGAGGAACCGGCGTTTGAGGCCTCTTCATGTATGACCAGCTCCAACCCGGTGGATGTGGGCTGGGAGGCGGTGCGCACCCCACTGTCAGTGGTGGGGGAACTTCCGGGCGGTTCTTGATTGCTGGCCTGGGATGTCACGGTGAAGGTCTACGGCGTAGCCGTGACGATGCCGCAGGGGTACAGCCGGGTGCCTAACCCGTCGACCGGAGGACGGTGAACGTGGGAACCAGCCACGTCGCGATCCACGAGGCCTGCCCGGCCAGGGCGGGTGGAGGGGATAGGCGCGTCGCCCGCTGAAGGGCGTGGCTGGGGCGGAGCCGCCGTAGTACTGCGAGGTCGGGAAAGCCGGCTACATCGGGAAGGGCGGCAGTGTGTCAGACAGGGAGAAGCTGCAATGTCCGAAGACACGCCGGTGAATACCGGCGTCAGTTGGCCCGACGAGATGCTCGCCGGGGCGCTGGTACGGAAGATGCAGGTCAAACTGCACCGTTGGGCGGGAGACGATAGCTCCCGCCGGTTTCGTGATCTGTTCAACCTGGTGTGTGATCCGGCGTTCCTGGTCGTGGCTTGGCAACGGGTGGCCACGAACACCGGAGCGCGCACCGCCGGGGTCGACCGGGTGACGGTGTCCTACATCGTCAATCGGGTCGGCGTGCACCCGTTCCTGGCCCACGTCCGCGACCTGCTCAAAAGCGGGCAGTTCCGGCCGGTGCCGGTGCGGCAGGTGATGATCCCCAAAGCGTCCGGCAAGCTGCGGAAGTTGGGCATCCCCACCGTCACCGACCGGGTGGTCCAGGCGGCGTTGAAACTTGTCCTCGAACCGATCTTCGAGGTGGACTTCCTGCCCTGCTCCTACGGCTTCCGGCCGGGACGGCGGGCACACGATGCCATCGCGGAGATCCACGCGTTCACCTCCCGTCCTCGTGACTACGAGTGGGTCGTGGAGGCCGACATCGCCGCGTGTTTCGACGAGATCGACCACGTGGCGGTGATGGACCGCGTGCGAGGCCGGATCGCGGACAAGAAGGTGCTGGCCATGGTGAAGGCCTTCCTCAAGGCCGGAGTCATGACCACCACCGGCGACCGGGAAGATACCTGGCGGGGCACACCCCAAGGCGGGATCTTGTCACCGCTGCTGGCCAACATCGCCTTATCCACGCTGGACGAGCACTTCAACCGGCAATGGAAATCCTTCGGCGACGGCAACCAGCGGGACCGGCGACGCAAACGCGGGCTGGCCACCTGGCGGCTCGTGCGCTACGCCGACGATTTCATCGTGCTCGTCAAAGGCCAGCAACACCACGCTGAGGCGCTGCTCGACGAAATCGCCCAGGTCGTCGCCCCACTCGGGCTACGCCTGGCCCCCGACAAGACCCGCGTGGTGCACATCGATCAAGGTTTCGACTTCCTCGGCCACACCATCGTGCGGCGCATCAAACGAGGAAGCCGCAAGACCTACGTGTTCACTTACCCATCCCGCAAGGCCATGCGAGGCGTGCGGGACCGAACACGCGCGTGCACCCAGAACAGGTCAGCCCTCTACCGCGAACTCGACGAGATTCTCATGACCCTCGGACGGTCGCTACGAGGCTGGGCCAACTACTTCCGCCACGGCTCGTCCAGCCGCCATTTCCAGCAGGTCGACTACCACGCATGGAAACGCATCTGCGCCTGGATCCGCCGCAAGCACCACCCCATCTCCTGGCGGGAGGTCCGCCGCCGGTTCACCCACGACGGACGCTACGCCCACAACGGGATCACCTTCTACGGCGCATCCAGCGTCAAGATCGAACGCTACCGCTACCGCGGCAGCAAGATCCCCACTCCCTGGACCATCACACCAACCACGACGGCGTGATCAACGGGCAAGACACACGGAGAGCCGTATGCGGGGACAACTCGCACGTACGGTTCGGGAGGGCGGCCAGCGGAAACGGACCACGAGCAATCGCGGCACCGCACCGCTGGCCGACCCCACGTGCGCCCGGCTACGCCGGACGCATGCGCACGCACTACAGCCGTTCCGGCCCGCGCGCACGCCCACCAACACCGGAACGCACGCAAGTCCACTTGGCTGGCCATCGACCACCTGAGGCCGTGACGATCGCAGTGCTGGCCGACCAGCGACGCACTTCCGGCGATTGACGCCGCGCCGCAAGCGGCACGGCACCGAGCAGAGCGGCTCCGCCGTCCGGATCTTCAGCATGAAATCGACATATGGAGATGTCGTACGCCCGTCTGACGGCAACCGTGACGGCAACCGGTGCAGACAAAAACGCCCTTGTATGGCCGCCCACTACGGTCCGTGACCGAAGCGGGCGGGCCTCAACAGGGATAGGGAAGGCTCGAAATTTTCACATGGGACGCAACATGTCGGGCGTCAGGTCTCTACCCGACACAACTTGACCATAATTGGTGTCGACGGTCAACGAACGCCATTGTGCGATTGAATAAACCAGTGCAACAACGAGATCAGGCGCGCGGTAGTCGACGCTAAAAATGGCGCTCGGCAATTTCGGAATTCGAGCTTCCAGCCAATCTTCAAAAATGCCGTCGACCTCAGGATCGGACACCTCTACTACGTAGCAGTATTCGTCGCCGCGTTGAAGCGTCAGGACAGCACCATTGACTGAGACGTCGCCGACCGGTTGCATGAACTCTGCCAGCATTCCCAGGTCAACTGTTCGGTCGTCGACAATCAGGACCACCGTCTCCGTCATGGTTTTGGCCCGACCCAAGCAATCAGATCGTCCATATTCCTGAAGACCGGAACGCCAAGGTTTTCAATCCCCTTCGCGACGCTACCCTTGAGATTCGGGCCGTAGATCGCGACGCGTCGCCCGCCTGCGCTCGGAAGAATTCGCTCTTCCATCTGGGCCACCTTACCCTTTCCACCGCCACATGCCACCTCGCACACAAAATCGTCGTCGTAGACGTCATGATCGGTCCATTGCGTCCCATCTGGACGACGAACATCGCCGCCAGTGCGCACATTCCGCTCAGGGTAGGCACTCTGAATCGCGTCCCGGACCTCTTCCTCCCCGCAGTTGTGTACGAGGACCGGCGTGTCGCCGGCGATCACATAGTACGTGTGGATGTCAGAGACGGTGAGGTCTCGCATCGTCTTATAGCCGCGGAAGTTGTGGACCTTGGCTACGGTCACCGGATCGCCCGAGCTGGTCTTCAGCCACTCTGTCGGCTGAAGGTCCGCCGCATCCACCCACTCGTTGCGGCTTTCACTCCAGAACGGGTGGTGTTGGGTGGTCTTGAGGGTGACGAACTTGCCATCCTCGGTCCGGACGGAGAGATCCGTCAGAGCCTCGTCCTGGTTGACGTGCAGTGCCTCAACGGATTGAGCGGTTGTGGCACCCGTCTCGGGATCGTGAGCCAGAACCTTGTCGCCCTGCTTCACCTCACCGATCGGTCGGTTTGTACCGTCGGCCATCAGTACCGGGGTAGAAGGATCGAAGCTGTGCTTGCAACCCTCTCGCTGGGAGTTGGGCGGCGATCCGCCTCCCGCCCCCTCTGACTTCCCCTTGGTCTTCGAGACCGGACTCTTGTTTGGGGGCTCCGGCAGCTTCGGGTCTGGCAAAGTGTCCCCGCCGCGCGCATGCGTCGCACTGGCCGCATCGTCGGCCACCTTTGCAGCGTCGTCCGTCTTGGCGACCTTGTGCGAAGGCGCTTTTCCCATCACCTTTTGGACGACTGCTTCGCAGACGGCCTTGAGCTTGCAGGCCTTCCCGAAGACCGGGACGGACTGCGCGGCGTTGATGTAGTCCTTCTCGTTGACGTACAGGATGAAGTTGGCGGTGTCGCAAACGGGACCGAGGACAGTCCAGCCGCAGCCGTCCAGGATCATGTGTGCCCGCTCGGACCTGGTTCGCCACGGCGTTTTGCCGCCGGATCCGCCGTCACTCTCGCCCTCGCCGAGGCCGTGGGTGCCCTCGGTGAGGTTCTGGCAGGCGTAACCCTTCACACCCGCCGCCGTGCAGCCCGGCAGCAGCGCCCCCATGCCGTCCGCCGGGTTCGGGTCGTCGTACTCCTCGATGATCTCGCCGCTGGGGTCGCTGAAGGTCACCGGGTTGTTGTGCGCGTACGCGTACGCGTGCAACTGCTGTGGGTTGCCCGGGTCGCTGATCGGGTCCACCGAGATGAACCGGCCGATCTTCGGGTCGTACTCCCGGGCGCCCAGGTGGGTCAGGCCGGTCGGGTCCTGGTAGCCCCCGAGGAAACCCTGCCTGTTGACCCAGTTGACGTGCTCACCCCGTGGCGCCCCGAACGGGTCCTGCCGCCGCTGGGTGATCGTCTGGTTGGCGTCGGTACCGACACTGACCTGGGCGGTGCCCTGATGATCGCTCGCCAGCCAGGTGACCCCGGTCACCGTTCGTTGCGCGACGGTCTCGTCGTTGAACGAGTAGTACCGGGTGGCGTCCAGCGAACCAGTGGTGGCGTTGCGCCGCACCTCGCTGGAGCCGAGGAACAGGGTGCTACCGGTGGGGTCGTTGGCGATCAGCCGACTGCCGTCGGCCGCGTAGACGTAGGAGTTCGTGCCAGCGCTGTCGGTCAGCGTCGCCAGGTGCCCTTCCACGTCCCAGGTCATGATCTGCTGGCCGGAATTTCCCGGCCGGCTGATCATGTTGCCCGCGGTGTCGTAGTCGTAGCTGCCGATGGTGGTGCCGGCGTCGTCGGTCCGACTCCAGCCCTTCACCCCGTGCGGCAGGTTGACACCCGGCTCGTTGTGCTCGTATGAGGTGGTGACCGTGCCGGTCGGCGTGCCGTACTCCGTCATGCCGAGTCGGTTGCCGACGCGGCCCTTCGGGTCGTCAGCCGCGCCGAAAGACCACTCCTGCCAGTACGGTGCCGGCCCACCCAGCTGCGACGCCGGGGTCGGATCGGAGGCGCAGTCCGCGGAGGACGGAGTCCACGCCTTCGTGAGGCGTCGCTGATGGTCGTACCGGAAGCACTGGGTGTCCCGCGGCCGGCTGCCCGGGTTGTCGTCGATCATGCGGAGGTTGCCGCTCGCGTCATAGTCGTAGGACGCGATGCTGACGTACCCCGGTGCAGTGGAACGGAAGATGACGCTGCTGGCGACCCGGCCGGTGGCGGCGTCGTAGTCCTGCTTCGACTGAAGGAACGGCGCGCCCACCAGCGCGCTGGCTCGTACCGTGCTGCTCAGCTCGAACAGCGAGGTGTAGTTCGACTGGACGACGTAGTGGGTAAGGTCCCCGTAGTTCGTCCTGAGGATGTTCGGCATCGAGTTCGCCGTGTCGTACTCATACGACAACACCTCCTGGTTGAGGCCACCCGCCGCCGGCAGGGTGACGGTGCTTGGCGCGCCGTTGGCCTTGTAGGTGCTCTTCGAGGTGAAGCTGCAGGTCGTCGCCGTTGCTCCGCAGAAGCTGACCTGGGACGCGGGCAGCGTCAGCTTCGTCTGGGTCGGTCGATACTGGGCGTCGACCGAGACGACCTCGTCGCGGTACTCGTCGGTGCCGATCCAGCGGGAAGCTGACTTCGTCACGCCCTTGACCGGCAAGTCGTAGGCGTACTCGACCCGCTTCGGTCCGGTGAGGCTGCCCTCCGTCACGGTCTGTAGGCGTCCGAGGCGGTCGTAACCGTAGTAGAGATCCGGGGTGTCGGCCCGGGAGTCGACCGCCTTCTGCAACTGCCAGTTCCAGTTGTACGAGAACTGCGCGTCGCCCTTGTCCGGGTCGCTCACGCCAACCAGACGGCCCTGCAGGTCGTAGTCGTAGGACCAGGTGTTGCCCGACGGGTCGGTGACGGACGCCAGTTCCCCGGACGGGTGATAGGTGTACCGCGTCTCGTCGTAGGCGCCGGTGGCGGTACGGCCGTGGTACTGCCAGAGCTTCTCCGTCCGCCCCCGTGCGTCCTGCCACGCGGCGCTCGCGGCCTCGCCCTCGTCGGGCAGGACCGTGACGTGGTCACCGTGGTACTCGGTCGTGGTCCTCGTCTTCTCGACCTGCGTGCTGTTCTGGGAGCCGAACAGAATGCTGGTGGTCGGTCGCCCCGCGCCGTCGAACAGCACCTGGGTCTGGCTCGGCACGTCCTGGTCGTAGCCGTAGAAGAGCTTCGAGGTGTCGACCGGATCCTTGTTCCAGTAGGCCGAGTTCGTCTTGTAGGTCCGGCCCGCCGCGTCGTAGAACGTGTCGGTCAGGATGCGGCCGCTGTTGTACCCCGGCTCCTGGGTCTGCCGCGGGCGCCCGAGGGCATCGATCAGCAGGTGGGAGGTGTTGTAGCCGCCATTGGCGTTAAGCGTGTTCGTCGTGACCGACGAGGGCGCCAACTTGGACAGGTTGTAGGCATAGCTGACCGACGGGCTGTTCAGGTAGCTGGCCTTGGGACGGCCCGGCAGCCAGACAGCCATCGTGCGCCCGATCGCATCGTAGCTGTACTCGGTGTAGCGGTCGTTCTGGTCGGTGGCTTTGAGTGGAAGTCCGAGCGCCGGGTCGAGTTCGACGGTGTTGGTCCAGAGCAGCGGGTTGGTGGTCACCACCTTGGTGACCGGCCCGCCGTTCGCCGGGGTGTAGTCCGTCTTGGTCGTCTCGCCCGCGATGTCGGTCGAGGTCTTGATCCGGCCGGCACCGTCGTAGATTCCGGTCGAGGTGAGCTGGTAGCTACGAGCGTTGCCGTCGAAGTCGAGGATCGTTTCGGTCGCCGTGACGAGTCCCGCTGTCGGCGCGGTCCCATAGGCCTGTGAGTCGAACGAGAACCTCGTATCGCCGGTGATCTGCGACTTGCTGCTGGGAGCGGTGGCGCAGTTGCCCGCCCAGCCATGCGTCCGTTTAACCGGTGTGAGCAGCCAGTTCTCGTTCGTCGTGTTGCGGGCGTACTCCGTCTTCAGACACCGCTCATCATTGGTCTTGCCGCTGTCCCCCTCGTCGTCAACGCTGGTCGGCATCCCGTAGTTGTCGTAGGAGGTCACGGTGGCGGTCCGGCGGATGCCGGTGTCCGTGGTGGTGCGGGTGCGGGCGGTCCTGACGCGCGAGTACCGGGCCTCGGCGACCGGGGTTCCCGCGCGGGTCGCGGTCGGCGGGTCGGAACGCCACATCTCGTTCAGCGAAGCGGAGATGATGGTGGATCCCAGCCACACCAATTGCTCGCGCGGCATCCCGGCGTAGTGGTCGTAGTCGTTGGTCGCGCCGCCCTCACTACCCTGCACGGTCGTGGTACGGGTCCCGCCTGCGGCGAGCTTGTCGCCGTACATCCCTCGGAAGTAGAGCGTCTCGGTCTTGGTCCTGGCGGCACCCTCACCGACGTAGGTGATGACCGTCGGGTAACCCCGCCATTGCGACCACGTCCTCCGGTTCGCCGGGACGAGCCCGTTGTCCTCGTCGTGGTGCCACAACGGCTGGTTACCGGTGTTGCCGTACTCGTACGCCGTGCGCACCGGTCGCGACCCACCGGTGTGGTCGATCTGCTGGACCTCGGTCACCACGTACTTGTGGAAGTAGTCGGTGATCGGATCGGTGTAGGCGGGGGGCGCCCACTTGACCGGGTAACAGCGCAACGTGTTGCTGTCAAGCGCGCTCGCGGACGGCATCGTGCCACCCACGGCACACTGCCGCGGGCTGTAGGTCACAAAGATCTCGCCGCCGGTCTCGAGCTTGATGGACTTGACCCTCCACCAGTTCATCGCCAGCGCCCAGTCGGCGCCCGACGCGTCGACCCGGTTCTGCATCTGGATGCCGGAGAAGAT
The DNA here is from genome assembly GCF_040642975.1 of Micromonospora sp. NPDC047548. Classification (NCBI taxonomy): domain Bacteria; kingdom Bacillati; phylum Actinomycetota; class Actinomycetes; order Micromonosporales; family Micromonosporaceae; genus Micromonospora; species Micromonospora sp. NPDC047548. The sequence continues at coordinate 144,279 of NZ_JBEYTI010000002.1, forward strand.
GACCTCAGGGCTGGTGACCGCGGTGCCGTTGAGGCCGCGGTGGGTGATCCCCTCCAACCAGAGTCCGGCACGGGTGCCGTCACCCGGATCAGGGAAGCTGTGCCGCAGCGTCCAGGAGTCCACCGGCTGGTAGGACGAGGTCGCCGCCTTCCAGACCTTGGTGGTGATCACCGTAGTGCGCTTGCCCGACCAGAAGGTGGGCGAACCGTACCGGCACGGGTTGGTGGTAGCCAGGCACTCCTGGTCCCAGGGGGTGTCCGGCCAGGTGGTGGAGTTCTTGGTGGTGCAGTTGGACAGGCAGCGGTCGGAGTTGGTGAACTCCACCCGGGCAGGGACGTCCTCGACGTACGGACTGGTCGCCGCATACTCGTTGTTGTCCCGGTTGTCGGTGCCGTAGTCGATCCGCGTCAGGTGGCCGGCGCGGTCGTAGACCTTCGGCGCCGTCGTCACGTTGTTCTGGGCGTAGTAGTTCGTCTCCTTCGCCCACCACAGCGACATCGTGTTGCCGTGGACGTCCTCGACGTAGTCCAGGTTCCAGCGCCAGGCCTGTCGCTTGCCCTGGCACTCTGAGGCCGCGAAGGTGGAGGCGTTGCACGGCTCGCCCGGGTTGTTGCCATACACCGGAACGGTCAGCACCGAGTTGGTGACCGGGCGATTGGTCGACCAGCCAGGCAGCTGGTGCCGGCCGAACCAGTACCGGGTGCCATCGGCGGTGGTGACCTTCCAGTACTCGTTGTCGTTGTCGCCGTTCGAGTAGTTCGGTGTCGTCAGCAGCTCGATCTTCGAGCCGTTCTCCGTGCGCGGGTGCCACTTACCGTCGCTGCCCTTGAGCAGCTCCATCGAGCTGCCGCCGAGCGAGAGCACAGCGTTCCCCGACCCCCAGCACAGGTCACCCGTCTTGACGGTGTTGTTAGCCGTGCCGCCCATGTCGTCGGCGCACGGCTTGTACTGCCGTTCGATGAAGCCCGGCGAGTAGTCGAAGCCCTCCCCGATCGGACCCGGCTGGTTGTTGGTGGCCGCGTGCCGCCCGTCCACCGACTGGGAGGCGTAGCCGAGACCGAGCGACGGCGAGGGACCACCCGGGCCCGGCGGCGTCCGCATCGGGTACGACCACTGGAAGCCGCCGCTCGATCCGCCGTGACTCCACGACGAGGAGGGGGCGAGACTGGATGCGCCGAGGTTGCCGGCGCCACTGGTGGCGCCGGCGGCCAACGCGACCATGGTGCCCGCCGATGCGGCCGTCGCGGGCACGCCGAGTCGCTTCGCCTCGCTCCCCGACAGCTCCGATCGAACCGCCGAGACCGTGACCGGGGCGGCGACCGTCCGGGTCCGCACGTTGTTGTGCGACTCGAGCGGCTCGACGCTACAGCTTGGAGCGGCGGGCGAGGTCAGGGCACACTCGGGCACCCGCACCAGTCGCAGTCGGGAGGCCCAGTCGGCCCCATAGGCGTAGGCGAAGGAGCTGTAGTCGACAGCCACCTCGAGCTGGCCCGAAGAGGTCACGCCGTCGACGCGGCCCACGCGCACCAACAGGCCGCCCCGGAAACCAGCCGCTTCGGCCTTCGCCTGCGGAAGCGCCTCGACGCGTACCTTGCGCGGGACTGACGCCGAGCGGGCCGCGACGCCCGTCCCCATCGCCCGGACCGTCACGGGCAACGAGCCGGCCCGGACAGCTGGCGGCGCCACGGCACGCGCTGGCGCGGTGGTCGGCAGGCTGACCTCGGAGACGCCGGCCAGGGGCCACGTGGGGGCGGGGCGACGGACCTTCGCCGCCGCCTCCTCGGCGTCCGGTACCGGCTGGGTGGTCCTGGCCGGCTGGACGGGCACGGACTCGTAGCGCTGCGCCGGCAACGGCTTGGCCACTTCGGCCTGCTCGGCGCGGGCGGGCGTCTGACCGACGAGCGTGGCCGCCAGCACGGCGACCAGGCCGGCAGCCGCGGTCCCTCGAAGACTGCGCACTCCGGCGACGACCAGCCTGCGCCACCCTCGGCGGTCAGACCGGTCGGATCTGGTGGGTTTCATCGTTTCCTTCCACTAAGAGGGGATCCAGCTCGACCGGCTGCGGATGCCGACGCGCGCTAGAGGCCGGCGCTCGCGCCGGTATTTCGGAATCCCGTACGGATGTGTTGTCGCCAGTCAGCCCGCATCAGCCGGTCAGGCCTCACGGTGGCGACGCATGCGGTGGTCCGGTTGGAGCACCGGAGCCGGTGCTCCAACCGGACGGACACTCGGGGCTGCTACACCCCGTAGACCTCACTCATCAAGGCGGTGACGGCATCGTCCGGCAGGGCGCCCTGGATGACCTGAACCGCGTCGACGGCTCCGTTGAAGTTGTCACCGCTGTCGGACGAACCAACCCTCAGCCCTCCCCAGGTGGGGATGGTCGATGGAATGCCTGCCTTCGATCCGGCCGGCTGCCCATTGACGAACAGCTTCAGGGTCCGCGTGACCGCGTCGTAGGTCGCGGCGAGATGTACCCAGGTGTTCAGAGCCGGTATCCCGCTCCACTTCACCGTGGTGTAGCTGACATAGGGATCCGGCATGTCGTTGTCCGGCACGACGATCGCCCAGCTCGCGGGAGAGTTGTTCTGCCGTTGGAGGTAGAAGGCACAGCGCCACGTCCCGCACTGCGACAGGACGGTGTGGTACGTGGTGAAGGCCGACGGCTTCACCAACGCCGCAACCGTCCAAGAGCCGTTGGTGTTCAGGACGGCCTGGTCAGTGGTGGCCGTGCCATTCGCACCGTCGAGACACAGCGCGGCAGAGTAGTCCATGTCGTTCTCGCAGATTGTGGCCGACGGGGCGTCGGTCAGGGTCAACGGCCGCCCGAACCCTGAGCCGTCACTGGCCTGCACCGGCGCCTCGCCGTCGTTGTCGTCCAAGTACCAGTGGCCCACCGACACCGGCTTCACCAGCGGCAGGAGATCTCTCTCCACGTTGAGCGTCCGGTCCCAGAGCCGGACGTCGTCGATCGCCCCTTGGAGGTAGTTCTGTTCCGTGTCGTTGTAGCGCACCCGGCCGATCTGCATAATGCCGGTGGCGTTCCACAGGGAGCTCAGTGGCTGGCGCGCCTGGAACGTGCCGTCCACATAGATGCGGATCTCCTTGAGACCGGCGTCGTAGACGCCTGCGACATGCTGCCAGACACCCACCGCCGCGTTTTGGCTCGACGCGACCGAGGTGCGGGTATGAGTGAGGCTGTCCGCGGAGAAGGTGTGGAAGTACCACTTCCCGCCCTTGTCCCGTTGCAGTTGCCACGCGCCGTTGTGGGTTCCGCCAGCGGCCACGGCGGAGGCGAAGGTGTCCGTGGCATCAACCCGGACCCAGGCCGCCACGCTGAAGCTGCGCGAGGAGTCGATCGGGACACCGGTGCTGGTGGCCCCCCAGCCCCCCGAGATGTTGAAGTCGATCGCCGTCTCCGGAGTGCCGTTGCGCGTGCCCCGGTACCAGCTGTCGGATCGCTGGATCGAGTACCTTGAAGGGGTGGTCAGGGTGATGTCCGGCCCACCGGCCGGAGTAGTGACCAAGGGGCCACCCGTCTCGTTCATCGCCCAGACGGCCTTGGGTAGGGAGAGGAAGCTGACCGCGAAGTCGTAGTTGTAGGGATCGGACTGGTTGCCGGAGGAGTCGCGACTGATGACGGTGAGCGTGTTGTCCCCGTCAGTCATGGGGGTGACCCAGACCGTGACGGAACCGCCGAGGGTCGTCGGCTTCGCGGTCAACAGCGGCCCGTCCCCGACCTGGTAGGTGTAGTCGTAGACGTCCGGCTGGCCGTTGGCGGAGAAGGTGAACCGCCCCGAGTAGCCCGGCGAGCCCTTGGCCTCCTGGTTGGTGCCGAGCGGCGGCGACTCGGGATACATCTGATCGGCCGTCACCACCATTGGCTGCTTCCGTGGGCCGACCATGTCGATGACGAACTCACAGAACGGCGACAGGACGGACACACCCCCGAGGGTGTCCTTGGTCTGCACCTGCCACCGGTATACCTCGCCGCTGACCGCCTTGGCCTGTAGTCGCACCTCGGCCTTGGCACCAGGGGCGACACCCGAGTCCGTCCTCGGCCAACCGGTGACCGGCGTCCATGTCGAGTTCACCAGCTTCTGCAGAGTGAAGACGCCGGACAGGCTGCCACCGTTGGTGCCGTCAGGATCGGTCAGCGTCGCCTTCAGATAGGGAAGGTCTCCACGGACCGCGGGACGGGACGCTCCGGAGACACACGCAAGAGCGGGGGCCGTGTAGTCGGCGTGTGTAGTCATCTGGGCGGCGGTCGGGGCGTTGGGGTTGGTGTTGTACTCCACCGAGAGCTTGGTCTTGGCCGGGTCGAACTTCTTCCACCAGTTCCCGGTGGACTCCGACGACCCGTCCGACTGCCTGGTGGACAGGGCGAGGGTGTAGTTGTCCTGACCGCGAGCGGAGCTGATGTCGCTCGTGAGCTTCGAGTTCACGAACTCCATCGGCACGTTGGGCTGAGGATCGTTGGGGCAACCCCCGATCCCCGGCTTGTGTGCGTGCCCTGACCGCTCGTCCAGCCACAACTCGAGGTTGGGTCCGTCCCAGCTCTGCTTGCCCGCAGTGCCCAGATCGGCCGACCGCCAGAGGTTGACCGGAGTGCTGTCGCAATCCCAGGAGTGGATCAGCTCGGCCAGAAACTTCACGGAGCGGATGTTCTTGTTAGCCAGCGTCTTGAGGTTGAACCGGAAGAAGGACCGGTAGACCCCGGAGCCGGCGGGGTCCAGACCGACCCGGGCGATACCGTCGTCACGGGTGGCATTGGTCTGACCGGCGTAACCCCACATCGACTTCTCGAGCGTGGTCCATGGATCGATCACCACCGGATAGACCGTCTTGCGGCCGCGCAGCAGTGACAGGTCGGGCCGGATGATCAGGTCGTCACCCTGGACGCCCGTGGCGAGTTCCGCCTTGCGTCCCCTGTCCGGCACCGTCCGGACGAGATCGTGCCTCTCCCGCTGCGAGAGCGCCGCAAGACCCTTGTTCTTGGCTGATGGAGCGACGGGGGTGAGACCGGACGAGTCCCACATCACGGCGTTGCCCCCGGAGAGGACCACCTTGCCAGCACTGTCGAGGGCGTCGAATCCACCGCCGGCATGCGAACGCTTCGTCAGACCGACGGCGTCCAGGCGGAACCGCAACTCCTCGAGAGCCGGGTTCGCTGCCGCAGCGGCCGACTTCACGACGAGCACCCAGGTGAACCCGTCGACCAAGGCCCGCAAGCGCAGGTCGACGTCGGGCAGGACCGCCTCATAGACCGCGGTGTCACCCTCCAACCGTGGTTCAGGGAGAGTCCCAGGCCAGGAGAGGGTGAATTCACCTCCACCGACGGGCAGACGTACGGCCGGAACGGTGCCGCCGGTCGAGAACGCGACGTCCGTCAGGGTCGCCACGGGAGCGACGCGCCCGTCGCCACCGCGAACCAGCCGCGTATCGATGGGCTGCCAGCCCGCGCCGTCATCCTTTTTCGTCCAGCGTGGAGTTGAGTACGACTCCAGGACGAGCGTCCCCTTCGGGGTTGCCAGAACCCGGCTGGTCTCCGATTTCAGGCTCGTGACCTCGACCGTCGTACCACGTCCCTTTGCCGCCATCAAGGCCTCGGCTTCCGACAGTCCCTCCGGCCGGGCACTACTCAGGGGGACCGTGGGCGGCGACTCGGCATCGGAGGGGGGCGCAAGGGCGCTGGCGACGACGAGCGCCATCACGAGAGCGGAGCCACCTGCGCGCCATCGAAAGGGGGCTGTCCACGAAAGACGACCCACTTGTACCTCCTTGAAGGGTTCTGTTGGAATGGCCCATGACGTGCCGAACTGCTCCGTGAGACCGGAGTCGTAATTCGCAACTCTGCCTCGGCCTTTTCTGACCGAGACAGAGCGCGTGCAATTCCGATGTTTCGGATGCATTTGCTTCGACCGCTTTAGGAATGAATCAAGCGGAGCCCGACGTTCCGAAGGGGAATAAGAGGACACCGAGCCCGCCCACGTGCGCCACAGCCGCAGGAAGCGCCGGAAGATGCCAAAAGATCTCCGACACGGCCGGCCGACCATCGATCGAAGGCATGCCGTCGCCGTAGTGGCGAACCGGGCCATGACCCGGGCGCCGACCATCGTCAGCCGTTACTGCCTGCACCTAGGAACCGACTGCGCGATGCCGGCCACCACTAGACCCCACTAGACCGGCTTCGAAAATTACCGATCGACCCGCGACGGCCAACGCCGCCCTCCCCCCGCTCGAAAGTGGCATAAAGGTAGAGAGTCGACACACGTGGTGTCAACACACGCACTGAAGGTCACGGTGCGTATGGGTTGCAAAAGTCGATCATCAGGCCAGACGGGGAAGTAGCTACTCAACGCAACCAAGCCCAACCGGGTTCTCACACCGCCACCCTCGCGGGCGGCTGCGGCAACTCCGGCACGGATCAGCTGGGGGCGACAGCGCCGGACGAATTGAAACGACGAGTCTCCCAGGAAATCGAGAACCGGAATTTCCACCGAAGGACACCGCGAGGATCCGAGATTCATTGGGTTGCGGAAATTGGATGGAGGCTTCCTGCGGATTCGATACCCGTCAGCGGCACCGACCGCGCCGGTCGGCGGCAGCCCACTTCTCGTCCTGTCTTCCGAAGCCTCCAGTCGAGCAGCAGAACCGGAAGCACTCGGGTGCCAGTCAACAGCTCCCATTCGCGCCTTAGCCGATCATGAAGCGACGCTCGGCCCCGGATAGGTGGCGCAGTCGTCGAGTGGTGCGGATCTCTCCCGGGCCGGCGCCGCCGACCGCCGGCTGGCCGACTCGGCGGATCCAGAGACGCCCGCACGGCCGTAACCTGGACCGCACGGCACACCGGCGGACAGCGGACGGTGTAGTGCGCCTCGCTGACGACATCGACGACCTGGCCGAGTCGGCGGGGTCGACGCGCTGCTGGCGGTCGCACGCCCCAAGGTACTGCGGCGCTGCGCCCGCCTGCTGCCCTACCGGGAGGACGCCGGGAGGACGCCGAGGAAGCGTGCCCGAACGCCCTGCTCGCGCTCGCCCGGGGCATCGGCCGGTTCGAGGGCTGGTCGTCGTTCCACACCTGGCTCTACCGGCTCACCGCCAATCGAGCCCGGTCGACCTGCCGGGCGCTGCGCCAGCGCTGGCTGGTCGAGTCCGGCGGCGTGCCGCTGCCCGATCCGCCCGCCCCCGGCGGACCAGCGTGGTCGCCGGCACCCGGCTCGACCTGCTCAACGCGCTGGACGCGGCGCGCCCGGGGCTCGCCGAGGCGGTGACGCTGCGCGACGTGCTCGGGCTGACCTACCGCGACATCGCCGCCCTGCTCGACGTGCCCGAGGGGACCGCGAAGTCCCGCGTCCACCTGGCCCGCCGGCGGCCTGCGGCGAGATGCCGGTCGCGCCGCTGCCGGTGCGGCCGCCGACCCCGGCGGCCACCCCGTCGCCCCCGCCGCGCCGAGCGCGTCCGGACCGCCCGGACCGGCGACGCTCGCCGTCGAACGCGGATTCCGGCAGGGCCGCTCCTGCCTGACCCCGCCCAGGATGAGGGGCGCCGGCACCACGCCGGCACCCCTCATCCCGAGGCGACACATTGTTCCGACGCTGCACGACAATATAGAGTTGGACAACACTGTGTGGCACACAGTATGGTGTGACGCATGGTGAGCGAGGAGATCCTGCGGACCCATCTTCAGGAGTTGCGCCGCGGCACGGTGGTGGTGGCGAGCCTGGTCGCGCTGCGCCGGCCCGACTACGGCTACGCGCTGCTCCAGCGACTCGCGGCGCACGGTTTCCCGGTGGACGCCAACACGCTCTACCCGCTGCTGCGGCGCCTCGAGGAGCAGGGCCTGCTGACCAGCGAGTGGAACACCGAGGAGAGCCGACCGCGCAAGTTCTACCGCACCAGCGAGGACGGCGAGTCGGTGCTCCGGCGGCTCCTCGACGACCTCGCCGCCGTGCAGACCTCCGTGACCGGGCTGATTGAAGGAGCCGACCGATGAGTTCCCTGACCGACCGCTATCTCGCCGCGACCCTGCGATCGGTGCCGGCCCCGCGCCGCGAGGAGATCGCCACCGAACTGCGTGCCTCCATCGACGACATGATCGAGGGACGCTCGGCCGGCGGGCAGGACACCGCCACGGCCGAACGGGAGGTGCTCACCGAGCTGGGCAACCCGGCGCAGCTCGCCGCCCGCTACGCCGACCGCCGCCTGCAGCTCATCGGCCCGACCTACTACCTGATCTGGGAGCGGCTGCTGAAGCTGCTGCTCTCCTTCGTACCGGCCACGGTGGGCGTCGTGGTCGGCCTGGTGGAGGCGACCGACGGTAAGAACCCGGGCGGAGCGGTCGGTGCCGGCATCGCCGCGGCCCTCCAGGTGGCGGTCCAGATCGCCTTCTGGGTCACGCTGGTCTTCGCGGTGCTCGAGCGGACCAACACCTCGCTGAACCTGCCCGAGTGGTCCGTCGACCAGCTTCCGGAGGACCAGACCAACCAGCAGATCACGCTGACCGACGCCGCCGCCACGATCGGCTGGCTCGTGCTGGTGATCGCGTACCTGCCGGTGCAGCACTTCCACTCGTTCGTCCCCGCCGGGAACGGCGACAACCTGCCGATCCTCGACCCGGCGCTGTGGAGCTTCTGGCTGCCATTCCTGATCGCGGTGCTGGTCGCCACCGTGGGCCTGGAGATCGCCAAGTACCGGGCCGGGCGCTGGACCTGGCCGCTGGTAGCGGTGAACGCGCTGTTGGACCTGGCGTTCGCGGTGCCGGTGGCCTGGCTGCTGCTGACCGACCGGCTGCTCAATCCCGAGTTCGTGGCGCGCTTCGAGTGGCTCGGACGGTCCGAGAACCTCGACACCGTCGCGACCGTGACGGTGGTCGGCACGATCCTGATCGTGCTCGGGGACATCGTCGACAGCGGGGTCAAGGCGTACCGCAGCCGGCACTGATCCGCATCAACCGTCTCGGCCCGGCACTCACGGGGGTGCCGGGCCGCGGCACGTCCGCGTCTGCGTCACTGGTCGTCGCGGGGGCGCAGGGTGCCGGCGGTGGCCGCGGCCAGGAAGCAGGTGGACCGTCAGCCGGGTTTCGCCGGCGTCGCCTCGCCACGTGGGCACGCGACGGTGTCCCAGCCGGCCGGCAGGCGCGGCACACCCCAGGACGGATCCGGCCGCCAGTGTGCCCAGCCCTCGTCCCACCAGCGCCGGCCGGCGTCGAGCAGGGCGGCGATCCGGTCCCCCTCCGCGCGGATCGTGTCCGCCATCCCCGGGTAGCGCCCCTCGGTGAGGCGCTGGGCGAACATCTCGACGTCCTTCCAGACGTATCGGCCGGCGCCCGCCGGCCACCACAGGTCCAGCTCGTGGTCGAGGGTGTCCACCCCGATCGGGGTACGCCGGAACGGATCCTGGAGGTTGAAGTACCAGCCGGCGAAGGCGCGGTCCGCGCCCGTCCAGAAGACGTCCACCGAGTGTGCCTCGCCCGGGCGCTGGAGCATCAGCTTGCCGTGCCCCGACCAGGCCGTGTGGCCGGCGGTCTGCCACGGGTGCCGTCCACACGGGAAGGAGCCGCCCTCCGGGAAGCCGAACTCGGCCCCCGGCGGCAGGTAGAGCGCGAGCAGGTCGGCGGAGTCCTCGACGCAGATGGTCGGGCAGCCGAACCACACCTCGCCGCGCAGGATCTCCCGCCGGACGACCACCCCGCCCGACGGGAATCGCGGTCCGGTCACCGGGATCAGACGTCCACCGCGGCCATGACGTCGTCGGAGACGTCGAAGTTGGCGTAGACGTTCTGCACGTCGTCGCAGTCCTCGAGGACGTCGATCAGCTTGAAGACCTTGCGCGCGCCGTCGGCGTCCAGCGGCACGTTGACGCTGGGGATCAGGGAGGACTCGGCCGACTCGTACTCGATTCCGGCGTCCTGCAGGGCGGTGCGGACTCCGATCAGGTCGGTCGGCTCGGATACCACCTCGTACGCCTCACCGAGGTCGTTGACCTCCTCGGCGCCCGCGTCGAGGACGGCCATCATGATGTCGTCCTCGGTCGTGCCGGCCTTGGGCACGATCACCACGCCCTTGCGGGAGAACATGTACGACACCGAGCCGGCGTCGGCGAGCGAGCCGCCGTTGCGGGTCAGCGCCGTACGCACCTCGGTCGCCGCCCGGTTGCGGTTGTCGGTCAGGCACTCGATGAGCATCGCCACGCCGTTCGGGCCGTAGCCCTCGTACATGATCGTCTGCCAGTCGGCGCCGCCGGCCTCCAGGCCGGAGCCCCGCTTGACCGCGCGGTCGATGTTGTCGTTCGGTACCGAGTTCTTCTTGGCCTTCTGGATGGCGTCGTAGAGCGTCGGGTTACCGGCCGGGTCGCCACCGCCGGTGCGCGCCGCGACCTCGACGTTCTTGATCAGCTTGGCGAACATCTTGCCGCGCTTGGCGTCGATGACCGCCTTCTTGTGCTTGGTGGTCGCCCACTTTGAGTGGCCGGACATGTCATACCTCCGTCTGTTGACCCACGCCTGCGTCGACTGTCCGCGCCAACTCCACACCTGGGCCGGTGGCCGGTCGGATGGAGGGCTGCGGCGGGCGGTCAGCCCTGCCGAACCGCGGCAATCCTACCGAGGTGGGACCCGGCGGTGTCACACGCGCACCGCCGCCAGGCGTCGGCAGGGCCCCCTCCCGGTCGGGAGGGGGCCCTGCCAGCACCGGCTCAGGCGGCGCGGACCAGGTCCACGAAGTAGCGGTGCAGCCGCAGGTCGCCGGTGAGCTCCGGGTGGAACGAGGTGGCCACCAGGTTGCCCTGCCGGACCGCGACGATCCGCTGGGCGGCCGGGCCCTCGGTGACCCGGCCCAGCACCTCGACGCCGTCACCGACCCGCTCGACCCACGGCGCCCGGATGAACACCGCGTGGAACGGCTCGCCCTCGACCCCAGCGATCCGCACCGGGGCCTCGAACGAGTCGACCTGCCGGCCGAACGCGTTACGCCGCACCGTCATCTCGATGCCGGCGAAGCCGCGCTGGTCGGGCCGGCCGTCCAGGACCTCGGTGGCCAGCATGATCATGCCGGCGCAGGACCCGTAGACCGGCATCCCGCCGGCGATCCGCTTGTCGATCGGCTCGCGCATCTCGAAGATGTCGGCGAGCTTGCTGATGGTGGTGGACTCGCCGCCGGGGATGACCAGCCCGTCGACCGCGTCCAGCTCGGCCGGACGGCGTACCGGGCGGGCGTCCGCACCGGCACCGGTCAGGGCCGCGACGTGCTCGCGCACGTCACCCTGCAACGCGAGCACACCGATGGTGGGCCCGCTCATGCTCACCAGCCCCGCTCGGCCAGCCGGTGCGGCTGCGGGATCTCGTCGACGTTGATGCCGACCATCGCCTCGCCGAGGCCGCGGGAGACCTTGGCCAGCACGTCCGGGTCGTCGTGGAAGGTGGTGGCCTTGACGATCGCGGCGGCGCGCTGGGCGGGGTTGCCGGACTTGAAGATGCCGGAGCCGACGAAGACGCCCTCGGCGCCGAGCTGCATCATCATGGCGGCGTCGGCCGGGGTGGCGATACCACCGGCGGTGAACAGCACCACCGGCAGCTTGCCGGTCTCGGCGACCTCCTTGACCAGCTCGTACGGCGCCTGGAGCTCCTTGGCGGCGACGAACAGCTCGTCGGCCGGCAGCGAGCTGAGCCGGGCGATCTCCTGCCGGATCTTGCGCATGTGCATGGTGGCGTTGGAGACGTCACCGGTGCCGGCCTCACCCTTGGAGCGGATCATGGCCGCGCCCTCGGTGATCCGGCGCAGCGCCTCGCCGAGGTTGGTGGCGCCGCAGACGAAGGGGACGGTGAAGGCCCACTTGTCGATGTGGTTGGCGTAGTCGGCCGGGGTCAGCACCTCGGACTCGTCGACGTAGTCGACGCCGAGCGCCTGGAGGATCCGGGCCTCGACGAAGTGGCCGATCCGGGCCTTGGCCATGACCGGGATGGAGACTGCCTCGATGATGCCGTCGATCATGTCCGGGTCGCTCATCCGGGACACGCCGCCCTGGGCGCGGATGTCGGCGGGCACGCGCTCCAGCGCCATCACGGCGACGGCGCCGGCGTCTTCGGCGATCTTGGCCTGCTCGGGGGTGACCACGTCCATGATCACGCCGCCCTTGAGCATCTCGGCCATGCCGCGCTTGACCCGGGCGGTGCCGACGACGGAGGTTGCGCTGGCGTTCTGGGAGGTGGCTTCGGGCACGGGTTATCGCTCCTCGGACGTGCTCGGGGGGTGGCTTCGACTGATGCTACGACGGGGTCAACACCGGTCCGACAGCCAATCAGACCCCTGGTGGCCTGCACTGTGGCAGTCATCACCCGGGATCGGACCCCCCGCGCAGACCGGCCGGAACCGGGCACCGGGGTCGACCGCCGCCCGAAGCGGACGTCAGCCCGCCGGGGCCTCGGCGGCGACCGCAAGGTTCGGGTCGTCGACGTCGAAGTAGCGGGGCCAGGGGTGCCGGCGCCCCATCCGGCACAGCCGCACCAGCGGGCGGTTGCGTGCCGCGCGGGCGTCGCGGACCAGGTCGGTGTGCACCTGCCGCGCCAGGGCCAGCCGCCGGCTGGCGGCGATCACCGCCTCGCAGACCGGGTCGGCCGGGTCCAGCCGTACCGCGCGCAACTGCCGGGTGAGGTCGTTCTCGGCGGCCTCCCGCTCCTCCGGCGGGGCGTCCAGCGCGATCCGCGCCGCCGCGTACAGCTCGACGCCGTAGCGCCGCTCGGCCAGCACCGCGGCGGCGGCCGCCCGGCGCAGCAGGTGGGCGTCGAGCGCCCGGGCCGCGGACTCCGCCCGGGCCTGCAGCCGCTCGACCCGGCCGGCCGTCCAGACCAGGTACGCCGCGGCCAGGGCGACGACCGTCGTCGCACCCACCACCCACCACATGTGCGGCATCGTAGTGGTCACACCGCCCCGCCCAGCCCCACCCATTCCTGGTCGATGACCCGGCCATCGGTGGCCTCGATGGCCGCCGCGTACACCTCCAGGACCCGGCGGGCGACCACCGGCCAGTCGTAGTGGGCCACCACCTGCTCGCCGTAGGCGGTCAACGCGGCCCGGCCCTGCGGGTCGTCGAGCAGCTCGGCCAGGGCGGCGCGCAGCGCGACCGCGTCCCCGGTCGGGAAGAGCCGGCCGGCCCGCCCGCCGTCGAGCACCCGGCGGAACGCGTCCAGGTCGCTGGCGACCACGGTGGTGCCGGCCGCCAGCGCCTCGGTGAGGATCATCCCGAAGGACTCCCCGCCGGTGTTCGGCGCGACATAGAGGTGCAGGCTGCGCAGCATCCGGGCCTTGTCCTCCTCGGGGACCATGCCGAGGAACGTCACCCGGTCGCGCAGCTCGGCCGGGAACCGCCCGAACAGGTCGTCCGGGTCACCGGGGCCGGCCACCAGCAGGCGCAGTCCGGGCCGGTGCGGGGCCAGCGCGACGAAGGCGTCGCGCAGGATCGGGAAACCCTTGCGGGCCTCGGTGAAGCGGCCGAGGAAGCCGACCGTGCCGCCGGTGCCCGGCGCGCACTCCCCCGGCCAGCCGGGCAGCGGCGCCACGCCGGCGAACTTCGCCACCGCCACCCCGTTGGGGATCTCCACCGCGCCGCCGTCCATGTGCTCGACCTGCACCTTGCGGGCCAGGGCGCTGACCGCGATCCGGGCGGTGATCCGCTCCAGCACGATCTGCAGGACGCCCTGCGCGGCGGCGAGCACCCGGGACCGGGTCATCGCGGTGTGGAAGGTCGCCACCACCGGCCCGCGGGCGGAGAGCACCGCGAGCATCGACAGGCTCAGCGTCAGCGGCTCGTGCACGTGCAGCACGTCGAAGTCGCCCCGGGTGATCCAGCGGCGCACCCGGGCGGTGGAGACGGGGCCGAACGCGATCCGGGCCACCGACCCGTTGTACGGCAGCGGCACCGCCCGCCCCGCCGAGACCACGTACGGCGGCAGCGTCGACTCCTCGTCGGCCGGGGCGAGCACGCTCACCTCGTGACCGAGCCCGATCAGCGCCTCGGCGAGGTCCATGACGTGGTTCTGCACCCCACCGGGCACGTCGAAGGAGTATGGGCACACGATGCCGATCCGCACGTAAGCGCCCTTCCCGTCAGGCCTGGCCGGTGACCGGCGCGGGTGGTGCCGCGCCGCTGCCTGTGCTCGGCTGCTGGTCCAGCCACATCCGCTGCAGCATGTGCCAGTCTTCCGGATGCCGTGCGATACCCGCCGCCAGACCGTCGGCAATCCGCTGGGTCAGCAACCGGACCCGCTGGTCCAGCGGCGCCGAGTCCGGGTCCGGCAGCGGCAGCGGGCCCTCGATCGAGGCGCACGCGGCATCCGGTTCGTACCACATCGAGGTGACGTAGAGCGGGGCACCGGTGCGGAGCGCCAGCAGCGCCGGGCCGGCCGGCATCCGGGTCCGACCGCCGAAGAAGTCGACCTCCACGCCCCGGGCGGAGAGGTCCCGGTCGGCGAGCAGCGGCACCACCGTGCCGGCGCGTACCCGGTCCACCAGCACGTCGAAGGCGGGCCGCTCGCCGCCGTGGGTGGGCAGGATCTCCATGCCCAGGCCCTGCCGGAAGGCGAGGAAGCGCTCGTAGACCGCCTCGGGCTTGAGCCGCTCGGCGACCGTGGTGATCGGCCAGCCGGTGGCGGCGACCCAGGCGCCCGCGGCGTCCCAGTTGCCGGCGTGCGGCAGGGCGACCACCGCGCCCCGGCCGGCGGCCACGTCGGCAGCGAGCTTTCCCGCCCCGTCGAGCCGGAAACCGGCGAGGATCTCCCGACGACTCAGCGCGGGCAGCCGGAACGCCTCCATCCAGTACCGGGCGTACGAGCGCAGCCCGCGCCGGACCAGCGCGTCCAGCTCGACCTCGGGCAGGTCGGGGCCGACCACCCGGCGCAGGTTGGCGCGCAGTCGGGCCGTACCCGCGCCGCCCGAGCGGTGGGCGCGGTCCGCGCCCACCCGGAAGGCCGCGGCCACCACGGGCCGGGGCAGCGCGCGGGCGAGGCGCCACCCGGCGACGTAGCCGAGCTCGGTGAGGTTCACTCCTGGCCGACCAGCTGGGCCTGCCGGTACACGTGGCGCATCCGCTGCCCCACCGTGAAGATCGAGACGGCGGCGAGCAGCCAGAGCGCGATCGGCAGGGCGAGGTCGACGCCGAGGCCGGTGAGCAGGCCGCCCACCCCGACGATCAGCAGCCGCTCGGTGCGCTCGGCGATGCCCACGTTGCAGGTCATGCCGAGCCCTTCGGCCCGGGCCTTGACGTAGGAGACCAGCCCGCCGGCGGCCAGGCAGAGCAGCGCGGCGGCCACCCCGGCGTGGTTGCCCTCGGTGGCCAGCCAGTACGCCACCGCGCCGAAGACGGCGCTGTCGGCGACCCGGTCCATGCTCGAGTCGAGAAACGCCCCGAACCGGGTGGAGCCGCCGCTCATCCGGGCCATCGTCCCGTCGAGCAGGTCGGTCAGCGCGAACACCGTCACGATCAGGGCGCCGGCGACCAGGTCACCCCGGGCGCCGAAGCCGAGGGCGCCGACGAGCACGCCGAGGGTGCCGGTCACGGTGACCGCATTGGGGGACACGCCGGCGCGGAGCAGGCCGCGCGCGACCGGCTCCACGACGCGGGTCATCCCCGCGCGGGCCGTCACTTGGAAGATCTTCGCCATGGGGGTCCCACGATAACGGCCGACAGCGGCCGGCGACACAGCCGGTCGTCCGACCCGCGTGGCGGAGGCTTGTGCCGGGTCGGCATCGGGTGTGAGATCGGGGTGGGAGGTGAGCCAGCTCACCGACCCACCCGTCTGAGTACCTGTCGTCCAGGAGAGCACCGGAGGATATCGCCGCGGCACCCACCCGGGCCCGCTTCCCCGTCGCGCGCGGCGGTCGCCACCAACCACGGCTGAGGGAGGTGCGCCGCGATGGCGCAGAAGAACCAGGAGAAGGGTGTCACCGGCGCGGCGCCGGTGGTGACCGAGCCCGGCAGGGTTCGCAACGTGGTGCTCGTCGGGCACTCCGGGGCGGGCAAGACGACCCTGGTCGAGGCGCTGCTCGCGGCCAGCGGCACGATCGGCCGGGCCGGCAGCGTCTCCGACGGCACGACCGTCTGCGACCACGACCCGGCGGCGGTACGCCAGCAGCGCTCGGTAAGCCTGGCCTGCGCCCCACTGATGCACCAGGGCGTCAAGGTCAACCTCCTGGACACCCCGGGGTACGGCGACTTCGTCGGCGAGTTGCGGGCCGGCCTGCGGGCCGCCGACGCGGCGCTGTTCGTGGTCTCCGCGGCCGACGGGATGGACATGGCCACCGCCGCCCTGTGGGAGGAGTGCGCCGCGGTGGACATGCCGCGGGCCGTCGCGGTCTCCCGGCTCGACCATCCGCGTGCCGACTTCGACGAGGCGGTGGCGCTGTGCCAGCGGGTCTTCGGCGACAACGTGCTCCCGCTCTACCTGCCGATGCTCGGCGACGACGGCGAGTCAGTGGCCGGCCTGATGGGGCTGATCACCCGGCGAGTCTTCGACTACTCCGCCGGGCTGCCCGCCGCGGTGCGCGAGCCGGACCCGGAGCACCTGCCGGCGATCCTGGAGGCCCGCAACGAGCTGATCGAGGGGGTCATCGCCGAGAGCGAGGACGAGACCCTGATGGACCGTTACCTCGGCGGCGAGGAGATCGACACCGAGGTGCTGATCACCGACCTGGAGAAGGCGGTCGCCCGGGGCCACTTCTACCCGGTGGTGCCGGTCTGCGCGGAGACCGGCGTCGGCCTGGACGTGCTGCTGGACGGCCTGGTCGCCGCCTTCCCGTCCCCGCTGGAGCACGAGCTGCCCGCGATCACCGGGGTGGACGGCTCGCCCCGGCCGCCGCTGAACTGCGACCCGGACGGCCCGCTGGTCGCCGAGGTGGTCAAGACGACCGTCGACCGACACGTCGGCCGGGTGTCGCTGGTGCGGGTCTTCTCCGGCACGCTCCGCCCCGATCAGGTGGTGCACGTCTCCGGGCACGGCATGGCCGAACGCGGGCACCCCGACCACGACGCCGACGAGCGGGTCGGGCACGTCTACACCCCGCTGGGCGCGACGCTGCGGGAGGTGGGCGCCTGCGTTGCGGGCGACCTCTGCGCGATCACCAAGTCGGGCAGCGCGGAGACCGGCGACACCATCTCCGCCAAGGAGGAGCCGCTGCTCGTCGCCCCCTGGGCGATGCCCGAGCCGCTGCTGCCGGTGGCGATCGTGGCGAAGAGCCGGGCCGACGAGGACGCCCTGGCCCGCAACCTGGGCCGGCTGGTCGCCGGCGACCCGACGCTGCGCCTGGAGCGCAACCCGGAGACCCACCAGCTGGTGCTCTGGTGCATGGGCGAGGCGCACGCCGACGTGGTGCTCGACCGGCTGCGCAGCGGCGGCGTGGAGCTGGAGACCGAACCGGTGCGGGTGGCGCTGCGCGAGACGCTGACCGTCGGCGGCCGGGGCCACGGCCGGCACGTCAAGCAGTCCGGCGGCCACGGCCAGTACGCCGTCTGCCACATCGAGGTGGAGCCGCTGCCGCGCGGGGCCGGCTTCGAGTTCGTCGACCGGGTGGTCGGCGGGGCCGTGCCGCACAACTACATCCCGTCGGTCGAGAAGGGCGTCCGGGCACAGATGGAACGCGGCCTGGTCGCCGGCCACCCGGTGGTGGACCTGCGGGTCACCCTCGTCGACGGCAAGGCGCACAGCGTCGACTCCTCCGACGCGGCGTTCCAGACCGCCGGTGCCCTCGCGCTGCGCGACGCGGCGGAGAAGGGGCAGCCGGCGCTGCTGGAGCCGGTGGACGAGGTGACCATCCGGGTGCCCGACGGCTCAGTCGGCGCGGTGATGGGCGACCTGTCCGGCCGCCGCGGCCGGGTGCTCGGCACCGAGCCGGACCCGGACGCCGAGGGACGCACCCTGGTCCGCGCCGAGGTGCCCGCCACCGAGCTGCTCCGCTACGCGGTCGAGCTGCGCTCGATGACCTCCGGCACCGGCACCTTCCGCCGCGAGTTCGCCCGTTACGACCCGATGCCCGCCCACCTCGCCGAACAAACCCGCAAGGAACACACCACCCAGACCTGACCCTCACTCACCCACCCACGCCCCCGCACCCGTCCTCAGCCCCGCACTTTCCGAGAAAGAGTGGCCATTCCCCGCCGAATACCCACTCTTTCCGTGAACGTCCGCGTCGTCACTGCCATCGCCGCATCCTGTCACCTCGATCGCCGGGACGCGCGGAACGTCACGCATCGTGCATGATCGACCACATGAGACGGCTGGGCGTGGACGTGGGCGGCGTGATCATCGAGCGGAGCGACGGAGACGAGGACACCTCGTTCTTCGGCGACAACTATCTGCGTACGCCCCCGCTGGACTGGGTGTTCGAGGCGCTGGCCGAGGTGGTCCCGCTCTTCGACGAGGTGTACGTCGTGTCGAAGTGCGCCGAGCCGACCGAGCGGCGGACCCGGGACTGGCTGGCCCACCACGACTTCCACGCCCGCACCGGGATCGGCCCGCACCGGCTGCGCTTCTGCCGTACCCGGCCGGAGAAGGGGCCGATCGCCGCGCGGCTGGGGCTGACCCACTTCGTCGACGACCGGCTGGAGGTGCTGGGCTACCTCGACACGGTGCCGCACCGGTACCTGCTGCGGCCCCGGGCGGACGAGGTGGCCGCGTACCGGGCGCACCTGGCCGGCGTACAGCGGGTGGAGAGCTGGCCGGAGCTGGTGGCGCTGATCTCCGCGCGCGGCGGAGGCGTCACCGCCGGCCTGCGGTGACCGGCCTGCGGCGCCCGGCCAGGGGTCGCTCGCCGCGGAGCCGCTGGCGGAGGCTGGTCCATCGGGCGGTTGCCGCCGTCGCGGTGGCGGCGGTCAGCGCCGGGCGGCGTACGCCAGCGGCACCGGGGTCGGCTGGCCCTCCCAGGTGCCGGTCAGCGCGGCGCCGGCCGACGAGGTGCCGCG
This sequence comes from Micromonospora sp. NPDC047548, assembly GCF_040642975.1. Taxonomy (NCBI): domain Bacteria; kingdom Bacillati; phylum Actinomycetota; class Actinomycetes; order Micromonosporales; family Micromonosporaceae; genus Micromonospora; species Micromonospora sp. NPDC047548. Next base: position 163,227 of record NZ_JBEYTI010000002.1, read on the forward strand.
GTCGAGGCGGCGGACGACCGCCAGCTCGACGGCGTCGGCCACGATGAGCGCCGGGTCGGCGTCCACCACCTGGCGGGGCGTACCCACCTGGGGCAGGTCGGCGTCGTCGGCGCCGCTGCTGTCGATGACCATCATCGGTGGGCGCTGCTCCCGCACGCCGTCGACCTCGAAGTACTCCTCCGCCTGACCGGTCCCGGCCAGGATCGCGGCGGCCAGCGCGGCGGCGTAGACCGGGTCCCCGCAGGCGTCGTAGACCCAACGCCGGCCGAGCGCCGAGTGCTCGATGGTGCCGATCAGCCACCGGTCGGCACCATCGAGCGGTGCGCCCCGGTAGGTGAGCGGGACCTGATGGATCGGCCCGTCACCGGCCCGGACGAGCAGGGTTTCGATGCCGACCGCACCGGCCGGGTCGTCGAACCGGTAGCCCGCGACGCGCATCACGTCGACGCCGGCCGGTCCGTCGTACCAGCCACGGCCGGGCAGCCACCCGGTGAGCAGTTCGAGCTTCGTGGGGCGCAGCGTGGCGCGGTGCAGCAGGGCCATGCGCAAGATCATAGGGCCGGGCCGGGGGTCAGGCCGGCCAGGCCTTGGCGAACAGGTCGCGGGTGTCGGCGAGCAGTTGCGGCAGGACCTTCGTCCGGCCGATCACCGGCATGAAGTTGGCGTCGCCACCCCAGCGCGGCACGACGTGCTGGTGCAGGTGCGCGGCGATGCCGGCGCCGGCGACACCGCCCTGGTTCATGCCGAGGTTGAACCCGTGCGCGTTGCTGACCTTGCGGACCATTCGCATCGCGGTCTGGGTGAACACGCCCAGCTCGATCGTCTCCGCCGGGTCCAGGTCGGTGTAGTCGGCCACGTGCCGGTACGGGCAGACCAGCAGGTGCCCGGGGTTGTACGGGTAGAGGTTGAGCACGGCGAAGACGTGCACGCCGCGCGCCACGACCAGGCTCTCCCCCTCCGGCAGCCCGGGGGCCAGGCAGAACGGGCAGCCGGTGGGCTTCTCGTAGCCGCCCTCGGGACGGTCCTCGCCGGAGATGTAGGTCATCCGGTGCGGCGTCCAGAGCCGCTCCAACCCGTCCGTCAGGCCGGTGTCGCCGGTGATGTCCGTGCCGTCGTCAGTGTGCCGCGCCGCCCCAGTCACACGCCGATCCTACGGTCACCGCAGCGGGTCCCACCCGTCCGCACCGGCCAGCCAGGCGCGGGGCGTGAGCCGGGCCGCCTCCCCGGCGGTGAGCTGCGGGTGTCAGCTCTTGGCGGACGGCCCGGAGTTGGTGCGGGAACCGACCACGTCCAGCACGTGCGCGACCGCCTCGGCCATCGGCACCCCGTTGCGCTGGGAGCCGTCCCGGTACCGGAAGGAGACCGTGCCGGCGGCCACGTCGTCGTCGCCGGCGATCACCATGAACGGGATCTTCTGCTGCTGGGCGGTGCGGATCTTCTTCTGCATCCGGTCGTCACCGGCGTCCACCTGGGCGCGGATCCCCTCGGCGCGCAGCGCCGCGACGAAGCCGTGCAGGTAGTCGGTGTGGTCCTCCCGGATCGGGATGCCGACCACCTGCACCGGGGCCAGCCAGGCCGGGAACGCGCCCGCGTAGTGCTCGGTGAGCACGCCGAAGAAGCGCTCGATCGAGCCGAAGAGCGCCCGGTGGATCATCACCGGCCGCTGCCGGGTGCCATCCGCCGCCTGGTACTCCAGACCGAACCGCTCCGGCTGGTTGAAGTCGACCTGGATGGTGGACATCTGCCAGGTCCGACCGATGGCGTCCTTGGCCTGCACCGAGATCTTCGGGCCGTAGAAGGCCGCACCGCCCGGGTCGGGCACCAGGTCCAGCCCGGAAGACTCGGCGGCGGTGCGCAGCGCCTCGGTCGCCTCCGCCCAGTCCTCGTCCGACCCGATGAACTTCGGCGAGTCGTCGCGGGTGGACAGCTCCAGGTAGAAGTCGTCCAGGCCGTAGTCGCGCAGCAGGTCCAGCACGAACGACAGCAGGGCGGACAGCTCGCCGGGCATCTGCTCGCGGGTGCAGTAGATGTGCGAGTCGTCCTGGGTCAGGCCGCGCACCCGGGTCAGGCCGTGCACCACGCCGGACTTTTCGTACCGGTATACCGTGCCGAACTCGAACAGCCGCAGCGGCAGCTCCCGGTAGGACCGCCCGCGCGCCCTGAAGATCAGGTTGTGCATCGGGCAGTTCATCGCCTTGAGGTAGTAGTCCGCGCCCTCGAACTGCATGGGCGGGAACATCGTGTCGGCGTAGTAGGGCAGATGGCCGGAGGTCTCGAAGAGCTGCGCCTTGGTGATGTGCGGGGTGTTGACGAACTCGTACCTGGCTGCCTCGTGCCGGCGGCGCGAGTAGTTCTCCATCTCCCGGCGGATGATGCCGCCCTTGGGGTGGAAGACCGCCAGGCCGGAGCCGATCTCGTCGGGGAAGCTGAACAGGTCGAGGTCCGCGCCGAGCTTGCGGTGGTCGCGCCGGGCGGCCTCCTCCAGCAGCTTCAGGTACGCCTTGAGCTCGTCCCGGGTCGGCCACGCGGTGCCGTACACCCGCTGGAGCTGCGGGTTCTTCTCGGAGCCACGCCAGTAGGCGGCGGCCGAGCGCATCAGCTTGAAGGCGCCGATCAGCCGGGTGTTGGGCAGGTGCGGCCCGCGGCACAGGTCCGACCAGCAGACCTTCTCCTCGTTGGCGGCGAGGTTGTCGTAGATGGTCAGCTCGCCGCCGCCCACCTCCATCACCTCGGAGGAGTCCAGCCCCTCCCCCTTGACGTCGATGAGCTCCAGCTTGAACGGCTCGGCGGCCAGTTCGGCCTTCGCCTCGTCCATGCTGTTGAAGCGGCGGCGGCGGAACCGCTGGCCGGACTTGATGATCTCCTGCATCCGCTTCTCGAGCTTGCCCAGGTCGTCGGGCTGGAACGGCTTGTCGACCGCGAAGTCGTAGTAGAAGCCGTTCTCGATGGGCGGGCCGATGCCGAGCTTGGCCTCCGGGAAGACGTCCTGCACGGCCTGGGCGAGCACGTGCGCCGTCGAGTGGCGCAGCACGTTGAGCCCGTCCGGTGAATCGAGGGTGACCGGCTCGACGGTGGTCTCCTCGGCCGGCTTCCAGTCCAGGTCGCGCAGCTGACCCTGCGGGTCGCGGACCACCACGATCGCCTTCGGCCCGGCCACGGGCAGCCCAGCCGCGGCCACCGCATCGGCCGCCGTCGTCCCGGCGGCGACGACGACGGGGTCGGCCACGACGGGGGTACGGGATGCGGACACGGTGACTCCTCAGCTGCAGACGGTACGGATGGTGCCGGTTCCGGCTCCTGCGATGCTATCGGTCGCCCCTTTCCGCCCGGACGTCGGGAAAGGATGGGACCGCGTGTCGCCCGCGCGGCAGCTCGTGTCGGCGCGGAGTCAGCTTCTCGGCCCTGAAGGGCCGAGCTTGCAGATCGTGCTCGATGCTGGCTGCACCGGTCACGCCGCGTTCGGCAGGCTGACTGCTGCCCAGTCCGCGACACCGCGTGTGGCGATGTTGCGGGCTGCGTTCACGTCGGCGTGTTCAGCGAAGCCGCACGACGTGCACCGGAAGGTGGATTGGTTCGGCCGGTTGGCCTTGGCGATGTGCCCGCAGGCGGAGCAGCCCTGCGAGGTGTACGCCGGGTCCACGTGGACGAGCGCCAGCCCGGCCCGGGTCGCCTTGTAGGCGATGTACTGGCCGAGTTGGTGGAATGCCCACGAGTGCAGGGTGACCCGCTGGGGCCGTCGGAGCCGTACCCGGTCGCGGATGCCCGTGAGGTTTTCCAGGGCGATACCACGGCCGGTGCGTTCGGCCTCGGTCACGATCTGCTTGGCGATGCGATGGTTGGTGTCGGCCGCGAACCGGGCTTCCTTACGGCGGCGGGCCTTCAACAGCCGCTTGGCGGACTTGGTGCCGATGCGCTGAAGCTTCGCCCGCAGCCGCTGATTACGATGCCTGACCCGGTTGAGGCCCTTGCCGGAGTGTCGGGTGCCGTCGTTGGTGGTGGCGATGTTGGCGATGCCCAGGTCGACGCCGAGGAACCCCTCAGGCTCCTTCACCTCGGCGTCGGGGATGTCGCAGGTGGCGTACAGGAACCACTTTCCGTCACGGCATACCAGGTCAGACTCGCCCTGCCGGTGCACCACCAGGGTCGCGTACTGCTGCTGCGAGCAGCCGAACCGGACTCGGTTCAACCGGCCGCCGACGGCCCAGATCGACACCGTACGGTCGGCGAACTGCCACGACAGGCAGCGGTCGTCAAACGGCTGAGCCGCGTCCGCCCGGAACCTGATCGGCTTCGACTCGACCCTGGCGCGCCGCTTCGACCCGGGCTTGCCGAGATTGCCAGCACGGATGTTGGCCTTCAGGGTGGCGTACGCGCCGGCAACCTTGCGGGCAACGTGGATCGCCGGCTGGGCCGACAGAACCAAGGCCTTCAGACGGCCGTAGGTGAGTCGCTGCAGCGCCTGCTTCGAGTAGATCCGCCGCTGGAACGCCTCAGCCGAGGCGAGGTCAGCGGCCTCGTTGCACAGATCCAGCGTCGCCCGAAGCGCCACCCCCTGGGCGGTGTCCGGGTACAGCCGAACCCGAACGACGATCTTCACGTCCACAATATAGCAGCTTGTCTATGTCACCACGGTGGACCCCAGACCCCGACGTCCGGCGGGGCCGCAGCGTCGTCCACAACCTGCACGTGCATCTTGTCTTCATCACCAAGTACCGACGAGACGTGCTCAACGACATCATGCTCACCCGGTGCGGGCAGATCATGGCCGACGTGTGCGCCAAACTCGGCGCGGAACTGCGGGAGTTCAACGGCGAAGACGACCACGTCCACCTGCTCGTCCACTACCCGCCGAAACTGCCGATCTCGACCCTGGTCAACCGACTCAAGGGTGTTTCCGCGCACTACCTGCGGCAGGAGTTCACCGGCCGGATCAACCGGCACATCATGCACGGCCACCTATGGTCGCCGTCGTACTTCGCCGGATCGTGCGGCGGGGCACCCCTCGCCGTCATCCGCGAGTACATCGAAAACCAGAAACGTCCAGGCTCGTGACGCGATTCCTCCCGGCCCTGAAGGACCGGGATTCCTCGCTAAGTCCCGTTGAACCTTTCATTCCCCGATCCGAACTACCGGGTGTGGCCGGAAGCCGTGCCGGCCGCGTGCAGACGGATGGGGACACAGATGGCGATCACCCGGAACGGCGGCCGCCGGGCCGGCCTCGCACTGGCCGCCGCGGTGGCCGGGGCGCTGGCCCTGCTCCCGGCGGCCCCTGAGGCGGCGACCGGACACGACCACGGCAACCCGGACGCCGCCGCGCCGGCCGGGGGCCGGGACGACGCCGCGCCGGCCGAGCCCGGTGCGGGGGACGGCGGACCGAGTGCGGACGTCCTGCTCGGCGGCGGTCTGCTGATCGGCCTCGGCGGCGGCGCCCTGGTCGGCTGGGCGGTCAGCCGGGGGCGGCACCGGGCCGACCCGGCCGACGACGTCGAGGGCGACCAGCCCGAGGGCGAGCCGTCGACGCGGGAGCAGCCCGACGGCGAGCGCCCGGCCGCCGGCGTCCGGGGCGAGCCGGTGGGGTCGCGTTGAGGTCAGCGCGCCCAGTCGGGCAGCGGCTCCCGCGCCGCCAGCCAGCCGTCCGGTACCCCGCCCGTCGTGCCGACCCCGGTGTGGGCGGCCACGATCGCGCCGACGATCGCGGCGGTGGTGTCGACGTCCCCGCCCGCCTCGACGCAGGCCCGGATCGCCGCCGGGTAGTCGTCGAGATGGGTGGCGGCGACCCAGAGGGTGAACGCCACGGTGTCCTGGGCGGTGACCCGGGAGCCGTTGCCGAGCGCCTCGACGACCTCCGGCAGGCCCCGGCCGAGCAGCCCCGCGGCGCGGCGTATCCCGCGGTGGACCTCGGCGACGGGGTCCAGCGTGGCGGCGACCGCGGCGAGCAGCCGGAGCGGGTCGGGGCGGTCGCCGTCCAGGCGGGCCCGGGCGGCGAGCGCGGCGGCGACGGCCACCGCCACCGCGCCGGCGATCCCCTCGGGGTGGGCGTGGGTGACCTCGGCGGACGCGCGGGCCCGCGCCGCCGCCCGGGCGGTGGAGTCGGCGAACCAGGCGCCGAGCGGCCCGACCCGCATCGCCGCGCCGTTGCCGCAGGAACCCTGCCCGTCGAACGCGGACGCGGCGGCCACCGGCCACGGCGTGCCGGTGCGGATCAGCCGCAGGATCACCACCGCGCCCGGCCCGTAACCCCGGTACGGCTCGCACCGCTCGGCGAAGGCCAACGCGAGGCGGTCCCGGTCGACGTCCCCGTGCTCGGCGAGTTCCGCCACGACCGAGCAGGCCATCTCGGTGTCGTCGGTCCACTGCCAGGGCGGAGGTGGGAGCCGGCCGGCGGCCATGTCGTCCGGTCGGCGGCCCGGAACGAAGAACTGCGAACCCAGGGCGTCGCCGACGGAGAGGCCGGCCAGACTGTCCCGGGCCAGGGCCAGCCGGGTGTCGGGAAACAGCGTGAACGTCATCGTCGTGCCAGCTTGCCCGGTCGGCGGGCCCGCCGCAACGCGATCAACTTGCCACGAGCAGTACGGTGCTGAGGTGGCCACCGTGCTCCTGGTCGAAGACGACCACGTCGTACGCGGCGCGATGCTGCGTTCCCTCAGCGAGCGGGGCCACTCGGTGCACGCGGTCGGCACGGCGCTGGACGCGTTGCGCCGGGTCGCCGCCGAGACCCCCGACCTCGTCGTACTGGACCTCGGCCTGCCCGACCTCGACGGCTCGGACGCGCTGCGGATGCTGCGCGGCATCACCGACGTCCCGATCATCATCGCCACCGCCCGCGACGACGAGCAGTCGGTGGTCCGGCTGCTGCGGGCCGGCGCGGACGACTACATGGTCAAGCCGTTCACCGGTGCCCACCTCGAAGCCCGGATCACCACCGTGCTGCGGCGGGTCGGCCGGGCCAGCCGTACGGTGCAGCCGGCGGTGCACGCGGTGGGCGGTCTGCGGGTGGACGTGGGCGAGCGCAGCGCGGTGCTCGACGGGGAGCCGCTGGCGCTGACCCGCAAGGAATTCGACCTGCTGGCGTATCTCGCCGCACGACCCGGCCGGGTAGTCTCCCGGCGGGAGCTCTTGGAGGAGGTATGGCGGCAGCCGTCGGTCGGCGAGGATCAGACCATCGACGTTCACCTCTACTGGCTACGCCGAAAGATGGGCGAGTCCGCGGCGAAGCCGCGTTACCTGCGCACCGTGCGGGGGGTGGGCTTCCGGCTGGTGGCCCCGGACTGAGGCTGGCGTTGGCCTACCTCACGGCCGGCATGTGCGCGCTGGTCGCGCTGGCGTTCCTGGTTCCGCTCGGGTTCAGCCTGCGCGACGACGTCCGCGACACGGCGCTGGCCGACGCGGCGCGGCGCAGCGCGCTGGTCACCGGGGCGCTCGCGGTCAGCACCGAACCGGCGGCCGTGCGGCGGGCCGTGGAGGCCAGCGGGGACGACCCGGCCACCCGGCCGGTGGTACACGGGCTGGGCGCGGACGAGACCGCCGGCCGGGCCTCCGAGGCGGAACTGCAGCGGGCCCGCGCCGAGAAGCGGTCCGTGGTCACCGAGGTCTCCGGCGGGGTGCTGCGGCTGGACCCGGTGGTGCTCGACGAACGGGTCGTCGTGGTGGAGGTCTTCGTGCCCGAGGCCGACCTCGACGACGGTTCCGGCGGCACCTGGCTGCTGCTGACCGCCGTCGCTGTGGCCCTGGTCGGGGCCACCGTGATCGTGGTGGACCGGGTCGCGGCCCGGGCGGTCGACTCCACCCGGGAGCTGGTCAAGGCCGCCCTGGCCGTCGGCGACGGCGACCTGGGCGTCCGGGTCGAACCGAGCGGCCCCCGGGAGCTGGCCGAGGCCGGGTACGCGTTCAACCGGATGGCCGACCGGCTCGTCGCCGCCCGCACCGACGAACGGGAGCTGGTGGCGGACCTGTCGCACCGGCTGCGCACCCCGCTGACCGTGCTGCGGCTGGACGCCGAGGGGCTGGACTCCGACGACACCAGCGTCGGCGCGTTCAGCCCGGCGGAGCTGGACCGGCGCCGCACGATCCGCCGGATCCGGCAGGCGATCGTCACCCTGGAGGGCGAGATCGACGTGCTGATCAAGACCACCCGCAAGGCGGTGGCCCACGAGGCCGGGCCGGCGGAGTGCGACGTCAGCGAGGTGGTCCGGGACCGGATGGTGTTCTGGGCGGCCCTCGCCGGCGACCAGAACCGGCCGCACCAGGTCAGCGGCGCCCAGCTGCGCATCCCGGCGCTGGTGCCCCGCGCCGAGCTGGCCGCGGCGCTGGACGCGGTGATCGGCAACGTGTTCCGCTACACCCCGCAGGGGACGGCGTTCGAGGTGGCGGTCTCCCGCCGGGACGGGTACGTGGCGATCCGGATCGACGACGCCGGGCCGGGCATCGCCAACCCGGACCGGGCGCTGCGCCGGGGCACCAGCGACCAGGGCTCCACCGGGCTGGGGCTGGACATCGCCAAGCGGGTGGCGTTGCAGGCCAACGGTTCGGTGAGCATCGACCGGGCCCGGCTGGGCGGGGCCAGCGTGGTGATGCTGCTGGTCGACCCGGAGGCGACGCCCCGGCAGGTCAACCGCTTCGGGCTGGTCGGCCGGATGGCCCGGGAGGCCCGGGAGCAGAAGACCGGCGGGCGCCGGTGGTCCCGCCAGCGCTCCTCCGACGACTGACACCTGCCGGCGAGGGACGGGCCCACCTTGTGGGGCGGCGCAAGTCTTCCTTAGATCCGGATTAACGCGGGCCGCAGACCCGTCGCGCGCTGCGAGGATCAAGGGGATCCCATCAGTTCCACCGGTCTGTCGCCCCTGACAACTGCCGGCCGGTGGAGCCCGAGCGCGCGGCGGGGGTACGGTCCCCCCACACCCGCCCCCGCCGCGCGCCCCACCTCTCACCGACCCGACAGGCCGCCCGCCGGCGCTGGCCGGTTGGTGTCGCCCGGCCGCGCCCGCTCAGCGCGTCGCGGCTGCCGACCAGGCGTCGATCTCGGCGCTGATCCGGGCCTTCTCCGCCGGTTCGAGGAACGAGGCGGTCACCGCGTCCCGGGCCAGCCCGGCCAGCCCGTCGGGGCCGAGGTCGAGCAGCCGGGCTGCCACCGCGTACTCGTCGTTCAGGGTGGTGCCGAACATCGGCGGGTCGTCGGAGTTGATGGTGACCAGCACGCCGGCGTCGACCAGCCGCCGAAGCGGGTGCTCGGAAAGGTGCGCCACGGCCCGGGTACGGACGTTGGAGGTCGGGCAGACCTCCAGGGCGATCCGGTGCTCGGCCAGGTACGCCAGCAGCTCCGGGTCCTCGGCGGCGGAGATGCCGTGCCCGATCCGCTCCGCGCCCAGGTCGCGCAGGGCGTCCCAGACTGTCTGCGGGCCGGTGGTCTCGCCCGCGTGTGGCACCGAGCGCAGCCCGGCCGCCCGGGCCTGGTCGAAGTACGGCTTGAACTGCGGCCGGGGCACCCCGATCTCCGGTCCGCCGAGGCCGAAGCTGATCAGCCCGTCCGGCCGCTGGTCCAGGGCGACCCGCAGGGTCTCCTCCGCCGCCGGCAGCCCGGCCTCGCCCGGGATGTCGAAGCACCAGCGCAGGGCGATGCCGAAGTCGGCCTCGGCCCGCTTGCGGGCGTCCTCGATCGCCTCGCAGAACGCCGGGGCGGGGATGCCCCGGCGCACGTGCGAGTACGGGGTGACGGTCAGCTCGGCGTACCGGACCTGCTGGCGGGCCAGCTCGCGGGCGACCTCGTGGGTGAGGATCCAGACGTCCTCCGGGTCCCGGATCAGGTCCACGACGCTGAGGTAGACCTCGATGAAGTGGGCGAAGTCGCGGAACGCGAAGTAGTCGGCGAGCGCCTCCGGGTCCGCCGGGACCGGGCTGCGCCCCTCGTGCCGGGCGGCCAGCTCGGCGACGATCCGGGGTGACGCGGAGCCGACGTGGTGCACGTGTAGCTCCACCTTGGGCAGTCCGGCGATGAAGGTGGGCAGATCGGTCACAGGTTCTCCTCTGCACGGGCGCCCGTGCGGGCGATCACGAAGATCCGGCGGAACGGGAAGTACACCTGACCCTGCCGCACCGGGTACGCCTCGGCGAGGCGTGCGCCCAGCTCGGCCCGGAAGGCCGCCCAGCCGGCGGCGTCCAGCGCGGCCCGGACCGGACGCAGAGCGGTGCCCTCCATCCAGGCCAGCACCGGGTGGTCGGCGACGGGGTCGGCCGGCAGCAGGTGCACGTAGACAGTCTCCCAGGCGTCGACCGCGCAGCCGGCGGCGGCCAGCGACGCGGCGTATTCGACGGCGTCGTCGACCGGGGCGTCGCGCAGCAGCGGCGCCAGCGTGGCGGCCCAGCGGTCCCGACGGGCGACCTCGCGCAGCGCCCGGTGCGAGGGGGCGTCGAAGTTGCCGGGGACCTGGAACGCCAGCCAGGCGCCGGTCGGCAGCTCGCGGGACCAGCGGGCGAGCAGGTCCCGATGGTCCGGGACCCACTGCAGCACGGCGTTGCAGACGAGCACGTCGACGTGGGGTGCGGGCCGCCAGTCCCGGACGTCACCGACGGTGAACTCGACCGGGGCGTCGAGGGCGGCGGCCCGGGCGATCATCTCCGGGGACGAGTCGATGCCGCGGACCTCGGCGGCCGGCCAGCGGGCAGCGAGAGTGGCGGTCAGGGTGCCGGGCCCGCAACCGAGGTCGACCACGGTGCGCGGCCGGTCGGCCGGGATGCGGGCGACGAGGTCGTGGAACGGCCGGGACCGTTCATCGCCGTAGCGCAGGTAGGTCGTCGGGTCCCACATCACAGCCTCCAAACCGTACGTACGTCTTGCTATGACCCTACGGCCCGTGCGGCGACCCGGCAAGGCGATCACTAGGCTCGGTCGGATGGAACAGCGCAGCTTCGACCGACTCGGCCGGCGGGTGGGCGTCGTCGGCCTCGGCGCCTGGCAGCTCGGGGCCGACTGGGGCCAGGTCAGCGAGAGCGCCGCCCTGGCCATCCTCGCCGCCGCCGTGGAGTCCGGGGTCACCTTCCTGGACACCGCCGACGTCTACGGCGACGGACGCAGCGAGCAGCTGATCGGGCGGTTCCTGCGCGAGCGGCCCGGGCACGGCCTGACTGTCGCCACGAAGATGGGCCGCCGGGTGGAGCAGACGCCGGAGGCGTACACCCTGGACAACTTCCGGGCCTGGACCGACCGGTCCCGCGCCAACCTCGGGACGGACACCCTGGACCTGGTCCAGCTGCACTGCCCCCCGACGGCCGTCTTTGCCGACGACCGGGTCTTCGACGCCCTCGACACGCTGGTCGCCGAGAACCGCGTCGCCGGGTACGGCGTCAGCGTGGAGACCTGCGACCAGGCGCTCACCGCCATCGCCCGGCCCGGGGTGGCGAGCGTGCAGATCATCCTCAACGCGGTCCGGCTCAAGCCCCTGGAGCAGGTGCTGCCGGCCGCCGCCGCAGCCGGGGTGGGCGTCATCGCCCGGGTGCCGCTGGCCAGCGGCCTGCTCTCCGGCCGGTACGACGAGCACACCACCTTCCCCGCCGACGACCACCGCACCTTCAACCGGCATGGGGAGAGCTTCGACGTCGGCGAGACCTTCTCCGGGGTCGACTACGACCTCGGCCTGACGGTCGTCCGGCGGCTCGCCCCACTGGTCGGCTCGGACCGGACGATGGCCCAGTTCGCGCTGCGCTGGATCATCGACCAGCCCGGCGTCACGGTGGTCATCCCCGGCGCGCGGGACGCCGCGCAGGCGCGGGGCAACGCTGCGGCGGCCGACCTGCCGCCGCTGACGGCCGCCGATCGGGACACAGTCCGGGCGGTCTACGACGAACTGGTCCGTCCCCGGGTGCACGACCGATGTTGACATCCTCCCCCGCCTAAAGGCGGGGGATTCCCCCGGTCACCCGGGAGGGTTCCTGGTTCATCGCAGACTGCACGGAAGGTTGCCCCTCGTGTCTGACGTCCGCTCCGCAGGCGTTTTTCGTCTCCGCCAGCCCGGCGGCGACAACGAGATTCTTGGCGGCGTTGACGTCCCGGTCATGCCGGGTGCCGCAACTCGGACACGTCCAGTGACGTGTGCCGAGCGAGAGTGTGGCGAGCAGATGCCCGCACGCCGAGCAGGTCTTGCTGGACGGATACCAGCGGTCCACGACGGCGAGGTGCCGGCCGTCGCGGTGCGCTTTGTAGGCCAGCAGGGTCCGGAACTCGGCCCAGCCGGTGCGGGAGATCGCCTTGGCGAGGCTGCGGTTACGGACCATGTTCGCCACCGCCAGATCCTCAACCGCGATGGCGTCGAACCGGCGCACCAAGGCTGTGCCGGTCTTATGGAGGAAGTCACGGCGGGCATCCCGCACCCGGGAGTGCGCGCGGGCGACCTTCTGCTTGGCCTTGGCCCGGTTCGCGGAACCTTTCCGCTTGCGGGCCATCATCCGCTGGTACCGCTTCAACCGGCGTTCGCGGCGCTCCATGTGCTTCGGGTGAGCGATCCTGCCCTCATCGTCGGTCAGGCCCGGCACCAGCTGGGACAGTACCGCGAAGTCCGTGAGGCCGAGGTCGACGCCGACAACCCGACCGGCCGGTTCGGGGCCGTCCGAGGCGTCGACGTCGACGTCGACGGCGAAGGTGACGTACCAGCGGCCATCCGGATCACGCGACACGGTCACCGTCGACGGGTCCAGCGCGGTCACGTCCACATCCGGCCACGACCACACGACCCGCAGCGTTCCCGGGGCTTTGCCGAGGGACAGTTGCCCGTCACGCATCCGGAAGGCCGAACGGGTGTACGAGGCGGACTGGCGGCCGTGCCGCGACTTGTACCGGGGGTAGCGGGCGCGCTTGGCGAAGAACGCGGTCATCGCGGTGTGCTGGTGCCGCAACGTCTGCTGCAACGGCACGGAGCTGACTTCGTTGAGGAACGTCAACTCCGGCAGCCGCTTCATCTCGGTCAGCGCCCGGTCAGTCTCCGCGTACGACGTCGACTTGCCCTCGCCGTGGTAGCGGGCGTGGCGGGCGGCGAGGGTGCGGTTCCAGACCACACGGACACAGCCGAACGTACGGTTCAGCACGCCGGCCTGCTCCGGTGTCGGGTACGCCCGACACTTGTACGCCGTCCTCACAGGGACCAATCTAACCAGAAAGGCCGATCATGGCTGAGGCAAACATGACCACCATTCCTCCCCGCCCTGAAGGACGGGGCATCCTGGCGGCAGTTCGGTGAGCCGCACCGGCGCGGTGCTCGCGTACCGCCCCGGCGGGCCGCATGCTGACCGGAGGGCCGGGTCCACCGGCGGAGGCGAGGAGGAACCATGAGGGGCTGGCTGACACTCACCCTCGGGCTGCTGGCCGTGGTGGTCGGGGCGGTGTGGACGGTGCAGGGCCTCGGGTATGTCGGCGGCAGCGCGATGACCGACCAGCGGATCTGGGCGGTGGTCGGGCCGGTGCTGATCCTGATCGGACTCGTGGTGCTCTGGCGCGGCCTGCGGACCCGTCGCCGCACCTGACCGACCCGTCCGGTGGCCGCGCGGCGGGCCAACCGGCGGCGGTCGCCGGCGCACCTGGGCCCGGATACGCGGAAAGCCCCGCGTCCCTGCAGGACACGGGGCTTCTCTCGTCGATCCGGGGGGCCGGATCACCAGGGCCGGCGGCTGCCGACCGGCACTGCTCAGAGGGGGCGGACCTGCTCGGCCTGCGGACCCTTCTGACCCTGGGCGATCTCGAACTCCACCCGCTGGTTCTCCTCCAGCGAGCGGTAGCCGCTGGACTGGATGGCCGAGAAGTGGACGAACACGTCAGCACCCCCGCCGTCGACGGTGATGAAGCCGAAGCCCTTGTCAGCGTTGAACCACTTCACGGTTCCCTGCGCCATGTGAATCTCCTTCTAAAACTGGCGGCCGAGCACGCCGTGCGGCCGATTGGCCGTTTTCGAGCAGCGGCGCCTGAGGCGGCCCCCACGAAGGAGACTTCTCTCAACCCACGCCATCTCGCAACAGCGGGGACAGCAAACCACGTACGCAAAAACTCTGCACAGCCTACCCGACGAAATTCTCCGACATGTGACCTGACGGATGCCGATGATCCGCTGGCTGGGTGTCTCCGGCCGTGCGAAAGGCCCCCCACCCGTCGATGCGGGTGGGGGGCATTCGACCTCTGCGGCTCAGTCCGGCCAGCGGCCGGTCAGCCGTCGTACGCCGACTGCGCCGCCCCGGTCCACAGCGGCCCGGACGACCGCGAAGATGGCGCCCTGCAACGCGGCCGCGGCCAGGATCTCGCCCCAGCGGCGGTCCTCGTCGGTGGCGCTGGGCGCATCGCCGTCACCGGCGGTCACCCTCCAGACCTGCCGGAAGATCGCCCCGGCGACCGTACCGGCGGCCAGGCCGAGCAGCACCCCGACGGGCTTGTACGCGGCCCTGCTGATGCCCTTGCTCACCTGCGCCTCCCTCGCACGATCAGCAGCACGACCACCGCCGCAACGGCGCCGGCCGCGACCGTCGCCCACGGCACCGGGCTGCGCCGGACCGCCTGCCCCTTCCCGGACGCCTGCGCCCGCGCCACGTCAGCCTTCTGCGCCGCCTGCCCACGCACCCGGGCCAGCGTCAGCGCGGCCTGCTCGCGCATCCGCTCCTTCGCCTGGCCGGCGGACTCCCGCAGCCGGGCCTTGACGTCGGCCCGGGCGGCCAACAGCTCCATCGTCTCGCCCAACTCCACCCGGGTGCGCCGGATCTCCTCGCGGAGCGCCTCGGTGTCGCCGGTCCCGTTGCCCGTCATGCCCGTCCCCTGTCCTTCACGGCGGCGGTGACCACGTCCACGTCCGCCCGGACGCTCTGCACCGTCGACGCCGGCACCGGCGGGACCGCACGGCTGACCTGCTTCTTACCGACCAGGGCGAGGACGCCGGCGAGCAGGAAGAGCGCCACCGCCACGATCAGGGCGGCCAGCCACGCGGGCATCGCCAGCGCGAGCAGCAGCACCGCGGCGGCGACCAGCGCGCCGAGCCCGTACAGGGCCAGCGCCCCGCCCCCGCCGAAGAGACCGATTCCGATCCCGGCGTGCTTGCCCTTCTGGGTCAACTCCGCCCGGGCCAGCGCCAGTTCGTCCCGGACGAGGCGGGAGACCTGCTCGGTGGCCCGCTGCACCAGTTCGGCGGTGGACGGCTCGCTCCCGGTCCGGGACGTCTGGTGGTTCGCGACGTCAGCCATGCTGTCCTCCTTTCATCATCACCGCGCTGTATGCCCGGAGTCGCCGCCCGTCAATCCTGCGCGCAGTGACCCAACCACATCTGACCGCAGGTGGGCCCGCAGCGTCCGGCGAAACGCGGAAGCCGGTACGACGAAGCACCCGCCGACCGGCGTGCAGGCCGGTCGGCGGGTGCGGTCGGAGGGGGTCGTTCAGCGGCGGGCGTCGGCGTGTTCCTCGGGCCCGACGAACGCCTCGCTGCGCGCCTCACCGTCGTCGCTGCCTGGGCTACGCCTCCTGCTGGTCGGCGCTGTTGGGGCCGGCGTCCTTGAGGACCTTGACGGCGGTCGAGGCGAAGTAGAGGTAGACGACCGTCCGGCCGGCGGAGGCGATCCGCTCCCGGACGCGTTCCCTGCCCTGCTCGGCGGCCCTCCCCGCGCGGGCCTTCCCCCCGGCCTGAAGGGCGGAGCACTGGCCCGCGTCCTGGTAGCCGAGGAAACCGGCCCGGGCGAGGAGTTCCAGCCAGCGGCTGTCCGCGGTGCGGGCGGCGGTGGCTTCGGCGTTCCGGGTGAGAGACATGGCGCCACAAGCTCCGAATGCGAAGATCCCCAAACGTGGCGCGGCACCCGTCAGCTGCTGGACCCGCGCGCCACTTGGATCGTCACCTGCTGGTCGGTGACGCTGTCCAGGCTGACCGCGAAGCCGCCCACCTCGGTGGCCTGCTGGCCGACGGTGAGGGAGAGCTGCTCGCCGGCGACCTCGACGGTGACCTGGTCGCCCTGGGCGCCGACGAGCTTGGCCTCGACGCCGAGGACGGTGGCGCGGGCTTCGACGCCCCGGTCGAAGGTGACCGTGCAGGCGTCCAGGCCGCAGTCGGTCTCGGCCCCCTCTGAGCTGCATCCGGCCAGCACGGCCACGCCGAGCGCCAGGCCGGCCAGCAGGCCGGCAGCCCGGCGGGTGGGGGTCAGCGGAGTACCGAATCGCGTCGTCACCCGATCAAGGGTACGAGACGGCGACGAACCGGCACCGCCCGAGTGATCATCGAACGTCGTGGGGCGCCGCGTTAGGGTCCGGTCATGCCCTTCGACATCGCCCGGACCCGGGCCGCCTACCCCGCCCTCACCGAGGGTTTCGCCCACTTCGACGGCGCCGGGGGCACCCAGACCCCGCAGTCGGTGATCGACGCGGTCAGCGGGGCGATGCGCACCGCGCTCGGCAACCGCACCCCCGCCTTCGGGCCCGGCCGGCGCGCGCTGGAGCTGGTCGACGCCGCCCGCGTCGCGGTGGCCGACCTGCTCGGCGCGGCACCGCGGGGGGTGGTGCTCGGGCCGAGCGCGACGGCCCTGACGTACACCCTGGCCCGGACCCTCGGCGACACCTGGCGCCCGGGCGACGAGGTGGTGGTCTCCCGGCTCGACCACGACGCGAACGTGCGGCCCTGGGTGCGGGCGGCGGAGGCCGCTGGCGCGACCGTGCGCTGGGCGGAGTTCGACCCGGCCACCGGTGAACTGCCCGCCGGCCAGTACGCCGAACTGGTGGGCGAGCGGACCCGGCTGGTCGCGGTGACCGCCGGCAGCAACGCGATCGGCACCGTGCCGGACGTGGCCGCGATCGCCAAGACCGCGCACGCGGCCGGCGCGCTGGTCTGCGTCGACGGGGTGCACGCGGTGCCGCACGGCCCGACCGACCTCGCCTCGATGGGCGCGGACTTCCTGGTCACCAGCGCCTACAAGTGGTCCGGCCCGCACGTGGCGGCGATGGTGGCCGACCCGGCCCGGTGGGAGTCACTGCACCCGGCCAAGCTGCTCCCCTCCGCCGACGCCGTGCCGGACCGGTTCGAGCTGGGCACGCCGAGCTTCCCGCTGCTGGCCGGGCTGGCCGCCGCGGTGGACCACCTGGCCGGGCTGGACCCGACCGCCACCGGCGACCGGCGGGAGCGGGTCCGGGCCGGCCTGGCCGCCGCGCAGGCGTACGAGGAGTCGCTCTTCGACCGGCTGCTGGCCGGGCTGGCCGCCAACCCCGCGGTCACCGGGTACGGGGCCGCCGCGCGGCGCTGCCCGACGGTGTCCTTCCGGCTCGCCGGGTGGTCGCCGGCCGGGCTGGCAGCGGCGCTGGGCGAGGCGGGGCTCTGCCTCTCCTCCGGTGACTACTACGCCTACGAGTACTTCCAGACGATGGGGCTGCGGGCGGACGGCGGGGCGGTCCGGGCCAGCCTCTACCACTACAACACGGCCGACGAGGTGGACCGGTTGGTGACCGAACTGGACCGGTTGGCCGGGCGGCGGGAGACAATGGGCCGGTGAACTTCCTGGTCGAGGAGAATCCCGCCGAGCACCGCTTCGAGATCCTGGTCGACAACGCGCTGGCCGGCTTCACGGCATACCTGCCGCGGGGTGGGGTGCGGGTGTTCACCCACACCGAGGTGCGCCCGGAGTTCCAGGACATGGGGGTCGGTGGCGCGTTGATCCGGGCCACCCTGGACCAGGTGCGCGAGCAGGGCGGCCGGGTGGTGCCGCAGTGCCCGTTCGTGCGGGCGTTCATCGAACGGCACCCCGAGTACGCCGACCTGGTCTTCGAGCCGGCATAGCACTGGCGGGGCCCGACGATCATTCTCGTGCGGTGCGGCAGGTCGCGGTGTCCGCCTCACCGGACACCGCGACCTGCCGCAAGCGGGGGTGGATCTTCCGCCGGGCGGCGAGGTCAGCGGGGGCCGGCGAGCAGTTCGGCGGCGGCCCGCGCGCCGGCGCGGGTGGCGCCGTGGGTGGCCACGTGCACCCGGCCGACGACCAGCTCGGGCACGCCCAGCTCCACCACGACCGCGTCCGGCCGGGCGGCGAGGGCCCGCGTGACGGCGGCCCGCATCCAGTCGTGCCGGTGCAGGTCGCGGACGACCAGGACGAGCGGGTGGCCGTCGACCCCGGCGATCGGCTCCGCCGGCACCTCGGCCTCGGCGAACCGCGCGCCGGTGGTGCCGGGCCGCAGCGCGGCCAGCGGCGCGGCGATGCCCCACGGGGTCTCCGGACCGATGGCGATGTTGCGGGGCGGGACGAACTCCACCACGTGGGCGGGGGCGGCCAGGGGCAGGTCACCGGCGGCGCCGCTGACCCGCAGCGCCCGGCGCGCGGCGGCCAGGCCGACCGGCGAGCCGTCGGCGGGCGGCACGCCCCGGGCCGGTCGGTCGGCGCGGGCGGCCACCGTCCAGGCGGCGAGCTGACCGACCCGCTTGGCCGCCTCGGCGAGCCGTTCCTCGGGCAGTTCTCCGGCGACGACGGCGGCGACGATGGCGTCGCGCAGGTGCCGGGCGGCGTCCTCGTCGGCCCGCTCGCCGCCGACGCAGACCGCGTCGGCCCCGGCGGCGAGGGCGCGCACGGCCGCGCCGGCGAAGCCGTACCGGTCGGTGACCGCGCGCATCTCCACCGCGTCGGTGACCACCACGCCGCAGAAGCCCAGCTCGTCGCGGAGCAGGTCGCCGAGGATGCGGGGGCTGAGGGTGGCCGGCAGCTCCTCGTCGAGGGCGGGCACGAGCAGGTGCCCGGTCATCACGGCCTGCACCCCGGCCGCCACGGCGGCCCGGAACGGGACCAGCTCGCCGGCGTCGAGGCGGGCCCGGCTGGCCCCGATGCGGGGCAGGTCGTGGTGCGAGTCGACCCGCGTGTCGCCGTGGCCGGGGAAGTGCTTGGCGCAGGCGGCGACGCCGGCGGACTGCAGGCCGCGCACCCAGGCGGCGGTGTGCCGGGCGACCAGCTGCGGGTCGGCGCCGAAGGACCGTACGCCGATCACCGGGTTGGCCGGGTTGTTGTTGACGTCGGCGTCCGGGGCGTAGTTGAGGGTGACGCCGAGCGCGGCGAGGTCGGCGCCGAGGTCCCGGGCCACCTCCTCGGTCAGCTCCGGGTCGTCGACCGCGCCGAGGGCGAAGTTGCCCGGGCGGGAGCTGCCCAGCGCCGACTCGATCCGGGTGACGTCGCCGGCTTCCTCGTCGATGGCGACCAGCACGTCGGGGCGTTCGGCGCGCAGGGTGGCGGTGAGCGCGGCTAGCTGGCCGGGGTCGACGACGTTGCGGGCGAAGAGGACCACCGCGCCGAGCCCCTCGCCGAGCCAGCGGCTGACCCAGTCGGGCGGGGTGGTGCCAACGAAGCCGGGTTGCAGGACGGCGGCCGCCAGGCCCGCCAGGTTGCGCTCGCTCATGACGCCGCAGCCGTTACGCTGGCGGCGTCATGAGGCTCCGAGGCGCTGTGCCCGATGATTCGCTCGCTCCGGTCGCTCATGCGGCTCCCGTACCCCCGTGTGGTCTCCGACGGCCCGTCGCCGTCGCGGTGCTGCCCATGGTCACACCGGCCATTGGAATAGTCAATAAACCTTACTGTTACCGCCTGGTGCCGCCGGAGGCGGCGTGCGACAGTGCGGGAATGGATCTGCTGCCGCTCGCCGACGCCACCTCACCGGCCGACATCCCCGGCGTACGCCTGCTCGGCGTGGTGGTCGGGGGCCTGCTGCTGCTCGCCGCCATCCGGGCCATGTTCGGCCGCCGCTGAGACTGATCCGTCCTCGTCCGGGGTACGGCATCCCCGGTCGGCCCGACGCGACCGGCGACGGGCGACGGCGAGGGGGAACGATGAGGATCGGCTACTTCCTGTCCAGTGAGGAGTACACCCCGGCGGAACTGCTGGAGCAGGCGCGCGGCGCCGAACGGGCCGGGTTCGAGGCGCTGTGGATCTCGGACCACTACCACCCGTGGGTGGACGCGCAGGGGCAGAGCGCCTTCGTCTGGTCGACCGTCGGCGCGCTCAGCCAGGTCTGCTCACTGCCCGTCACCACCGCGGTGACCTGCCCGACCGTCCGCATCCACCCGGCGGTGCTCGCCCAGGCCGTGGCCACCAGCGCGGTCCTGCACGCCGGGCGCTTCGTGCTCGGCGTCGGCTCCGGCGAGGCGCTCAACGAGCACATCCTCGGCGACGCCTGGCCGCCGGCCGACGTCCGGCTGGAAATGCTGGAGGAGGCGGTCGAGGTGATGCGCGAGCTGTGGCGAGGCGGGTTCGTCAACCACCACGGCAAGCACTACACCGTCGAGCACGCGCGGGTCTACACGCTGCCCGACACGCCCCCGCCGGTCTACGTCTCGGGGTTCGGCCCGAAGGCGGTGGACCTGGCTGCCCGAATCGGCGACGGCTACGTCAGCACGATGCCCGACGGCGAGCTGGTCCGCCGGTTCCGGGAGAACGGCGGCGGTGACAAACCGTGCCAGGCCGGCTTCAAGGCGGCGTACGCCGACAGCGAGGACTCCGGGGCGCGGCTCGCGTACGAGAAGTGGCCCAACTCCGGCATGCCGGGCGAGCTGTCCCAGGTGCTCCCCTCCCCGCGCCACTTCGAGCAGGCCGCCCAGCTGGTCAGGCCCGAGATGATGAAGGAGTCGTTCGTCTGCGGCAACAGCGCCGACGCGCACCTGGAGATGATCGACCAGTACGCCAGGGCCGGCTTCGACGAGGTCTACGTGGCCAACACCGGCCCGCACACCCAGGGCCTGTTCGACCTCTACCACCGCGAGGTGCTGCCCCGCCTGCGCTGACCCGGCGCAGCCGGGCCGGCGGGCAGCCGGGTCAGCTGCCCGTTGCCGCAGCCGACGTCGAGCACCCGGTCCAGACGCTCTCCGTGCCCGTGGTGTCGGAACAGGGCCTGCTCAAGCTCGACTAGCCTGGGCCGGGCGCCGGCACCCCGCGCGCAACCACCGAACAGACATTGACCAGGGCGAGAGGAGCTCAGTCGTGATCGAACAGCCGGCGTACACCCGGTTCGGGTTCTCCGACGAGGAGTGGGGGCTGCTGGTCGGCCTGCCGCAGGCGGTCCTGACCGCGGCCAGCGCCGCGGAGTCCGACGGCACCCGGCGCACCCGGGCCGAGAACGCCGCCGGGCTGGAGACCATCTCCACCGGCCGCGAGTCGGCCAACCCGCTGGTCGCGGCGGTCGCCGGGGAGATCGTGTCCCGGGTGGGCGACCCCGAGGCCGGCGAGGAACTGCCGGTCATCGAGCCGGCCGACCCGCAGGGCCTGATCGACGACGTGCTGGCCCGGGCCGGCCAGGCCTCGGCCCTGCTGGCCGCCCGGGTGGACGAGGGCGAGGCCGGGGCGTACCGGCACTGGCTGGTGGAGATCGCCGAGCAGGTGGTCGTCGCCGCTCCCAGCGGCGGGCTCCTCGGCCTCGGCGGTGACCAGGTCAGCGACTCGGAACGGCGCTTCCGGGACCGGCTCTCGCACGTGCTCAACGACTGACTCCCACCGCCGGCGGATCCGCGCGCCCGTCGGGCGCGCGGATCCGCCGTCTCCGGCCCCTCGTCCGGTCGCCGCTGGCGTCGTCGACAATGGACCGGACACGCGGGGGCCGACGGGGAGAGGCGGGGAGATGCTGGACCGGACCGTCATCGACACCGAGGCGCTGCCGCCGAGCGAGCGCTTCGGGATGTGGCTCGACCTCGTCGCCCGCACCGCCTCGCCGCTGCGGATGCGGTCCGCGCACGCCGAGGACTTCATCGCCCGCGCCGAGATCATCCCCCTCGGACCGATCCAGCTGGTGAACTACCGCTACCCCTCGCTGGACGCCGTCCGGACCGCGAAGCTGGCCCGGCAGACCGAGGTGGACTACTTCCTGCTCGCCCTGACGACCACCGGCACCGGGACGTCCGGGCAGGCCGGGCGGCAGAGCGTGATCGGGCCGCGGGAGTTCACCTTCTACGACGGGTCGCGCCCGCACCAGGTCAGCCACGAGGGTGAGCAGCGCGGGCGGCAGCACGCCAGGTCCGTGGTGGCCCTGATCCCGTACGGCGCGCTGCCGCTGCCCCCGGACCGGCTCGCTCCCCTGCTCGCCGGCCGGATGTCCGGCACCGACGGGGTGGGCGCCCTGCTGGCGCAGTACCTGGTCCAGCTCACCACCCATCCGGAGCAGTACCACGCGGCGGACGCCGACCGGCTCGGCACGACCGGTCTCGACCTGATCGCCACCATGCTCGGCCGGCACCTGGTCGCCGAGGACACGGTGCCCCGGGAGGTACGCCGGCGGGCGCTGCTCGCCCAGGTGCGCGGCTTCGTCCAGCGACACCTGGGCGACGCCACGCTGAGCCCGCAGACGATCGCCGACGCGCACCACGTCTCCGTGCGTACCCTGCACCGGCTCTTCGAGGCGGAGGAGACGACCGTGGCGTCGTACGTGCGGGACCTGCGCCTTGAGCGGTGCCGCCGCGACATCGCCGACCCGGCGCAGGCGCACCGTCCCATCCAGGCCGTCGCCGCCCGCTGGGGCTTCCGCGACAAGGCGGTCTTCAGCCGCGCCTTCCGCGGCGCCTACGGGGAGACGCCGCAGGGGTACCGCGCGGCCCGGCGGGAACAGGCACGGATCGTCAACGACGCGGCGTCCGTCGTCAACTCGACGTCGACATACTGACTGCGGACCGGCGGTCGGCAATCCCGTTCGACCACCGGTAACGGGGGACCGCGGCGTGGCGCCCGTGACGTCCGTGTCACGGGCGGCCGCCCCGGTGCCGCGCGGGCGGCGCCGCCTTGCGGCTCTCCCCCGGACCGCGCCGACCCCGGCCCCGCCGCTCAATCCCCCCAGGACCGACGACGGGGCCGGTCAGGCCTCCTTCAGCAACTCCAGGACCGTCCGCTCGGCCTCGGGCTTCGGGGTGTCCGGCCGGACCGGCGCCACCACCCCGTCGTGGTAGAGGTCGACCACGCGCGGGTCCACGTAGGAGGTTCGGGCCACGGTCGGGGTGTTGCCCAGCAACTCCGCCACCTCCCTCATGACCCCGGCGACCGCCCTCTTGCGGGCGGTCGCGGAGCGCTGCACGCCGACGGTGGCCAACTCGATCGCCGCCAGCACCGTCGCGTGCCAGGTGCGGAAGTCCTTCGCGGTCATCTCCCCTCCGCTGGCGTCGCGCAGGTACTCGTTGACCTCGTCGCTGCGCACGTCGCGCCACTGCCGCCCGTCCCAGTAGCCGAAGAGGCGTTCCTCCGTTCGGCGCCGCCGGCGCAGGTTGGTCAGCACCTGGCACAGCTCCGGGTCCTCGATCCGACGGACCTGCTCGATGCCGCCCTTGGCGGGGAATTCGAACACCACGCAGCCGCCCCGGAATCGGGCGTGCTCGGGGCGCAGGGTGGAGACCCCGAAGGTGGCGTCCTCGCCGACCGCGTACTGGTCGTTGCCGACCCGGAACATCCCCATGTCCAGCAACCGGGCGACGGTGGCCAGCACCCGGTCCCGGTGCAGGCCGCGCCTGCCCAGGTCGTCGGCGACCCGCTCGCGTAGCACCGGCAACCGGTGGGCGACCTCCAGCACGTGGTCGAACTTCGCCTCGTCGCGCTTGCGCCGCCACTGCGGGTGGTAGAGGTACTGCTTGCGCCCGGCCGCGTCGACGCCGGTCGCCTGGATGTGCCCGTTCGGGTACGGCGAGATCCAGACGCCCTGCCAGGCGGGCGGGATGACCAGCTCGCGCAGCCAGGCCAGCTCGGCGCGGTCGCGGACCGGTTCGCCCCGGGCGTCGAGGAACACCCAGCCCCGGCCGGCCCGGCGGCGCCCGTACCCGGCCCGGCCCGGATCACTACGCCGCAATCGCACCGGAGATCCGCACCGCCTCTTCGGCCTCGTCCACGGCGGCCAGCACCCGGTCCACCGGCAGGGCCGCCAACGTCGGGGGACTTCCTACCCCGGCCCGCGAGGGCCAGTCCCGCGCTCCGCTCCAGAGCACCCGGTGCCGGGGCCGGTCCGCCGGCGGGCCCCACTCAGCCGGCGGGACCGGGCCGAAGAGCAGCACGGACGGGGTGGCGTAGGCGGTGGCGAGGTGGCCGACGCCGGTGTCGCCGCTGACCACCACGCGGGCGTGGGCGACCAGCGCGGCCAGCTCGCCCAGGTCGGTCCCGCCGGCCAGGACAGCGGCCCGGGGCAGTCCGGCCCCGGCGGCCACCCGCTCCGCCAGCTCCCGTTCGTCGGTCGAGCCGGTCACCACCACCCGGTGTCCCCGCTCGGCGAGCACCCGGGCGAGGGCGGCGAAGCGGGCCGCCGGCCAGCGCTTCTCGGGGACCTTGCTGCCCGGATGGACGACGGTGACACCGGTCGGCGTCCGGCCCGCGGCCGGCCGGTGCAGGGCCAGGTCGCCGGGGTCGGCGGGGACGCCGTACCAGGCCAGCAGCCGGCACCAGCGGTGCACCTCGTGCTCCCCGGCACGCCACCGCGGGCCGTCCAGGTGGCCGGCCTCCGGGCAGCGGAACGCCAGCAGCCGTCCCGCGCCGGCCAGCAGCCGGTGCGAGTGGGGGCCCCGCCCGTGCAGGTTGACCGCGACCGGCGGGGGCTGCCACGGCGGCGGGCCGAGGCCGTCGGTGGGCAGCAGCCGGTCGACGCCGCCGACCAGGTCGACCAGCGGCCCCAGCCAGGCCGGGGCCGCCAGCGCCAGCTCCCGGTCGGGGTACGCGGCCCGCAGCGCCCGCAGCGCCGGCACCGCCGTGGCCAGGTCGCCCACGCCGAGGGCACGGAGCACGAGGATCACGGGTACGAGGTCTCCTGCTCGGCGCAGACCACCAGCTCCCGTACCGCGCAGCCGGACGGCTGGGAGAGGGCGAACATCACCGCGGCGGCGGTGTCGGCCGGATCGTTGAGCTTGGCGTCCGGGCCGGGCCGGTACTGCGGGTCGCGCTCGTCGAAGAAGGCGGTGCGCATCCCGCCGGGGATCAGCAGGGTCACGTTGACCCGGCCGGCGAGCTCGGCGGCGAGCGCGCGGGTGAAGCCGACCACCCCGAACTTCGCCGCGCAGTACGCGGTGGCGTCACTGACCGCCTTCACCCCGAGGGTGGAGGCGACCGTGACGATCCCGCCCCGGGACGCCTCCAGGTACGGCAGCGCCGCGCGGACCACCGCCACCGTGGCGAGCAGGTCGACCGTGACGATCCGCTCCCAGGCATCCCGGGGCACGTCGGCGAGCTTGCCGGGCACGTCCGTGCCGGCCGCGGTGACCACCGCGTCGAGGCCGCCAGAGCGCTCGGCCAGCTCCCGGGTGGCCTCCTCGGCGGCCCGGGTGTCGGCCAGGTCGCACTCGATCCAGGGCACCCCGTCGCCGGGGCGGTGCCGGTCCAGCACCAGGGGCCGGCCGCCGGCCCGGGCCACCGCGGTGACCACCGCCGCGCCGAGCCCGCTCGATCCGCCGGTGACCAGAACGGTCGGGCCGGCACCGGGTGGACTGCTGGTCATCGCGTTCCCTCCGCCGTCGGACGCTGCGCACCGGCTGGCCGGACGGCTCCGGTGGGGGCGGCGCGGTACGCCCCGGGGCGCTCGCCGCGGGCCGCCGCGATCATGTCGGTGGTGGAGCGCCCGTCCAGGTACGGCACCACCACCGTGTGCCCGCCCCAGCGGCGCAGCGCCTCCGCCTCCGGCATGCTCGCCGGGCCGCCACCGCCGGTGGCGTAGTCGCCACCCTTGACCCAGATGTCCGGGCGCAGCCAGCTCAGCGCCGCGTCCGGGGTCGGCTCGTCGAAGACCAGCACCGCGTCGACACAGCTCAGCGCCGCGAGCAGTCGACTGCGGTCGCCCTGCGGCACGACCGGCCGCTCCGGCCCCTTCAGGCCGGCGACGCTGGCGTCGGAGTTCAGGCAGACGATCAGACAGTCGCCGAGCTGCCGGGCGGCCTGCAGGGTCGCCACGTGCCCGGCGTGCAGCAGGTCGAAGCATCCGCCGGTGGCGACCACGGTGCCCCCGGCGGCGCGGACCGCGGCCACCACCGCCCCGGTCGCGGCGGCCCCGATCCGTTCCCCGCCACCGCCCAGCGGCACCGGCGGGGCGGCGCGGACCTCGGGCGGCAGCGCCGCGGCCACCCCCCCGCCGGCCACGTACGCCGACGCCTCCGCCACCGCCTCCTGCACCGCCTCGGAGACCAGCGCGCCACGGGCCAGCGCGATGCTGGCCGCCGAGGCGAACCGGTCCCCGGCCCCGCAGGTGTCCCCCTCGGCGTTGACCGGGGCGGACACCACCAGCGGGGTGGCGCCGGCGTGGCAGAGCAGCGCGCCGTCACCGCCCAGGGTCACCGCGACCGCGCCGGCCCGCCACCGCTCGCGCAGCCCCTGCGCCCCCCGGGAGGCGGTGGCCAGCCGGGACGAGCCGGGCGGGACCTCGGTCAGGTCGCGTACCTCCGCCTCGTTCGGGGTGGCCAGGGTGACCCCGGGCACCGCCGCCGGCCCGCGCGGGTGCGGGTCCCAGACCACCGGCGCGCGGGTCGCGGCGAGCGCGGCGCGCAACGCGGGCTGCCGGGCCACGCCCCGGCCGTAGTCGCTGACCAGCACGGCGGACGCCCCGGCGATCAACTGGAGCACCGCCTCGCTCGGCTGCCCCGGGTCGGCCGCCGAGCCGCCCCGGTCGTGCCGCAGCAGCACCCGGCCGCGGGCCCGCAACCGGATCTTCTCCGGGGTGGCCCCCGCCAGGGGCAGCGCGTACACCTGCACGCCGGCGGCGGTGAGCAGGCAGCTGAGCCGGGCCCCGCCGGCATCGTCCGCGAGCGCCGTCACCAGCGCCACCTCCCCGGCGCTCTGGGCGGCGGCGAAGACCGCGGCCAGGCCGGCGCCGCCGGGGCGGTCGGCGTGCGTCGTCTCGTCCAGCACCGGGACGGGCGAGTCCGGGCAGAGCCGGTTCACCACGCCCTCGACGTCGCGGTCCAGCAGGGTGTCGCCGATGACCACCAGGGGTCCCCGCACGGCCGGCCTCCTCATCCCGCCTCGACCCGCCGGTCGCCGCCGTCGAGCACCACCTCGACGCCGGCGCGGACCGGCGCGGTGGGCCGCCCGACGGTGGCCGCGCCGGCCACCGCCAGCGCCGCCGGCAGGGCCCGGTCGACGTACTCGCAGAGCACGTGGGTGGAGACCAGGTGCAGCTCCTGCACCACCTGGCTCTCGGGCGAGGCGACGGCGAGCACCTCGTGGCAGGCGTCGGCGAGCGGGTTGGGCGCCGGGCCGGTGAACGCCCAGCAGCGCAGCCCGGCCTCCCGGCCGGCGCGGGCGGCGGCCAGCAGGTTGGCGCTGGCGCCGCTGGTGGACATCAGCAGCAGGACGTCGTCGCGCCGGCCGTGGGCGCGCACCTGGCGGGCGAAGACCTCGTCGTAGCCGTAGTCGTTGCCGATCGCGGTCATCGCGGAGGTCTCCGCGTGCAGCGCGATCGCCGACAGCGGCTGCCGGTCGTCGCGGAGCTTGCCGACCAGCTCGGCGGTGAGATGCTGGGCCTCGGCCGCGCTGCCGCCGTTGCCGGCGACCAGCAGCCGGCCCCCGCCGGCCAGGGTGCCGGCCAGTTCGGTGCCCCAGCGGGCCAGCAGCTGCTCCGAGGACCGGTACGGCAGCAGTGCCTCGGCCAGCAGGGTCAGGTGCGCGTCCAGCAGGCCCTCGGTCGCCGTCGTCATCAGGCGACCACCCGGGTCGGCCGGCGCACCGCCGCCACCTCGCCGTACAGCTCCGCCAGCCGCTCGGCGGTGGTCGCCCAGGAGTAGCTGCGCCGGGCTCGTTGCAGCGCCGCCGTGGCGTACCCGAACCGGCGGATCCGGTCGTCGAGCAGGCGTCGGATCGCCGCGCCCAGGGCCTGCGGGTCCCGGGCCGGGACCAGGTCCCCGGTAACCCCGTCGACCACGGTGTCCTTGATCCCGCCCACGGCGGTGCCGACGACGGGCACGCCGCAGGCCATCGCCTCCAGCGGGGTGAGCCCGAACGGCTCGTACCAGGGGGCGGCGACCAGCACGTCGGCGGAGCGGTACCAGCGGCCCATCTCCTCCCGCGGCACCGCGCCGACCAGCCTGACCCGGTCGGCCACCCCGCAGGTGACGGCGAGGGCGCGCAGCCGGCGGGCGTACGGGTCGCTCTCCAGCAGGCCGGCCGGCGGGCCGCCCACCACCACGCACTCGGCGTCGGGCACCAGCGCCATCGCCCGGATCACCGTCTGGAACCCCTTGCGTTCCACCAGCCGCCCGACGGTGAGTATCCGGGGCCGATCGGGCTCCCGCTGGGCGGCCGGGCCGAGCGGGGCGAAGCTGGCGAGGTTGACCCCGGACGGGACGACCGTCATCCGGGAACGCGGGACGCCCAGCCGGACCAGCTCGCCCACCTCGTCCTGGCACTGCGCGACCACCCGGTCGACCGAGTGCCCCAGCTCCCGCTCGTAGGCGATCCGCCGCGCCGGACTGGTGTCCTGCACTCCCTGGTAGCGCCGCTTGACCGTGCCGAGCGCGTGGTACGTCTGCACCACCGGCACCCCGGTCTGCCGGCTGGCGGCCAGCGCGGCGAGCCCGCTCATCCAGAAGTGCGCGTGGATCACCTCGGGCGCCCAGTCGCCGCCGCGCCACCGCTGCACCAGCCAGTGGCTGAACTCCTTCATGTGTGGCAGCAGGGCGTCCTTGGCCAACGGCTCGGCCGGGCCGGCCGGCACGTGCACCACCTCGTACCCGTCCGGGACGCGGACCGTGACCGGCAGGTCCACGGCGTCGCGTCGGGTGTAGACCCGGACGTCGTGCCCGGCGGCCGCCAGCGCGGCGGAGAGCTCCGCGACGTGGGTGTTCTGCCCACCGGCGTCCTCACCGCCCAGGATGGCGAGCGGACTGGCGTGCTCGGAGATCATCGCGATGCGCATACTTCCTCCTCCAGCAGGCGGTCCCAGTCGGCGAGGAAACGGTCCAGGCCGTAGCGGGCCCGGGCGGCGGTGCGCGCCTCGGCGCCGGCGCGGCGGGCCTCGGCGGGCTGCGCGACGAACCGCCGCGCGGCCTCCAGCAGCGTGTCGACCCGGGTGGAGAGGGCACCCGACCCGGGCGGCACGGCCTCGACCGCCTCGGTGGTGGCCAGCGCGACGACCGGCATGCCCATCGTCATGGCCTCGACGAGGCTGAGCCCGAGCGACGTCCACCGGCACAGGTGCAGGTACGCCCGCCGCCGCGCCAGCTCGGCGTGCATCCGGTGCTGCGGCACGTCGTCGTGGCTGGTCAGCCGGTCGGCGGGGAGGCCGAGGTGCTCCGCGAGCCCGGCGACCTTCATGCCGAACACGTCCAGCGGGGCGATCTCGGCGAAGCGGGGCAGCAGGTCGGTGCCGGTGACCCGCCAGCGGCGCACCGGCTCGTTGATGACGACGGCGAGCCGGTCCAGTTCGCCGGTCCACTCCACCGCCGGCGGGACCACCCCGTGCTCGACGACGGCGGTGCGGGTGGCGCCGTTGTCCCAGAACAGCTCGTTGAATCCGGTGACGTGGGTGAGCAGCAGGTCGTCGCGGTCGGCCATCGGGTGGCGGGTGTTCGGCACGTCGCCCTTGGGGGTGTTGTGCTCGACGTAGATCGCCGGCACGTCCCGTCCGACCCGCCGGCCGAGCCAGTCGCAGGCCAGGTCGAGTTCCTCGGGCCGTTGCAGCAGCACCACGTCGACCTCCTCCCGGCGCAGCTGCTGCGGGGTCACCTCGACGGCGCTGTCCGGCCACGGGTAGGTGCGGGCCCGACCCAGCCCGTACGGGCCGCGGTCCGGGGTGACCGGCACCAGATACCGGTGCTTGCCGTGCACGAAGGACGTGGTCCAGGAGCCGTGCACGTGCCACACCAGGATGTTCATCGGGCGCTCCCGCCGCCGGTTGCCACCGGATCCGCGCCGGGGGTGGCCGGCACGCCGCCCGGCGGGGGCGGGTCGGCGGGTACGCCGAGCAGGCGTACCGCCGCCAGGACGCGGCCCGGCTCGACGGCCGACAGGCAGGGGTGGCCGGGCACCGGGCAGCGGGTGGCCCGGGTGTCCCGGCAGGGCGCGGCGGCGTCGCCGAGGCGTACGGTCGGCACCCGGTAGGGCCCCCACTGTCCGAACGGGACGGTGGGGGCGAAGAGGCTCACCACCGGTACGCCCAACGCGGCGGCCAGGTGCGCGGGGCCGGTGTTGCCGACCACCAGCGCGCCGGCGCCGGCGAGCACGGCGGCGAGGTCGGCGAGACCGGTCCGGCCGCCGAGGTCGACGCCCGCGTCCCCGGCCACCCGGGCGGTCAGCTCCGTCTCGTCCGGGCCGCCGGTGACCGCCACCCGGTGCCCGGCGGCGGTGAGCACCTGGACGATCCGGGCGGCCAGGTCGGGCGGGCAGGCCCGGGTCTCCACCGCCGAGCCGGGGTGCAGCACCACGTAGCCGGGAGCACCGAGCCGGGCCGGTGGGGGCGGCAGTCCGTCGGTCCGGATGCGCAGCGCCGGATCGTCGGCGGCCGGGAGCGGGAAGCCGGCCGCGGCGGCCAGCGAGAGCGCCCGGTCCGGCTCGGGCAGCCCGTCGGGCACCCGGTGTCGGATGTCGAGCAGGGAGCCGGGGTAGTCGTCGCTGATGGCGCTGATCCTCCGGATGCCGGCGAGGCGCAGGAGCAGGGCGAGGGGCAGGGGGGTCTGGTGGAAGGAGGTGAAGATGACGGCCTCGTCGGCGTGGACCCCGGTGAGGCGGTCGGTGAGGCGGTGGATGTCGTCGGGGTCGACGGGGTGGGGATTTCCGTCGATCCAGGGCAGGGGCCATTCGATGAGTTCGTCGACGCCGGGCAGCAGGGCGGCGGCGTCGCGGCCGCGGGGGCCGCAGAGCATGACGACCCGCTGTGCGCCGGCGGCGACGGCGCGGATGGCGGGGCCGGTGACGAGGACGTCGCCGGCGGAGTCGCTGCGCACGACGAGGACGGTGCCGGTGCGTCGGGGTGCCGCGGGGCGCAGGGCGGCCTGGCGGCGCAGGATCCCCTCGATGGCCGCCGGCAGGTCGCGGGCGACGTGCGGGGCGGCGGCCACCTCCTCGGGCCGGGTGACCGGGGTGGGGACGAGGAGGCCGGTGGCGCCGGCGGCGAGCGCGGCGGTCATGTCCCGGCCGATGTCCCCCACCATCACACAGCGGCCGGGAGTGGTGCCCAACGCGGCGGCAGCCCGGTGGACCAGGCCCGGGGCGGGCTTGCGGCAGGCGCAGCCGTCGCCGTCGTCGTGCGGGCAGATCTGCCAGGTGTCGAACGGGCCGAGCAGTTCCTCGATCCGGGCGTGGACCGCCCGCATCTGCGCGGCGGTGAACAACCCCTTCGCCAGGCCGGACTGGTTGGTCACCACACCCAACCGCAGCCCCGCCGCCCGCAACCGGTCGAGGGCCTCCCGCGCACCCGGCGCCGGACGCACCTTCTCCGGGTCCCCGTTGTACGGCACGTCCTCGACCAACGTGCCGTCCCGGTCCAACAGCACCGCGTCGAACAGGACCGGCCGGATCAGGGGCCGGTCGACAGCCGGGTCAACCCGGCCTGACCTGCGCTGATCCGGCTCCACCTGGTCCCGTCGCACGGGCGGCGGGTTCCCGGAGCCCTGGGGAGTAAACATCATCTACCCGCGGTACGGCTGGTCGCCGTCCGGGCCGTGCCACAGGTCGCCGCCCGGGCCTTACCCGTCGCCCCGGAGAAGCTAACGCGGAGTGCCGCCGCCGGAGTCAGCACGTCGCCCACCGGGGTACTGCCTCGCGGTGGCGATTGTGGAGAAATCGGCGAGGACTTCGCCTCCGGCCGCTGCGCCGGGTCCGCAACAAGCTCAGCGACCTGGTGCTGCACCAGCGGAACAGGAAGACCCTGAATCAGCTCTCCGACATCGCGACCCGCCAGCAGGCGGCCGAGCGGGGACAGCGCTGAGGGACGGGGACCTCGACGGGGCCCGGCGGGGGCACTGGCTACCCTTTGGGGGAAAACCGTCGGCAACCAGAGGATGTCCGTCATGATCGAACCCGTGGAGCTGCCATCGCCGTGGCGGGAAGCACGTTTGACCGTCGTGGTCCCGACCTACAACGAGGCGGGCAACCTCCCGGTGCTGGTCGAGCGGCTCCTCGCCCTGCCGCTGCCCGGCCTGAAGGTGCTGGTGGCGGACGACAACTCCCCGGACGGCACCGGCGAGGTGGCCGACAAGCTCGCCATCGAACACCCTGACCGGATCCAGGTCGTGCACCGGGCCGGCAAGGAGGGCCTGGGCCGGGCGTACGTCGACGGGATCGGCCGGGCGCTCGACGGCGGCGCCGACTACGTCGCGCAGATGGACGGCGACCTGTCCCACCCGCCGGAGGCGCTGCCCGGCATGCTCGGCGCGCTGCTCTCCACCCAGGCCGGCGTGGTCATCGGCTCACGCTACGTACCCGGCGGGGAGCTCGACGAGAACTGGCCGCTCTACCGCCGCGCGCTCAGCGGCTGGGCCAACCTCTACGTACACACCCTGCTGCGGGTGCGGATCCGTGACCTCACCGCCGGCTTCAAGATCTGGCGGGCGGACGCGCTGCGCGACATCGGCCTGGAGCGGGTGCAGTCCAACGGGTACAGCTTCCAGGTCGAGATGCACTACCTCGCCACCAAGCTCGGGCACACCATCCTGGAGGTGCCGATCCGCTTCGAGGAGCGCCGTGACGGCGCCTCGAAGATGACCACGGCCACCAAGGTGGAGAGCGCCCTGATGCCGTTCAAGCTGCGTACCCGACACCGCAACCTGGAGCGCTGACGGTCTCCCGCGCCCGGCCGTCACATGAGGTGACAGCCACGGCGGCGGACACCCGGCCGAGCAACATGCCGGTGCGGAATGACAATGCCGCACCGACAGACCGCTCTGCGGACCTGGCACGCCGGCGCACCGGGCCAGGTCAGCGATAGATCGCCCGGTGTGCGGCGCCGATCGCCCGGGCGTACAGGCCGCCGGTCAGGGCGCGGTTGCGGCTCAGCGCCGCCTGCGCCGCGTTCGCGCCCGGCGCGCCGTGCACCCCGCCGCCCGGGTTCGCCGAGGCGCTGGCCAGGTAGAGCCGGTCGACCGGGGTGTCCGGCCGGCCGAGTCCGGGCACCGGGCGCAGGAAGAGCTGCTGGTACGCGGCGGACGTGCCGCCACCCACGGCGCCGCCGACCAGGCTCGGGTTGCGGTCCTCCAGGTCGGCGGGCCCGGCCACGAAACGGCCCCGGACCAGCCCCTTGAAGCCGGGGGCGAAGCGCTCCAGCACCGCCTCCATCCGGTCCACGTGCGCGGCCACGTCCTCGGCCCGCCAGTCCCGCCGGAACGGCAGATGGGTGTACGACCAGAGCGTCTCCGTACCGGCCGGTGACCGGGTCGGGTCGGCGGTGGTCATCTGACCGACCAGCAGGAACGGGTCCTGGGGCACCTGCCCGCAGGCCAGCTCCGCGGCGTAGCGGGTGAGCCCGTCGACGTCCGTGGCCAGGTGCACGGTGCCGGCCCCGGCGACCTGCGGGTTGGTCCACGGCATCGGCCCGTCCAGCGCCCAGTCGACCTTGACCGTCGAGCCGTCCCAACGGAAGTGGGCGAGGTCCTCGACCAGCCGGGGCGGCAGCCAGGCCGCGCCGACCAGGTCCAGGTAGAGCGCGGGCGCCGGCACGTCGGCCAGCACCGCCCGGCGGGCCCGCCAGGTGGCCCCGCCCTCGGTCCGTACGCCCATCGCCCGGCCCCCGGCCACCAGTACCCGGTCGACCCGGGCGGAGTAGGTGATCCGGCCGCCCCGGGCGGTCAGCCGCGCCACCAGCGCGTCGGTGATCCGCTGCGCGCCGCCCACCGGCACCGGCCAGCCGATCTCCTGCCCCAGCATGGCGAGCAGCCAGCCGTAGATGCCCGACCCGGCGTCGTCCGGCGACAGGTCGGTGTGCAGGGCGCAGCCGGAGATCAGCGCGGGCGCACCCGCGCCCCGGAACACCTCGCGCCCGAACTGCCGGCTCGGCAGCACCAGCCGGCGGGCCAGCCGCAGCGCGCCCGCGGTGCGGAGCCGAGCCAGCAGCTCCAGCCCGTCCCGGACCGGCGGGAACGGGGTGAACAGGGCGTTCAGCATTGGCCGGGAGATGGCCCGCCACTCGCCGTACGTGTCGAGCCAGCGCTGCCCGTCGCCGGGCGCGAACGCCTCCACCGACGCGGCGCTGCGGTCGGGGTCACGGTTGAGCACCGCCGCCCGGCCGTCCGGCATCAGGTGCGCCAGCACGTCGGGGGCGTGCGTCCAGCCCAGCCCGTACGCGTCGAGGCCCAGCCGGCGTAGCACCGGTGAGGCGTACCCGAGAGGGTAGAAGGAGCTGTAGAGGTCGCTCAGGTAGCCGGGGGCGGTCACCTCGGCGGACCGCACCGCTCCGCCGGGGGCGCCGGTGGCCTCCAGCACCAGCACGTCCCAGCCGGCGTCGGCGAGCAGGTTGGCGGCCACCAGTCCGTTGTGCCCGGCGCCGATGACGACGGCGTCGGCGCTCTCCGTACCGGTCGCGATCATCCGATCCGCCTACCCGGCCACCAACCGGGCGAAACGCGTTTGCCTCGCGGGGACCGGGGCATCCACCGCCGCATGTACAGGGTTGAACAGCTCATCGGTGGAGTGTGGGGCGCGGGCGGCGCGGGCGGTGAACTGGTCGTGCACGATCCCGCCGACGGCACGCCGGTCAGCACCGTCCCGGTGGCGACGGCGGACGAGGTGGCCAAGGCGGTCGAGGCGGCCCGGGGCGCGGCGGCGGACTGGGCGGCGACCGCCCCGGCGGATCGGGCGGCGGTGCTGGACCGGGCCGCGGACGCGCTGGCCGGGGCGGCCGACGAACTGGCCGGGGCGACGACGGCGGAGATGGGCAAGCCGCTCGACGACGCCCGGGGCGGTGTGGAGGCGGGCATCGGCACGCTGCGACAGTACGCCGAGTTGGGTCCGGTGCGGGGTGGGCGGACCCTGCACGGCGGCACGGACTCCATCGACTTCATGGCGCCGGAGCCGCACGGGGTGGTCGCCGCGATCACCCCGTGGAACGACCCGGTGGCGGTCTCCTGCGGCCTGCTCGGGGCGGCCCTGGTCACCGGCAACGTGGTGCTCTACAAGCCGAGCGAGCGGACCCCGGCCACCGGCTGGCTGCTGGCCCGGATCCTCGACGGCGTACTGCCCGCCGGGGTCCTCTCCCTGCTGACCGGCGGTGGCGAGGTGGGCGCGGCGCTGGCCGCGCAGGAGGTGGACATGGTGGCCCACGTGGGCTCCACCGCCACCGGCCGGGCCATCGCGGCGGCCTGCGCCCGGACCGGCGCGAAGGCGCTGCTGGAGAACGGCGGCAGCGACCCGCTGATCGTCGACGCCGGGGTGGACCCGGTGTGGGCGGCCGGGCAGGCGGCGATCGGCTCGTTCGCCAACGCCGGGCAGATCTGTGTCGCGGTGGAGCGGATCTACGCGCACCGGGACGTGGCGGAGGACTTCGTCGACGCGCTGGTCGAGCGGGCCCGGGCGCTGCGGGCCGGGCCGGGCCGGGACCCGGAGACCGAGCTGGGCCCCCTCGTGGACCGGCGGCACCGCGACCACGTGCACGGCCAGGTGACCGCGGCGGTGGCCGAGGGGGCGACGCTGCGTACCGGGGGTGTGCTGCCGGAGGGGCCGGGGGCGTTCTACCCGGCGACGGTGGTTTCCGGCTGCCGGCACGAGATGACACTGGTCCGCGAGGAGACATTCGGGCCGGTGGCGCCCGTGGTGGTGGTGGACTCGTTCAGCGAGGCGTTGCGCTGCGCCGCCGACTCGCCGTACGGGCTGGCCGGCACGGTGCTCACCGCGTCGATGAGCCACGCGCAGCGGGCCTGGCGGGAGTTGCCGGTGGGCACGGTCAAGGTCAACGCGGTGTTCGGCGGCGCCCCGGGCGGGGCCGCGCAGCCGCGCCGCGGCAGCGGCCAGGGCTTCGGGTACGGACCGGAGCTGCTCGACGAGTTCAGCACGGTGAAGACGGTGCACATCGAGGCCCCGGGCGGCGGCCACTGGTGACCGGCCACGGACGGGGGCCGTCCCGGACGGGACGGCCCCCGGTCACATGCGTACCCGGTCAGTCGCCGCGGGCGCGGCGGGTCTCCCGGTCGTTGGCCTTCTCGATCGCCTTGACCAGTTCCGGCTTGGTCATCCGGGACCGGCCGGGCACGTCCAGCTTGCGGGCCACCTCCATCAGGTGGTCCTTGGTGGCGTTGGCGTCCACCCCGCCCGCGGTGGGGGCCCGTCGGGCCGGCCCGCCGCCCTGCGCCTGCAGGTCGCTGGGTCCCTTGCGTCCCTTCGGCTCCCAGTGGTCGCCGACCTTCTCGTACTCGTGCTTGACCGCGGCGAACGCGGTGCGGTGCGCCCGCTCCCCCTCGCCGTACGTCTCCACTGCCGAGTCGTGCGTCTTCTCCCAGGTGCGCTGCGCCTTCTCCGGGGAGCGCCGCAGCGTGCTGGGCAGTACCTCGCGCCCGGGCATCTCGTCCTCCTCCGCGTCGATGTCCTCCACACGGACGGTTCCCTGGGGCTCCGCCGGCAAACTCGCGCGCCGATTCGTGACCACGTGCCGGGTTCGGTGTTTCCCGAGGGCCGGCGGGGGTAGCACACAAGGCATGGAACGTGGCAGCAGCAAACACGGACCGAGGGTCGACGAGCAGATGAGCCGGGAGGTCGCCGGCCTGGTCCAGGGGCCGGGCACCGGTGGCTCACGCGTCGAGGAGTTCCGCGAGGCGGAGCCGGCCGGCGAGGACCAGCCGGGCGCCACCACGGCGCCGGGGGGCGCGCTGCGCAGCGGCAACCCGCAGGGGATGAGCTCGCAGGACGTGGAGCAACGCAGCCGGCTGGGGCGGTACATCACCATGACGGCCCTGCCCGGCGACCGCGAGGCGCTGATCGCCAACGCCCGCGAGAACACGGCGCCCGCCGACCTGATCGCGGAGCTGGAGCGACTGCCCGACGGCACGCGGTACCGCACGGTTTCCGAGGTGTGGGCCGCACTCGGTCACAAGAACGAGACGACGCGCTGGTGACCGGATCGATCCACGATCCGGACGAGCACCGGCGGCCAGAGGAGGAATCTTCATGAGCGGCGTTACCGAGCACGTGGACGTCTCCGTCCCGATCCGCACCGCGTACGACCAGTGGACCCAGTTCGAGGAGTTCCCCCACTTCATGGAGGGGGTGCAGGAGGTCCGGCAACTGTCGGACACGATGACCCACTGGACCGTCGAGATCGCCGGGGTCAAGCGTGAGTTCGACGCCCAGATCACCGAGCAGCTCCCCGACGAGCGGGTGGCCTGGAAGTCGACCGGCGGCACCCAGCAGGCCGGCGTGGTCACCTTCCACCGGCTCGACGAGGGCAAGACCCGGATCACCCTGCAGATGGACTTCGAGCCGCACGGCGTGGTCGAGCAGGCCGGCGACAGGCTGGGCGTGGTCGACCGTCGCGCCAAGGGCGACCTGGAGCGGTTCAAGCAGTTCATCGAGCGCCGCGGTCAGGAGACCGGCGCCTGGCGGGGCAAGGTGGACCGCCCGCAGCCGTGACCCATTCCCCCGGAACTCACGCATCCCGATGGCCGCCGGCACCCCGGCGGCCATCGCCGCGTCCGGGCCCCGCGCCCAGCGGCCGTTTGCGATCATCAGCCCCGGGTACGGCAAGGGGATGACGGAGAACGACGACAGAATGTGGCGGGACGAGCAGAAGACCCCGCTGGAGGAATTGGACCGGGCGATCGCCCGGTCGACCATCGACGGGCAGGGCGACGACGTCACCGGCAACGACGCCGGCGAGGAGGCCGCCTTCGGGCACGGCCCCGAGGCGGTGGACCGGGGCGCCGGGCCGGAGGCCGAACGGCGCGAGATGACCGACTCGGAGCGGACGTACCGCCCCTCCACCACCGGCCGGACCGGCCCCGACACCTGACGCCCACCCACCTGGCCGACCCCGACGTGGATCCACTCCCGGCCGCGGCGACGCCGCGTGGTCGCCGCCGTGGCGTCGGGTGGGTGGGCACGTCGGAGTCGGCCCATGGTGGCCACGGTGATCATCGCCGGGCGACGCCGGCCGGCGTCGACCGGCGAACCCGCCCTCCGCCGACTGACGCCCACCTCGCCACCCTCCCCCCGACGCCGGGACCGTGCTGCCCGCCTCAGCTCAGTCGCATCGTGAGCCCGGCTCGCCGGGACGGGCCTCGTGCCCGGATCGGCCCGGGGTGCGCCGCCGCTCCTTCATCTCCGCCTCGTACAGGTGCCGCCGGCCGTCGACCAGTTGGTCCCGGGCGGCGCGGTCCAACTCGCGGAAGAGCGCGTAGTAGTTGTCGTCGAAGTCCTCAACGATCTGGAACGTCCAGCGACCGGCGATCACGTTGCGGCCGAGCAGCTCGATGGCGACCCGCTCCGCGATGTCGTCGTGGCCGGCGGCCCGGAACCGGGCCACCGCGTCGTCGAGCATCAGGTCGGCGTGCCCAATCATCTGGTGCAGCGAGTAGAGGTGCCCGCGCGCCCGCTCCACCGTCTCCAGCGCCTCGCTGAGCTTGCCCAGCGCGGCCACCGTCTCGTCGGTCACCCCGTTCGGCCGGCGGTGCCGCCGATCCGGGCCGTCCTCGTGCTGTCCCATCCGTCCCTCCGTGGTGCTGGCTGCGCCCGGTTGCGCCCGGTTCTCCCTCTGCCCGGCCTGGCCCGGGTCAATCCCCGCGGCGGAGAGTGGCCGACCCGATGAGGACCCGGGACCGACCGAGCGGCCGAGGCCGTCGGGCCGTCGGGGAATTAACGTGGGTCCCCATGCGTGTGCCGTATTCCCAGGTCGCGACCCGGACCGCCGCGAGCGCGGCGCGGTCCGCCCTCGCGCTGCTCTCCGCCTCGGTGGGCGCCTCCGGCCTCG
Source organism: Micromonospora sp. NPDC047548 (assembly GCF_040642975.1). Classification (NCBI taxonomy): domain Bacteria; kingdom Bacillati; phylum Actinomycetota; class Actinomycetes; order Micromonosporales; family Micromonosporaceae; genus Micromonospora; species Micromonospora sp. NPDC047548. The sequence goes on from NZ_JBEYTI010000002.1 coordinate 202,003, forward strand.
CCGCGGCCGCCGCCGACCCCGGCCTGCTCGCCATGGTCGACCAGCACGCCGCGGCGGTACGCGACAGCCTCGACGGAGACCGGCGTCCGCTGTCCCCGGCGGCGCTGGTCGGGTACGCCGACGGCCTCCGGGCAGCCGCGCTAGAGCACGGCCTGGTCCCGCCGACCCGCGCGGTCGACTGGACGGAGCCGGACTGGCTGCTCATCCGCCTGCTGGCGGTCTGCGCGCTGGCCCGCACGCTCGACCCGCGCCACCTCGAAGCAGCGTAACGCCCCCGAGACACCCGTCCCGCACGCGGGACGCGACGGAGGGGTGCCCGCGCCGTGCGCGGACCCCCTCCACCGGTACGCCTCAGACTCAGCTGCCCGGACGCGGGAACTGCTGGGTCTCCTCGCCCACGTTCCCGGACTGGTACGTCCCCCGGCCCCCGGCCGCCGTCCGGGCCTCCTCGGCGCGCGGCATGGCCTGCGTCCGCTCGCCGGCCCGGTCGGCCATCTGCCGGTTCATGTCGCCCCGCCCGGCCGCCTGCGCCTGACGGCGCTCCTGGATGGCCCGCGACTCCTGGGCCGCCCGGTCCAGCCAGCGGTCCCAGCGGCTCTGCATCGGCTTCACCAGACCACCGCCGACGCCGACGATCAGGATGCCGGCCACCGTGGCGAGCACCGCGATCAGCACGGGCGTGGTCACCGTGGTGGCGATGCCCACCTGGTTCAGCGCGGCGATGACACCGAGCGCCACGATGAAGATGGCCGCCAGGTCGGCCAGGATCTTGCCGTACGAGAGGCCCCCCAGCGCGCCGGTGACCAGGTCCCGGACCGCGTTGGCGATCGCGGCCGCCACGACCACGATGATGATCGCCACGAACGCGCGGGGCAGCCAGGCCACCACGCCCCGGATCAGGTCACTGATCGCGTTGGGTCCCCACACCCCGAAGGCGAACTGCAGGGTGAACAGCAGGACCGCGTAGTACGCGAGCCTCGCCAGGATGTCACTGGCGTCGTACTTCGTGCGTTCGAGCGCGCGTTTGACGCCACCCCGTTCGACCGCCCGGTCGAAGCCCACCCGTTCGAGTACGGTATCCACGATTTTGAGTACCGCTCGGGCGATGAGCCAGCCCACCACGAGGATCGCGATGAACGCGATCGCCCTCGGGATGAAGAGCAGCACCGACCTCCACATGTCGGTCAGGGCGTCGCCGATGCTGACCTGCCTGACCGCAAGGGTTTCCGGCATGATGTCCCTCCTGTCGCCTGGACTGCGCCTTCCGCGTACCCGGTCGGTCCGGCAGCACGCCGCGCGACGCGGGGTCAATTTCCCGACATGTCCTCGGAAAGAGCCCTGAGCTGCCGTAACACCATCGTCGACGAACCGCTCGCAGCGGCCCGGAGGGCATGATCCAAACGACTGCGGGATGCTCCGGCTAGGCTGCGTGACATGCCAGGCACGGTCGGGCGAGTCCCCACGCCAGCAGCCGCCGCCCCCGGACCGGCCCCGGTCTCGCCGGTGGCGGCGACCGTGCTCGCCCACCCCTGGGCGGGCACGCCACTCGGGCCGCCGCAGCAGTGGGACCCGGCGGTACGCGCCCTGGTTGACGTGATCCTCTCCTCCCCGGTGCCGATGGCGCTCTACTACGGCGACGAGTTCGTCCTGCTCTACAACCAGGGCTACTCCGAACTGATCGGGGACCGGCACCCGGACGCCCTCGGCCGGCCGGCCGCCCAGGTCTTCGCAGACCTCTGGCACACGCCGGGGGCCGGCGACGTGATCGAGCGGGCGTACCGGCGGGGCGAGTCCTTCCTCCAGCGGGAGTCCGCGCTGCCGCTGGACCCGCACCTCGCGGCCAGCGGCGACCAGGCGGTCTTCACCCGCGGCAATTCCCCGGTGCGGGACAGCGCCGGCCGGATCGTCGGCGTGCTCACCGTCGCCGCGCAGACCGCCCAGCTCACCCGGCAGTTGCAGAGCCTCAGCGACTTCGCCGCCGCGCTCTCCGGCACGCTCACCCTCGACGACGTGGCCCGGGTGACCCTGCGGTACGCGCTGCACTCCTTCGACGCCGACCGGGTGTCCTTCGCGGTCGACGACGGCGCGGGCTGGCGGATGGTCCGGCGCATCCGCGGCGAACTGCTGGACGAGGCCGACGAGCGGCTGCCCCCGCTGTGGCGGCCGATCCCCGCAGACTCCCCCGCCCCGGTGGTGGTGACCGCCCGCAGCGGAGTGCCGTACTTCGTCGGTGACGGCCAGCCGCTGCGGGCGAGCGCGGTGGACCGGCACGACCAGAAGATCCGCGCGCTGGCGGCGCTGCAGCTGCGCTCCTCGGTGATCCGGGGCGGGCTCGCCGTCGGCCACCAGACGCCGCACGGCTGGTCCGCCGCGGAGCGGGCACTGCTGGCCGCCTCGGCGGAGCTGGTCGGCCAGGCGGCCGAGCGGGCCCGCCGGTTCGAAACCCAGCACGGCACGGCCCAGCTGCTGCAGCGCAGCATGCTGCCGGAGCGGCTGCCGGCGCCGCCCCGGCTGCGCATCGCCGCCCGGTACGACCCCGGTGTCGACGGCAACGCCGCCGGTGGTGACTTCTACGACGCCTTCCTGCTGCCCACCGGCGACCTGGGGGTGGTGCTCGGCGACGTCGCCGGCCACGACGTGCAGGCGGCGGCCCGGATGGGGCAGGTACGGGCGGCGCTGCGCGCCCTGGCGCTGACCGACCCGCGCCCGGACGCGGTCCTGGCCGGGCTGGACCGGCTGGTGGCCAGCCTCGGCACCGAGACCGGCACCCAGGAGCTCTTCGTCACCGTGGTCTTCGGTCTGGTGGACGCGGGCCGGGGCGAGATCACGCTGGCCAGCGCCGGGCACCCGCCGCCACTGGTCCGGCGCTGCCTGCCCGACGGCTCGGTGACGGCCACCTTCGTCGAGCTGCCGGCGGCCGCCCCGCTCGGGCTGGGCTGCCGGCCGCGTACCGCCACCGTGCCGTTCCACCCTGGGGACACCCTGCTGCTGTACAGCGACGGGGTGGTCGAGCGGCGACGGCAGAGCCTCACCGCGGGGCTGGACGGGCTGGCCACGGCGGTTGCCGGCGCGGCCAGCGGGGACCCGCGCGCGCTCTGCGCGGTGGCCACCGGTGCGGTGGCCGGGGCGACCGAGGACGACGTGGCGGTGCTGGCGGTGGAGCACGCGCTGAAGCCGAGCCGCTCGGTGAGCATGGAGATGCCGGCCGAGCCGACCGCACCGAGCCGGGTGCGGCACTGGATGACCGCGCAGCTGACCGACTGGCGGGTGCCGGACGCGGTGATCGGCGCGGCGGTGCTCTGCACCAGCGAGCTGACCACCAACGCGCTGCTGCACGCCGGCACGGCCGCCCGGGTGGAGATCGACCTGAGCCCGGAGCGCCTGCTGGTGTCGGTCGCCGACTCGGGCACCCGGGGCACCGTCACCCGCGCGCAGACCGACATGTTGAGCAGCCGGGGTCGAGGGATCGGTCTGATCGAGCAGCTCTCCGACGCCTGGGGGACCGACCCCACGGTCCGTGGTTCGACGGTCTGGTTCGAGATCCTCATCCCGGCGGGGTGAGCGCGGGCGTCGGCGCGGCCCGGCGAGCACCCGCTCGGCCAGGGCCCGGCCCAGGTCCCGCCCGGAGCGCCAGGCGCTCTGCACCCGGGGCCGGCCGAACGCGTCGCCTCCACCCGGTGATCGTACGAGTCCACTCGGTGATCGCAGGTGCCACTGCGGCCGGCGGGTGACCGGCGCGGCCGGGGCGGTCAGGCCCCCTGGCCCTGGTTCTGCATCAGGCCGCCGTCCATGAAGTACGTCGACCCGGTAACGTACTCGGCGTCGTCGCTGGCCAGGAAGACGGCCAACTTGGCGATCTCGCCGGGCTGGGCGGCCCGCTTCCACGGAATGGACTGCACCTGTTCCTCCAGGTACTGCGGGTCGTCGATGGCCCGCTGGTTGAACGGGGTGAGCACCATCCCAGGTCCGATGTTGTTGACGTTCATGCGCATCGGCGCCACCTCGAGGGCGAGGCTCTTGGCGAACTCCAGCATGGCGCCCTTGCTGGAGTCGTAGTCCGCCCCGCCGGCCCGGGCCACCTCCTGGTGGATCGAGGTGATGTTGATGATCTTCCCGTGTCCGCCCTGGTCGCGGCGGTGCCGCACGAACCGCCGGGAGCAGAAGAACGTCCCGTAGACGTTGGTGCGGATGCACCGGTCCCAGGTCTCGGTGTCCAGGTCGGCGACGGGGATGCCGGAGGCGTCCACCCCCGCGTCGTTCATCAGGATGTCCAGCGCGCCGAACTCGGCGAGGGCCTCGTCGAACATCGCCTCCACCTGGTGCTCAACGCTGATGTCGCCCTGCACCACCACGGCCCGCTGGCCGGCCTTCTCCACCTCGGCCCTGGTGTGGTTGGCGCCGGCGTGGTCCTGGAGGTAGTGCACCACCACGTCGGCGCCCTCCCGGCCGAACTCGATCGCCGTGGCCTGTCCGATCCCCGAGTCCGAGCCGGTGATCAGGGCGGTCCTGCCCGCCAGTCGTCCGGTCATCAGCGTGCTCCCTCCGTCGGTCCCGCACCGGCCGGCACGGGCTGTCGGTCGCGTTCCGTGGTCTGCCGGGCCCGCTCGTCGGCGTCGGTGAGGTGGCCCGCCGCGTTGATCAGACCGATGTGCGAGAAGGCCTGCGGGAAGTTGCCCAGGTGCTCGCCGGTCGCCTGGTCGATCTGCTCGGCGTACAGCCCGAGGTCGTTGACCCGGGCGGCGAGCTGCTCGAACAGCTTGCCCGCCCGCTCCCGCTCCCCCGCCTGCGCGAGGCAGCCGACCAGCCAGAACGAGCAGATGACGAAGCCGGCCGGGTCGTCGTCCCAGCGGCGTAGCAGGCCGTCGTGGGACAGCCGCCGCTCCACCACGTCCATCGTGGAGCGCATCCGGGGGTCAGCCGCCGGCAGGAAGCCGACCAGCGGCATGATCAGCACCGAGGCGTCCAACTCGTCGGAGTCGAAGGCCCCGGTGTACGCACCGAGCCGCTCGTTCCAGCCGCGCGCCAGCACCACCTCCCGCACCTCGTCGCGGGCCGCCACCCAGCGCGCCACGTCCGACGGATCGCCCAGCCGGGAGCCGAAGCGGACCGCCCGGTCCAGCGCCGTCCAGCACTGCACCTTGGAGGAGACGTAGTGCCGCTCCGCGTCGCGCGCCTCCCACATCCCGGCGTCCGGCCGTCGCCAGTCCACCACCGCCCGGTCGGCGAGCGCGCGCAGCAGGTGGCGTACGTCTGGCGACATCGGGTCCAGGTAGTCGCGCATCAGCCAGGCCGCGTCGAGGATCTCCCCCAGCACGTCGTTCTGCCGCTGCCGCCAGGCGTCGTTGCCGACAAGAACCGGCCGGCTGCCGGCATACCCGGCGAGGTGGCCAAGAGTGTGCTCGGTGAGGTCCCGCTCGCCCTCGACGCCGTACATGATCGGCACCGGCTCGTCGTCGATCCGGCCCATCGCCCGGCTCACCCAGGAGAACTGCCGGTTCGCCTCGTCGGGGCAGGCCGCCAGCCAGAGCGCCTGGAGGGTCAGGCTGAAGTCGCGGACCCAGACGAAGCGGTAGTCGTAGTTGCGATCGCCACCCAGCAGCTCGGGCAGCGAGGTGGTCGCCGCGGCCACCACCGCCCCGCTGGGCTGGTAGGTCATGCCCTGCACCACCATCGCGCTGCGTCGCACCGCGTCCCGGTAGCGGCCCCGGTAGTCGTGCAGCGCGGCCCAGGAGCGCCAGCCGGCCACGGCGTCGGCGACCACCCGGTCGGCGTCCGGTAGCGCCGGCCCCTCGTCCTCCGAGGCGGGGGCGTATCCGAGGGTGAAGCGGTAGGTCTCCCCGGCTCGGACGGTGACCCGGGCGGTGGCGCGGCCCTGCCCGCAGGTCAGCGGGACGTCGGCGCGCAGCCGCAGCCGGCAGCCGCCACCGGCCGCGGTGATCACCCCGCCGGAGTCCATCAGGTACCCCGTGACCAGCCCGTACTCGAACCGGGGCTGGTAGTCCACCAGCACCGGCACCTCGCCGGAGAGTCCCTCGACCACCCGGCCGAGCATCTGTGGGGAGCGCCGACCGATGTCGTGCCCACGCGCCCCGGGCTCCAGCGCCAGGGCGTCGGTGACGGCCACCACGCCGCTCGCCGTGGTGAAGACGGTACGCAGCACCAGCGTGTCGTCCAGGTAGGAGCGATCGGTCGTGTGCCCGCCCTCCGGCCGGATCGACCAGTGCCCCGCCCGATCGTCGAGCAGCCGCCCGAACACCGACGGCCCGTCGAACCGGGCGGGGCACCACCAGTTCACCGAGCCGGCACGGTCCACCAGCACCGCGCTGCGACCGTCGGCCAGGAACCCATGCTCACTGATCCGTCCGCTCTGCACGCCGATGCCTACCCGGGCCGGGACGGCAGCATTCCTCGACGCCGGCGGCGGATGGGCGTTACCGGTGGGGACCGCCGGGAAGACGGATGGTCGACGAAGGAGGAAGCGATGACCAGACCCTCGAACCCGGCTGCGGCCTGGCGACCCGGGATGCCGGGCGGCGGCAACCTCCCGTCCGGCCCGGCCGGCCGGCCGGCCATGCCCGGCGGCGACGGGCACGGACCGGAGGCCGGGGCGCCCACCGTGACGATCGGGTCGTACCCGGACTATCCGTCCGCGCAGCGGGTGGTGGACTACCTGGCGGACAACCGGTTCCCGGTGGAGCACACCGCGATCGTGGGCACGAATCTGACCCTGGTGGAGACGGTGCTCGGTCGGCTGACCACCGGGCGGGCCGCGTTGCTCGGCGCTGGCACCGGCGCCTGGTTCGGGCTCTTCATCGGCCTGCTGTTCGGCATCTTCACGGCCGGCAACTGGGTGGCGGTGATCCTGGTCGGGCTGGTCATCGGCGCGATCTGGGGTGCCGTCTTCGGCGCGGTCGCGCACGCCATGTCCGGCGGCCAGCGCGACTTCACCTCGGCCAGTTCGCTGCGCGCCGGCCAGTACGCGGTGATCGTGGACGCCAACCTCGCCGACCAGGCGCGCCAACTGCTGGGTCGGATGCATCTCACCCCGACCGGCACGACCGCCCGCTGAACCGGTCCCCCGACGCCCCGGCGCACCGCGCGCCGGGGCGTCGCGGCGGGTGTCAGGGCCGCCGGTACGCCAGTTCGCCAGCCCGGATCGGCACGTCCACCCGGTTCTCGGGCAGGGCGAGCGGGCAGGCCCACCGGTCGTCGTAGGCACAGCTGGGGTTGTAGAGGTAGTTGGCGTCCAGACGTACCCGCCCGCTGGGGAGCACGCTGAGCCCGCGGCCGTGCGTCCCCTTGACGGTGTCGGTCAGGTACCGCCCGCCGCCGTAGCTCTCCCGGCCGCTGGTGCCGTCGTGCAGCGGCACGAAGAGCCCGCCCCCGTACGCCTCGATCCACCAGAGGGTGAGCGGGCCCCACGGGGTCTGCGCCACGGCCACCCGCCGGTAGGTCACGACGCCGTCGGGGCCGCCGGTGTCGATGCTCGCGGTGCCCGAGGCCGGGCGCAGCGGCGCCTCCACGACGGCGTCCGGGTTGGGCGGGAACCAGCCGAGCCCGGGAAAGGCCGCCCGGTCGGCGGCCGGGACGGGGCTGGCCGGGTGCCCGGCGAACAGCTCGTCGCGGGCCGCCCGGAAGCCGGCCAGGTCCAGGTCGGAGAGGTGGAGCCGGGCCACCCGCTCCCGCCAGTCGAGCAGGTCGAGATCGTCCACCCGCCGAGCCTAACCGGGGTGCGGATCAGGCGTCGGTGGCCAGCCGGGCGTGCAGGTGCTCGTCGTACCGGCGGCCGTCGCCGTACCGGTGCGACTCCCGCAGGGTGCCCTCGTCGGGATATCCGGCGCGGGCCGCGACCCGGCACGACGCGGGGTTGGCGACCGCGTGGCAGAGCTCGATCCGGTGCAGTTCGAGGTCGGTGAAGGCCCAGGCGGTCAGCGCGGTGACGGCCCGGGATGCCACGCCGCGGCCACGGGCGGGGGCGGCCGTCCAGTAGCCGATCGAGGCATTGCCGTCGTGGATCTGGAAGAGCGAGGCCCCGCCGAGCAGGGTGCCCTCGGCCGCGTCGGTCACCGCCAGCGACAGCTGGCCCACCGCCGTGCGGTCCGCCCGCCGGCGCAGCCATTCGCGGGCCCCCGCCTCGTCCCGTACGCCCTGCGGGTTCCACTGTTCCACCGCGGACTCGCACAATGCCGTCAGCACGGCAGGGGCGTCCTCCGCCCGCCATGGACGCAGCAGCAGGCCGGTGGCGGTGAGCTCGACGAGATCCACGGGCCGGAGTCTGCCACGGGGCGGCGCGGCACGCCCGTGCTTTTTGCTCCCGGCGGTCGTTCAAATCGAAATGATGAACCCGGCGCTCCTCCCCACCATAGGCACCGCCAGGACAACGGGCGCTTTGTTGAAATTTGAAAGAGTGGTACTGTCGCAGTCGTGACGGAGAGTCTGGACAGCGAGCGGATGGCCTCCTGGCGCGCGTACATCGAGGCCAGTCAGCGGCTGTTCATACAGTTGGAGGAGGACCTGCGTGCCGAGACAGGCCTCACCTTCGCCGACTACCACCTGCTGGTCCTGCTCTCCGAGGCACCGGGGCAGCGGCTGCGGATGGGCGAGCTGGCCAGCCGGCTGGTGTTCTTGCCGAGCCGGCTGACCTACCAGATCTCCTCGATGCAGAGGCGCGGCCTGGTCGCCCGACAGCCCTGCCCGGAAGACCGGCGCGGCAGCGAGGCCGTGCTGACCGCCGCCGGCCTGCTGACGCTGCGCGAGGCCGCGCCGCACCACCTGCGCTCCGTGCGCACCCACCTGATGGACGACCTCGACGACGCCGAGGTCGCCTGCCTCACCCGGGTCTTCGAGCGGCTCGGCCGGCGCCTGCGCGCCGACCGCGACGCGTCGTCCACCCCGGACAACAAGTAAGGAGCCCGAGATGCCCGCCATCACCGTCGACGACGTCCTCGTCCTGCCCCGCCTGCCGCAGCTGGACGAGTCCACCACCTTCCGTCCGATCCGCCGGCTGACCACCGCGCCGAGCGGTTTCGAGGGCGAGGGCTTCCCGGTCCGCCGGGCCTTCGCCGGCGTCCCGCTGACCGAGCTGGACCCGTTCATCCACCTCGACCAGATGGGCGAGGTCGACTACGCCCCGGGCGAGCCGAAGGGCACCCCGTGGCACCCGCACCGCGGCTTCGAGACGGTGACCTACATGATCGACGGGATCATGGACCACCAGGACTCGCAGGGTGGCGGCGGGACCATCACCGACGGCGACACGCAGTGGATGACGGCCGGCAGCGGCCTGCTCCACATCGAGGCGCCGCCGGAGCACCTGGTGGTGAGCGGCGGCCTCTTCCACGGCCTCCAGCTCTGGGTCAACCTGCCCCGGGTGGCGAAGATGAATCCGCCGCGTTACCAGGACATCCGCGGCCGGGAGTCGGCGCTGCTGACCACGCCCGACGGCGGCGCGCTGATCCGGGTGATCGCCGGGGAGGTCGCCGGGCACCAGGGCCCGGGCTCGACCCACACCCCGATCACCATCGCCCACGTGACGCTCCAGCCCGGCGCGGAGCTGAGCCTGCCCTGGCGGCCGGACTACAACGCGCTGGTCTACGTGCTGGCGGGCCGGGGCACGGTGGGCACTGACCGGCGGCCGATCCACCTCGGTCAGCTCGCCGTGCACGGCCCGGGCGACGCGCTGCGGGTCACCGCGGACGCGAGGCAGGACGGCAACACTCCCGCCCTGGAGCTCTACATCATGGGTGGGCAGCCGATCCGGGAGCCGGTGGCGCACTACGGCCCGTTCGTGATGAACACCCGGGACGAGCTGATCCAGGCGGTCGAGGACTTCGAGGCCGGCCGGCTCGGCGTGATCCCGGCCGGGCCGCTGCCGCACACCGGCGGCGAGGGCGCCCAGCCCTGACCGGTCCCGTACGCGGTGGGCGTCCCGGGCACATCCGGGGCGCCCACCGACGATTCAGGAGACGGCGAAGATGCCGGCCACGCCGAGGATCACCATCAACAGGACCGCCAACAGCGCACCCCGCTCCCCCTCCACCGCCTGCTCGCGGTATTCGGTCACGGTGTTCGTCGTCTCGGCGGGCATGCTGTGGCCTCCTCGTGTGTTCGCGTCTCGGGTGCGCTGGGCCGCCACCAGGGCACTCGGGACGGACCCGACGTGCGGACCGGTGGCGGGGCACCTACCGAGAGGGCGTTGTCGACGACCTCTGGGGGCTGGGCGATGCAGGATTGGTTCCTGACCGCTGAGGAACGCGCCAACCCGGTGTCAGAGTTACCCGTCTGGACGACCGGAAACCCCGCCGAGCCGTTGATTCACGGTTCCGCGTACTTCGGCTACGACGGCAGGCCGCTGCGGGCCCGGCGCACCGGCACCTGGTGAGGGGTGGCCACGTGCTCCGCCCGGGCCTGCTGCCCGCCAGGGTACGGTGTCAGCCCACCCGGGTAGGCGAACGAGGTGCGCGGGGCGTAGAAGCCCCAGTTGATCAGTAGCGGGTTCTGCGGGCGCAGCGCGTAGGCGGGGTGCCCGGGCTCCAGGAACTCCACCGACTCGATCTCGAACGGGTCGACCGGCTCCGCGATGAACGGGTAGACGGCGCTGAGCAGCTGCCCGGCGCAGTGGGTGAAGTAGCGGTGGTGCCCGGCGCGGACCACGTGCCCGGTCGCGCCGACCCGCGCGCGGGCCCGGATCAGGGGCACCCCGTCGGCCACGGTCTCGGCGACCAGCGCCTCGCCCCGGACGTCGATGGTGGTCCGGCCGAGCACCGCGGGGGCGCCGCGGACGACCGCGTACTCCCGCATCCGGGGGCTGGAGGTGACGTAGTGGGTCCACCAGCCGCCCGGCGTCACCCCGTCCGGCGCGTCCACCCCGTCCAGGCCCACGCCGAGGTAGGTCAGCGAGTAGGCGCCGAAGCCGGAGGTCTGGGCGTCGTCCTCCACCACGTGCTGGTTCATGAAGACCTGCCGGTCCGGGCGCGGTCGCAGCCCGGGCGGCACGAGCGCGGCGACGGCGTCCGGATCCGCCGGCAGCCAGCTGAAGTGCAGCGTGGGACTGTCGACGACGAGTTGCGGATCCGCGGGGTCCAGCACGACGCCTCCGTACCGATGGGTCTAGGGCGACGGTACGTGCGGTCCTGTCAACGGGACAAGGACGGAAAGCCGAGAGTCCTTCGCCGTGTCGGGTCGGCGATTGACCGGTCGGTCGGGCCGGGGTGGCCGACCGGACCGGGCGATGGGGGCGTGCGTCCGACGGCCCATCGGACGAGCGACCCGGCATGCGGATCACAAACCGGCCAGCGTCATGTTCGCTATTACGGGATTCATGACTCAAAATCACTTAAGCACATCGTACTTTCGGCTAGATTTCGCCGAGCCGATCAGGCTAGGGTGAGTCCCGAACGGACCATCTGGAGCTAAACCAAAGCGTCACGTCTCTTTATCCGCGGACGAGGTGCAGGGAGGGCCACCCATGACCGCGCCAGCGACCACCGAGCAGCCGGCCACCACCGCGACCACCGAGAAGCTGGACCCGCGCGCGCTCACCGACAGCGCCGCCGACCTGCTCAACGCGATGGCCGCGCTGCCCGCCAACCACCCGTCCCGGGCCGCGATGCGCGACCGGGCGATCGAGGCGTGGCTGCCACTCGCCAACCACCTCGCCCACCGCTACAGCGGCCGCGGTGAACCCACCGACGACCTGGCGCAGACCGCCGCCGTCGGCCTCATCAAGGCGACCGACAAGTTCGACCCCTCCCGCGGCGTCGACTTCGCCGGCTACGCCATCCCGACCATCATCGGCGAGCTCAAGCGCCACTTCCGCGACCGCACGTGGGACATCCGGGTGCCCCGCCGCCTCCAGGAGCTGCGGCTGGCCATCTCCGACGCCAACAGCTCGCTGCTGCAGACCCTCGGCCGCTCGCCGACGGTCGCCGACATCGCCGCCCACCTCGAGCTCACCGAGGAGGAGGTCCTGGAGGGCCTGGAGGGCGCCCGCGCGTACAACGCGGTCTCGCTGTCCACCCCGACCGGCGACGGCGACCGGGCGACCGAGCTGGGCGACATGCTCGGCGGCGAGGACAGCGAGTTCGAGCTGGCCGAGCTGAGGGTCGCCCTCGGCCCGGCGCTGGCCACGCTCGACGAGCGCGAGCAGAAGATCCTTACGCTGCGCTTCTACGGCAACCTGACCCAGTCGCAGATCGCCGAGCAAATCGGCGTCTCGCAGATGCACGTCTCGCGGCTGCTGGCCCGGGCGCTGACCAAGCTGCGGGGTCAGCTCGACGGAACGTACTAGGCAGCGGCGGGTGTGTCCGCCGCCCGGCGCAGCGTCGCCACGAGGCCGTCGAGGTGAGGTGACGGACCGGGGCCCGGGCACCGGCCCGGGCCCCTGTCGCGCGTGCTCAGCGGCCCGCCGGCTCCCGCCACATCGGGAAGAACGGGGTGCCGTCGGGCAGGCGGAACGGCTCGGTGCCCCGGTAGCCGTACCGGGCGTACAGGTCGCGGCAGCGCTCGCTGCTCGGCCAGGTTGAAGATCAGCAGGACGCTGTCCTGGCCGGCCCGCTCGGCGATCCGGTCCGGTCCGGTGGCCACCGTCATCGTCCAGGACGACAGCGCGTAGAGCCCGGCGATGATCGCGACCGAGAGGTAGGTGGCCATCGGCACCGTCCGGCGCGGGTCCTTGCTCTCCTCGCTGAAGACCACCGAGGACTCGAAGCCGACGAAGCCGGTGATGGCGAGCACGAGCACCGCCCCGGCGCCGGGGACGAGGAAGTTCTCCGGCGACAGCGCGGACACGCTGACCTCACCGCCGGCCGGATGGGTGAGCTGGCCGAGGTCGTAGACGAGGATCACCGCGATCTCGGTCACCAGCAACTGCGTGGAGGTCGCCACCGTCGACGATCGGGTCGCCGTCCGCGACAGCAAGGACCGGGGCGGGCCGGTGCTGGTGTTCCCGTCCGAGACCTGGGCCGCCTTCGTCACCGGCGTCGACGCGGTACGCCCCGGCTGACCGCCGGGTGCCACAGTGGGCACCATGCTCTCCGACGTACCCCTCGAACTGCCGGTCAGTCCGGTGCTGCCGGCGCTGGTCGCGGCGCTGGCGGAGGCCGGCAGCGCGGTGCTGGTCGCGCCGCCCGGCACCGGCAAGACCACGCTCGCGCCCCTCGCGGTGGCCGACGAGGTCGACGGCCGGGTGGTGGTCGCCCAGCCGCGCCGGGTGGCCGCCCGCGCCGCGGCCCGCCGGATGGCCGACCTGCTCGGCGAACGGGTGGGCGGGCGGGTGGGGTACGCGGTGCGCGGCGAGCGGCGGGTCGGTCCGGCCACCCGGGTGGAGGTGGTGACCACCGGCCTGCTGGTCCGCCGCCTGCACCACGACCCGGAGCTGCCGGGGGTCGACGCGGTGCTGCTCGACGAGGTCCACGAGCGGCAGCTCGACGCGGACCTGGCGCTGGCCTTCGCGGTGGAGTCCCGGGCCACCCTCCGCCCCGACCTGTGGCTGCTGGCGATGTCCGCGACGCCGGAGGCGGACCGGTTCGCCGCGCTGCTCGGCGCCGACCGGCCGGCCCCGGTGGTCCGGGCCGAGGCGGCGCTGCACCCGGTCACCCGGATCTGGGCGCCCCCGCCCCGGCCGGTGACGCCTCCCGGCGCGGGCCGGGTAGACCCGGCCCTGCTCGACCACGTGGCGGCCACCGTCCGGCGGGCGCTGCACGAACGCGACGGGGATTTGCTGGTCTTCCTGCCGGGAGCCGGCGAGATCGCCGGCGTGGCCCGGCGGCTGGCGGACCTGACCGATCGGGTGGCCGTCCTGCCGCTGCACGGGAGGCTGCCCGGCCCCGCGCAGGACGCCGCGCTGCGCCCGGCCGACCGCCGCCGGGTGGTGCTGGCCACCGCGGTGGCCGAGAGCAGCCTCACCGTGCCCGGCGTGCGGGTGGTGGTGGACGCGGGGCTGAGCCGGGTGGCCCGCACCGACCTGTCCCGGGGGCTGGGCGCCCTGGTCACCGTCCCGGTCTCCCGGGCCGCCGCCACGCAGCGCGCCGGCCGGGCCGGGCGGGAGGCCGCCGGCCACGTCTACCGCTGCTGGTCGGCTGCCACCCACGAGCGGCTGGCCCCGCAGCCGGAGCCGCAGATCGCCACCGCCGACCTGACCGGCTTCGCCCTGGAGCTGGCCGCCTGGGGCAGCCCGGACGGCGCTGGGCTGGCGCTGCCCGATCCGCCGCCGCCGGCGGCGCTGGCGGTGGCCCGGGAGACCCTGGCCAGCCTCGGCACGGTCGACGCCGATGGCCGGATCACCGCCCGCGGCCGGGCGATCGCCACCACCGGCGCCCATCCCCGGCTGGGCCGGGCCCTGCTCGACGGCGCGGCACGGATCGGTGCGGACCGGGCGGCGGAGCTGGTCGCGCTGCTGGCCGAAGATGGCCTGACCGGCCGGGACGACGACCTGGTCGCCGGCTGGCGGCGGCTGCGCGGCGGCGTTGACCCGGGTATGACCGCCCGCTGGCGGGCCGAGGCGCGCCGGCTGCACAGCGCCCTGCCCACCGGCGGGGCCGGGACCGCCGGCGACCCGGCCGGCGCGAGGCCGTCCGGGGCCCGGATCGGCCCGACCGGCACCGCACGACAGGGCGCCGCCGACCGCCGGGCGGGGGGCCGGGACCACCTGCCCGACGACCTGGCCGCCGGGCTGCTGGTGGGGCTGGCGTACCCGGAGCGGCTGGCCCGGGTGCGCCGGGCCGGCGGGACGTCGTACCTGATGGCCGGCGGGACCGCGGCGGAGCTGGCGCCCGGGTCGGGGCTGGCGGGCCTCGACTGGCTGGCCGTCGCGGCGGCCGACCGTTCCCCCGGCGCGCCGGCCGCCCGGGTACGGCTCGCCGCCGGGCTGGACGAGGCGACCGCCCGGGAGGCGGGCGGTCCGCTGCTGCGCCAGGCGCGGGAGGTCGGCTGGAGCGACGGTGACGTGGTGGCCCGGGAGGTGGTCCGGCTCGGCGCGATCGAGCTGCTGACCCGCCCGCTGACCCGGCCGGAGCCGGCGCTGCTGGCGGCGGCGCTGCGCGACGGGCTGCGCCAGGAGGGGCTGGCAATGCTGAGCTGGACGCCGCAGGCCCGGGCGCTACGCGAGCGGATGGCGTTCTGCCGGCGGGCGCTCGGCGGGGACTGGCCCGAGGTCAGCGACGCCGCGCTGCTCGACGCCGCCGACGACTGGCTGGGCCCGGAGCTGGCCGCCGCCCGGCGCCGGGCCGACCTGACCCGGGTCGACGTGACCGCCGCGCTGCGCCGGCTGCTGCCGTGGCGGCAGGCGGCCCGGCTCGACGAGCTGGCCCCGGAGCGGATCGAGGTGCCCAGCGGCTCGAAGATCCGGGTGGACTACGCGGACCCGGCGACGCCGGTGCTGGCGGTGAAGCTCCAGGAGACCTTCGGTTGGCCGGCGGCGCCGCGGATCGCCGACGGCCGGGTGCCGGTGCTGCTGCACCTGCTCTCCCCGGCCGGCCGGCCGGTGGCGGTCACCGCCGACCTGGCGTCGTTCTGGCGCACCGGGTACCCGCAGGTCCGCGCGGAGCTGCGCGGCCGCTACCCGCGTCACCCGTGGCCGGAGGACCCGGGCAGCGCCGCGCCCACCCGGCACGCCACACCCCGGCGACGCTGAGCCCGGCTCACTCCTCGACGATGTCGGCGATCAGCACGGTGACGTTGTCCGGCCCGCCGGCCCGCAGCGCCAGGTCGATCAGGCGGCGCGCGCACAGCTCCCGGTCCGGGGTCTCGGCGAGCACCTCGGCGAGGGTGTCCGGCCGGACCACGTTGGAGAGGCCGTCGCTGCACAGCAGCCAGCGGTCGCCGGCCCAGGGGACCATGGTCGCGTACGCCGGGGAGACGTCCTCGCCCTGCAGGGCCTGGGTGACCACCGCCCGCCGGGGGTGGCTGGCGGCCTCCTCGGGGCTGATCAGGCCCTGGTCGACGAGCATCTGCACGAAGGTGTCGTCCCGGGTGACCTGCTTGAGCGTGCCCTCGCGGAACAGGTAGGCCCGGGAGTCGCCGACGTGGGCCAGGGCCAGGCAGCTGCCGGTGCGGGCGAAGAGCAGGGCGGTCAGGGTGGTGCCCATGCCCTGCCGTTCCGGATCCTCGGCGACCGCCTGGCGGATCCGCGCGGTGGCCAGCTCGATGCCGCTCTGCAGCGCCGCCACCAGGGCGTCCTCGGGGGTCTCGACGTCCAGGGGGGCGATCGCGTCGATGGCGATCCGGCTGGCCAGGTCGCCGGCCGCCATCCCGCCCATGCCATCGGCGACGGCGACGAGCCAGGCACCGGCGTGCAGGGCGTCCTGGTTTCCGCTGCGGATCAGCCCACGGTCGCTCGTCCCGACGGAACGAAGCTTCAGGGTCATGGGAGGCAGCCTGCCAGGCCGAGGGCGCTGTTGTCTCTAGGAGATCAGGACCGCGGGTCGTGGCGCGGCGAATCTCACTGCCGTTGACGTCCCCGGGCGACCCGCTCCCGACCCGGCGGAAGGTCGACCGGATCCCCAGCGCCATCGGGCCTGACTATCGGTCGAGGTCTGCCGGCAGCCGTAGTACCGGCCAACGCTGATCCGGACGAAAGTCGGTGTACCTGCCGTCGAACGGGAAGTCCCCCGCTTCGACCAGCTTGATCAGCCGTTCGCCCTCAGCCCGGACGGCGGCAGCGGTGACGCTGTCGAAGTAGAGCGGATTTCCGATGCGCTCGTCGAACTCGTCGGTGTCCTTCCACTCCCACTGCCGCTGCGGCGTCACGACGATGTCGAGGATGAGATCGTTGGTGTCCACGCCGTCGGGTCGCCGGACGTACGGCTCTTCCAGGTTGACGTACCACCCGGCGAAGAGGCCCTCCTGGAAGAACCACCACACCGAGTAGGCCGCCTGCGGCGGCATGAGCACCAGGATGTCGTATCCCTGCCAGGTCAGCACGGTCAGCTTCGGATCGCGCATCTGATCGACGGTGACCTCGTGCTGGGTGTTGCCATCGGCGTCGACGAGCCGCGCGAAGTCGCTCCCGGCCGGATGCCAGAGCAGCAGACCTTCCTCGTCATCGGCAACCACCCGCATCGGCTGCACCCACGTGCACCATCGCCCGCGCAGATATCGGCGTGTGATGACCTGTCCCGGCTCAAACGACATCGCCGCAGCGTAACCGATCTTGGTTGGACCCACGTGCCATCACTTCCCGTTGCCCTGCGGGCCACCGGCAAGGAGCCCTGCGGGCCACCGGCACGGAGGAGAGTGGCGGGCACGACTGGACGACAGCGGCAGCGAGTGCGCGCCACGTCCAGTTTCCGCCGGCGCGGGCCGGTCAGACCGGGCGACGCATGACCCGGGAGGCCTCGGCCGCGCTCGGGTACGCGTTCTTGCAGGGACACCGGCGCGCTGCTGCCGGACATCAGGTCGGAGCAGAGCCCGGTGCGCTTGTCGGGCAGGCCGAGGATGTGGCCCATCTCGTGGGTGGCGATCCGGGTCCGGTCATAGCCCTGGTCCACCGCCTACCACCCCATCCACACCCGGCCGGAGCCGAGCCCGGTCGGCTGCGCGCGCGGCCAGCCGTCGTCGACGTAGACGGTGACGTTGCCGGGCGTACGGGGCGGAACATATCGATGACTGTCGGTGGAATAGTGGAATCGTCAGTTGGTGGGCGTAGGTGTGACCGGCGTCGCCCGCGCCGGGACCCTGGGACAACGCCCCGGCCCATACGGTCGACCCGATGGCCTCTTTCACCCGCTGGTCGCCGCTGCCGCCACCCGGCCGGCTGCGCACCCTGGCCATGGCCACCCTCGCCAACACGCTCGGCTCGGGGCTCTGGCTGGCCGGCGCACCCATCTACCTGACCCAGGACATCGGTCTCAGCGCCTCCTCGGTCGGACTCGGGTTGACCGTGGCCGGGCTGCTGGGGCTGACCGCCGCCGTACCGCTCGGCGGCCTGGCCGACCGGCGCGACCCGCGCACCCTGCGCGCGCTGCTGCAACTGCTTCAGGCCGCGGTCGCCGCGTCGTACCTGCTGGTCGGTTCGTTCCCGGGGTTTCTCGCGGTGGCGGTGCTGGACGCGCTGCTGACCTCCGGCAACCTGGCGGTCCGCGCCGCCCTGGTCGCCGCCGTCGGCGGACCCGAGGGGCGGATACCCGCGTTCGCCACCCTGCGCGCGGTAGCCAATCTGGGTATCGCGGCCGGGGCCGGGCTCGCCGGGTTCGCCCTGGCGGCCGACACGCACCTGGCGTACCAGGTGCTGGTGGTCGGGAACACGACCACCTACCTGGTGTCCGCCGCGCTGCTGCTGCGGCTGCCGGCCTACCCGCCCGCGGCCGCCGGGACGCAGGCGGCGGCGCCGCGCCGGACGCGGGCGCTGCGGGACGGGCCGTTCCTGGCGGTCAGCGGGGCCTCTGCCGTGCTGGCCCTGCACTGGACGGTGCTCACCCTGATCGTGCCGCTGTGGACAGTCAGCCGCACCGGCGCCCCGCCGGTCGTCGTGTCGGCGGTGCTGCTGACCAACACCGCGCTCACCGTGCTGCTGGCGGTGCGGCTCGGCCGGGGCGCGGAGGCCGCCGCCCCGGCCGCGCGGGCGATGCGCCGCGCCGGCCTGGTCCTGGCCGCGGCGATGCTGCTGTACGCGGCCACCGCCGGCCTCCCGGCCGTGGCGGCGACCGGGCTGCTGCTGTTCGCCACCGCCGTCTACACCTTCGGCGACCTGTGGCACGGCACCGCCGGGGCGGGCCTCGCGTACGGCCTGGCCGCGCCGGACGCGATCGGGGCATACCAGGGGGTGGACGGGGTGTTCGCCGGTCTCGCCCGGGCCGCCGGCCCGGCGTTGCTGACCTGGGCGGTCCTGGACGGCGGGGTCGCCGGGTGGATCGGCGTGGCCGCCCTGTTCGCCGCCGTCGGGCTGCTCGTCCCGGCGCTGACGCAGTGGGCGGTCGCCACCCGGGACCGTCGAGCGGTCCCCGGTGCCAGCGGGCACGCCGCGCATCGACCCGCGTCGCTGTAGCAGCATGTCGACCATGACCGATCAGGAGACCCTCACTGTCCGGCCCGGCGGTCCGGCCGACGCGACCACCGTGCTGCGGCTGCTCGACACCGCGACCGCCTGGCTGGCGGCCCGGGGCCGCACCGGCCAGTGGGGCACCGAGCCCGCTTCCGCCGATCGCCGCCGGATCGCCCAGGCCGAGAGCTGGGCGGCGGGCGGGGGACTCCACCTGGCCCGGCTCGGCGACACCCCGGTCGGCGCGCTGGTGGTCGGCGCGGCCACCGACTACGTTCCACCGCCCACCGAGCCGGAACTGTACGTCAACCTGCTGGTCACCGACCGGACGTACGCCGGTCGGGGGATCGGGGCCCGGCTGCTGGCGCACGCGGCGGAACTGGCCCGCCAACGCGGCCTGGACCTGCTGCGGGTGGACTGCTACGCCGGGGCGGACCGGGCGCTGGTCCGCTTCTACGAGAGCTGCGGCTTCACCGCCACCGACCCGTTCACGGTGCAGCGCCCCGGCCGCGAGCCGTGGCCCGGCCAGGTGCTCGCCCGCCGCCTGCGGTAGCCCGGCGACTCAGCCGATCTCCTCGTCGACGAAGCACCAGCGCCAGGCCTCCCCCGGCTGAATCGAGCGCATCACCGGGTGGCCGCTGGACTCGAAGTGCTTCGTCGCGTGCTGGTACGGCGAGGAGTCGCAGCAGCCGACGCGCCCGCAGGTCAGGCAGGCGCGCAGGTGCACCCAGTAGTCGTTGCCGACGGCGACGCAGTCCGGGCAGGCATCCCGGGTCTGCGGCTCGGCGTCACCCGCCTCGGCGAGGTGCTGGCAACTCATTCGTCGGCCTCCCGGCTCAGCAACGACTCCTCCAGATCCAGGTCACGATATGCCCGCACCAGCACCTCCTGCGGAATCCGCCCGGAATCGCGCGCGTTCCGGAACACCTCCCGCTCCGCGTCGATCATCTCCTGCCGCAACCGGCCGTACGCCTGCGAGGGGGTTTCCTGGTCGGCGCCACCCAACCGCTCCCAGGCCAGGTTGGTGCGCGCCTCCAGCAGCCCGCGCAACCGCTCCACCACCGTCGTCGGCGCGCTCGGCGCCAGCTCGTACAGGCGGTCCCGGGCCGCCTTGCTGGCCTGCTGCTGCACCGCCGCAGCGGAGAGCGCGTCCTGCACCGGGTCGTCCGGCGGCAGCTTGAGCCGGCGGGCCACCAGCGGCAGGGTGGCGCCCTGCACCACCAGGGTCACCACGATCACCGCGAAGGCCAGCCAGATGAACAGCTCCCGCTGGTACGACCGGCCGCCGGCCAGGGTCAGCGGCAGGGCCAGCGCGGCGGCCAGGGTCACCACCCCGCGCATCCCGGCCCAGCCGATGACGATGGGCACCCGCACCGGCGGCGCCGGTTCGCGAAGCCGCACCCGGGGCACCAGCCGGGCCAGGTAGGTGGCGGGGAAGAGCCAGACGAACCGGGACAGGACGACGGCGAGCAGCACCGCGACGGTGACGCCGACCAGCCAGCCGAGCGGCTCGTCGAGGGAGCGGACCACGTCGCGCAGTTGCAGGCCGACCAACAGGAAGACCAGCCCCTCCAGCAGGAACCGGGCCAGCCGCCAGAACGCGCCGATCTGGAGCCGGGAGGCCGCCGACATCAGCAGCGGCATCCGGTGGCCGATGCCGAGCCCCGTCACCACGACGGCGACCACCCCGGAGGCGTGGATCTCCTCGGCGGCGAAGACCACCGCGAACGGTACGATCAGCGACAGCGCGTTGTCGAGTACCGCGTCGGTGATCCGCTTGTGCAGGTAGCCGAAGACCAGCACGCCGAGCAGGCCGACCAGGACGCCGCCGCCCGTGGCGACCAGCACCTCCCGGGCCACCTCACCGAACTCCACCCGGCCGCCGCTCGCGGTGGCGGCGATGATCGAGACGCGGAGCAGCACCAGCGCGGTCGCGTCGTTGACCAGGCTCTCGCCCTCCAGGATGGTGACGATCCGGCGGGGCAGCCCGACCCGCCGGGCCACCGCGGTGGCGGCGATCGCGTCGGGCGGCGCCACCACCGCGCCGAGGGCCAGGCAGATCGCGTACGGCAGGTGCGGCAGGAGCAGGTGCACGACGGTGCCCACCACGAACGCGGTGAACAGCACCAGCCCCACCGCGAGCAGCAGGATCGGCCGCAGGTTGAGCCGGAACGCCGGCACCGACGTCTCCAGGGCCGCGACGTAGAGCAGCGGCGGCAGGATGCCGACCAGGACCAGGTTCGGGTCGAGACGCACCTGCGGGAAGCCAGGCAGGAAGGACAGGGCGAGACCGAGGACGACCAGCAGGATCGGCGCGAGCAGGCCCAGCCGCCGGGCCAGCGCCGCGCCGAACGTCGCGATCGCGAGGATGACCACGACCTCGAACAGAGGCTCCATGGGGTACGAGCCTATGGGGCGCGCCGGCGGGACGAGGTCAGCGCCCGGTCAAGGGCCGCACTACTCGGCGTGCGCGCCCGCGCCGGCCGACGCCGCGCCCTCCCCCACCCAGACGGTCTTGGTGTTGCAGAACTCCCGCATGCCGACCGCGGACAGCTCGCGGCCGTACCCGGAGTTCTTCACCCCGCCGAACGGCAGTTCGGGATAGGACGTCGTCATCCCGTTGATGAACACGCTGCCGGCGTCCAGGTCGGTGGCGAAGCGCTCCTGCTCCTGCGGGTCCGTGGTCCAGGCGTTCGAGCCGAGGCCGAAGGCGGTGCCGTTGGCCACCTCGATCGCCTCGGCGTACGACGAGACCCGGTAGAGGCCGGCGACCGGCCCGAAGACCTCCTCCGACCACATCCGCATCTGCGGGTTCAGGTCGGTCACCACGGTGGGCGGGTAGTACCAGCCATCGCCGGCGGGCTTCTCACCGCCGCAGAGCACGGTGGCGCCGTGGTCCATCGCGTCCTGCACCTGGGCGTGGATGTCGTCCCGGCCGCGCTCGCTGGCCAGCGGCCCGACGTCGGTGTCGGCGTCCATCGGGTCGCCGACCCGCAGCGCCGACATGGCGACGGCGAACTTCTCGGCGAAGGCGTCGAAGACGTCGGTGTGCACGATGAACCGCTTGGCGGCGATGCAGGACTGGCCGTTGTTCTGGCACCGGGCGGTGGTGGCGACCTCGGCGGCGCGGTCCAGGTCGGCGGAGGGCATCACCACGAACGGGTCGCTGCCACCGAGTTCCAGCACCGTCTTCTTCAGCTCCCGGCCGGCGATCTGGGCGATCGAGCGGCCCGCCCCCTCGCTGCCGGTCAGTGTGGCGGCGCGTACCCGCGGGTCACTGAGGATCCGGTCCACCGCCTCGGAGCCGACCAGCAGGGTGGTGAAGGCGCCCTCGGGGAAGCCGGCGCGGCGGAACAACTCCTCCAGGTACAGGGCGGTCTGCGGCACGTTTGAGGCGTGCTTGAGCAGGCCGGTGTTGCCGGCCATCAGCGCCGGAGCGGCGAACCGCATCACCTGCCAGAGCGGGAAGTTCCACGGCATCACCGCGAGCACCGGCCCGATCGGCTGGTACCGCACGAACGCGCGCTTCGCCTTGACCGCGCCGGCGTCGGCGGGCTCGTCGGCGAGCATCCGCTCCGCGTTGGCCGCGTAGAACCGGCAGGCGGTGGCGCACTTGGTCACCTCGGCCTTCGCCGCCGCGTACGTCTTGCCCATCTCGGTGGTCATCAGCCGGGCGGTGGAGTCCCGGTCGGCGTCGAGCAGGTCGGCCGCCTTGTTCATCCACTGCACCCGCTGGGCGAGCGTGGTGCCGTGCAGGTCCCGGAACGCCACGTCGGCGCGTTCGATCGCGGCGTCGATCTGCTCGGCCGACATCGGGTCGTACGACTTGAGCACCTGGCCGGTGGCGGGACTGGTGGTGGCGATGGGCATCTCGTACTCCTGTCACTCGAAGAGTGAGTGCCGCGCGCCCGGCTCCTCACGGTGGCGCGCGGCGCGGCGGCGCTGGATGACGGCCAGGTCGACCACGGCGACCGCGGCGAAGACCGCGCACGCCACGCCCAGCCAGATCACGTCGGCCAGGAAGGCCAGCACCGCGAAGACGGTCATGCTGATCAGGCCGAACACGGCCAGCGCGAGCCGGAGGTTCAGCGCGCTGTACGCGTGGCCGACCGTGCCACGGGCGCGCCGGGGCTGCGATCTCGTCATTCCTCCGGGCTACCCCCGCAGGACCGGCCCTAACCGGCCGTCGCGGCCACCGGCCGCCACCCCACCGCCGCCCGGCCACCGCCCGACCACCGCCCGACCGCCGCCCGGCCACCGTTTGCGGCATGTCGCGCTCTCCCGCCGCCACGTCACCGCGACATGCCGCAAACCGCGCGGGCCGACGAGCGCGGGGCGGTGAGCACGGGGCGGTGAGCACGGGGCGGTGAGCACGGGGCGGTGAGCACGGGGCGGTGAGCACGGGGCGGTGAGCACGGCCACGGGGCGGGTATGCCGTGCAGGCGGCGGTGGGTTGCGTTACACCGGTGCGGAGCCACCGGGCCGACACCGGCGAGGGCGGGAAGGATGGGGGCATGACCATGACCCACGCGGTGCCGGTGACCGTCGCCATCGCCCGACGAGCCGACCCCGCGCGGGCCCACGAGATGGTCGCCTGGATGCGGGCCGGCAGCGCGCTGGCCGAGAGCTTCCCGGGATTCCTCGGGGTGGGCTGGGTGCAGAGCGGCCCCGGCTCACCGGAGTGGCACATGCTCTACCGCTTCGCCGACCACGAGACGCTGCGCCGCTGGGAGGAGTCCCCGCAGCGGCACTGGTGGCTCACCTCGGCGCAGGGCATCGTCGAGCACACCCGGGTCGAGCGGCGCACCGGGATCGAGGGGTGGTTCGACCCGCCGGTCGACCACGTGGTCGAGACCCTGGTGCCGGCCGCCGGCGAGCCGGCCGCGCCGCCGTCCCCGCCGCGCTGGAAACAGGCGGTGACGATCTGGCTGGCGTTCTTCCCGCTGAGCCTGGCCGCCACCCTGCTCACCGCCCGGTTCGTCGGCGGGCTGCCGCTGGCGGTGCGGACGCTGGGCATCACGCTCTGCCTGACCCCGCTGATGACGTACCTGGTGCTGCCCCGGATCACCCGGGCGCTGCACTGGTGGCTGCACGGGCAGCGGCCGCCGTGGCGGGCCGGCCACTGAACCGTCATATCAAATCCATGTTTCTAAATATTTATTCTGCCTGAAAGTCGACACGAGCGGACCGATCCGGCCCGCCGTCCCCGTATGGTTACCGCGCTGTCGCTCTGCGCCGCCGGACCGGGGGAAGACAATGCCTCGACGCTGGGTCGCCGCCGTCGCCTGCCTGCTGGCGCTGGTCGCCCTCGCCTGTGAGGAGGGGGGCAGCGCGTCGCCCCGGCCGTCGCGGGAGTCCAGCCAGCCCGGGCTGCCCACCACCATGGCCGCGCTCGGCGACTCGATCACCACCGGCTTCGGCTCCTGCCTCGTGCTCACCTCGTGCCAGCGCAACTCGTGGTCCACGGGGGACGGCATCCGGGTGGAGAGCCACTACCGCCGGCTGCTCGACGCCAACCCCGGCATCCGCGGCCGGGCCAACAACCACGCCGTGCCCGGCGCCCGGGCCGAGGCGCTGGCCGGGCAGGCCGAGGCGGCCGTGCGCGACAAGGCCGACTACGTGACCGTGCTGATCGGCGCCAACGACGCCTGCCGCGACGACATCGACACGATGACGCCGGTGCCGACGTTCCGCACCCAGGTCGACCGCGGCCTACGGGCGCTGCGCAAGGGGCGGCCGAAGGCGCGGGTGCTGGTGGTCAGCATCCCGGATCTGTACCGGCTCTGGGAGGTCGGGCACACCGAGTCGCGGGCCACCCGGGTCTGGCGGGCCGGCATCTGCCCGTCACTGTTGGCCAACCCGACCTCCACCGCGCCGGCCGACCGGGCCCGCCGGGCCACATTCCGGCAGCGCATCGAGGACTACAACGCCGAGTTGAAAGCGGCCTGCCGGGCGTACGGGTCGCGCTGCCGGCACGACGGTGGGGCGGCGCACCGGGTGCGCTTCACCCTGGACGAGGTGAACGCGCTGGACTGGTTCCACCCCAACGTGGCCGGGCAGAATCGGCTCGCCGACGTCAGCTTCTCGAGCGCCGGCTGGCGGCTCTGACCGCCGCCGGGCCACCGGCCGGCGCGACCCCGGGCGGGGGGTCGAGGCGGATCGGGCGCGTCGCGGCCCGGATCCCTGCGGCGGAACACCTCCGCATCCGCGAAACGGCGGCGCCCCGGAGACCGGGGCACCGCCGTACCGAGGCGGGGTCAGGAACGGCGGGGTTGCGGCACGCCGCCCCGACCGCTGCCGTAGAGCGCGCGGGCGCGCTCGGCGAGGTCCTTGGTGGCCGAGGAGTTCGCCCAGGTGCCGAGGATGATGGCAGCGCCCGGCACCACCTTGGCGAACATCCGCTTCGCCACGCGGACGCCGGCCATCTGGGCCAGCCGCACACCGAGGTGGAGCATCACCCTGCCGAGCGGGTTCTGCGCGCCGTGGCCGAAGAGGGCCCCGGCGCGTTCCCGCCCCGCCGCCACGCCCAGGGCCAGCCGGGCGCCCTCGGCGGCCTTGTGCACCTTCTGCAGCACCAGCAGGTCGGTGGCCCGGTCCGGGTGCACCGGGTCGACCCCGTACGCGGCGGCGATGTGCAGCACCAGCCGCGCCTGGGTCCAGGCCAGCACGCCGACGTCGATCACCGCGCCGGGCAGGCCAGCCGCCCCGGAGACCGCCCCCGAGAGGCGGGCCTGGTTGACGAACTTGCGGACCGCCTGCTCGGCAAGGTCGTCGGCGGAGGCGTCGGGGCGCTCGGCGCGGGCCCGGGCGGCCCACTCGGCGGCCTCCGGCCCCAGCCGGCGCACCGCCTCCAGGGCGAGGTGCTCCGGGGCGTACTGGGGGTCGTCCCGCATCCGGTCCCAGAGCCGGCCCGGCGGCGCCTCGGGGGCGTCCGGCTCCCCCGCCCGCCCGACCGGCGGGGTGACCACCGCGGCGGGACCGGCCGGCGGCGGGGTGGGGGCCGTAGGTTCGTCGTCGACGGGCGCGGCGTCGGTCACAGGTGCTCCCGGTGTCGAGGGCGAGCGGGGGACGATCAGCGGCGGCGGCTGGAGATCCGGGCGGCCACCTGCTTGAGCCTGACCTGGTTCTCCGGCTTGGCCAACTCGCGCCTGCCCCGGTCGACCAGCTGCCGCCCGCGCGGCGACCGCAGGAACGCGCTGATCCGCTGCACCAGTGACATGTCGTCCTCCATTCGGTGGTCCTGCGTCATGTGTACCCCGACGCGACAACCGACAACCGGCAACCGGCGCGGGTCAGGCCAGGATGGCCCGAACCACCTCGGTCGCCCGCCACTCGTGCTGGGCGTACGCCCAGGGGAACGCGGAGACCTGCACGGCCTGGGCGGCATCGGTCAGCGGCAGATCCTGCCAGCCGGGGATCTCCACCAGCGCGGAGAGGAACGCCTCGGTGGCGTACTCCGGGACCATCAGGTCGCGGACCTCGCCCCAGCCGCTGCTGGGCCGCTGCTGGAACAGCCCGACCGAGTCGTGGTCCCACCCGATGGCCTGGTGCGGGTAGTTCTGCGACTCGGGCAGCACGCCGCTGGCGTAGTTGTAGAGGTTGCTCTCCTGCATGGCGGTGGCCACGGCGATGATCAGGGCCTGCCGGGGCACGCCCATCTTCCGGCCGGCCTTGACGATGGCCTTGGCGTTGTCCATCTGGGTCTCGTCCAGGCCGGCAACCGGGGCAATCCGCTTCGGCTTGGGCTTGGGCTTGGGCTTGGGCTTGGGCTTCGCCGTCGCGGTCGGCGACGGGGGGGCGGTCGGGCTGGCCACGGCGGGGGTGGGGGTCGCGGTGACCGGGGTACGCGCCTGGCCCCGGGAGGCGGCGGCCTCCTGCGCCCGCTCGGCGAGCACCGGCTGGGCGGCGACCGGGTCGAGCCGGTCGCCCGGCAGGGCCTGCACGCCGGCGAAGGCCGCCACGCCGAGGCAGGTGACCACGCCGGTGGCGAGCGCGACCCGCCCGCGGCGGGCCAGGGGGTTAGCGAGGGCGCCGAGGCGGGTACGGAGAGAGGGGGTCGCCGCGATGCCACGGAGAACGCCGACCTGAACGGACGAGGGGGTATCGTCCGAACGGCCAGTCGTGCCCTCGTGGGCGTGCTGGTCGTCGATGGTGTCGTCGTCACGCATCTGACGAGGCTAGGCAGGCGATCCGCCGGCCACCCAGCGCCAGGAAGTGGCCCTGACCACATTCCGGCACCGCCGACCCGGACGGGCTGGTGGTGCGACGCGCCCGCGGTGTGTAACGCCGCAGAACCGGCATCTCGGAAGCGCCGCCGGGGGTCGGGAGACCCGGAGCAGCCGGGCCGACACCGCCGTCGCCGTGCACATGATCCACCACATCCACCGTTGGTATGAGCGCGTGGCGGCGAACGGGCAGGCGCACATCGGATGATCGCCGAAATGCGGGACTTCATCCACCTTTGATCACCGGGGTCGCGGCGGACCGCCCGTTGACGGAATGGATACCGACGGCGGGTACGTTCGGCGAACCGGGAGCCGTGCGCGCACGGCGGCCCGTACGCGCGTTTCCTCAGGAGGTCCGACCGGTGCTCGACCCACACGAGCTCTACCAGCTCACCGACGATCTGCCCGACCTTGGACAGCCGGTGCTGATCCAGGCGCTGACCGGCTTCGTCGACGCCGGCAGCGCGAGCCGCCTGGCCCGCGAGCAGCTGCTCACCTCGCTGGAGTCGCGTCAGATCGCCACCTTCGACGTCGACCAACTCTTCGACTACCGCTCCCGCCGCCCGGTGATGACCTTCGTCGAGGACCACTGGGAGCACTACGACGCGCCGGAGCTGGCGCTGCACGTGCTGCACGACGACGACGAGACCCCCTTCCTGCTGCTCACCGGCCCGGAGCCGGACCTGCAGTGGGAGCGGTTCGTGGCCGCGGTGGCCGCCCTGGCCACCCGGCTCGACGTCCGGCTCACCGCCGGGCTGAACTCGATCCCGATGGCCGTGCCGCACACCCGCCCCACCGGGGTGACCGCCCACGCCACCCGGCGCGAGCTGATCGTCGGCCACGAGCCCTGGCTGCAGCGGGTGCAGGTGCCGGGCAGCGTCGGGCACCTGCTGGAGTACCGGCTCGGCGAGGCGGGCCGGGACGCGATCGGCTTCGCCGCACACGTGCCGCACTACGTCGCCCAGACCGAGTACCCGGCCGCCGCCGAGGTGCTGCTCTCCTCGGTCTCCCGCAGCACCGGGCTGCTGCTGCCCAGCGACGGCCTGCGGGCGGCCGCCGAGGTGGTGCGGGTCGAGATCGACCGGCAGGTCGCGCAGACCGACGAGGCCGCCACGCTGGTGCAGGCCCTGGAGGAACAGTACGACGCGTTCGCCCGCGGGCGTGGCGAAAAGAACCTGCTGGCCGCCGAGGCCGGGCCGCTGCCCACGGCCGACGAGCTCGGCGCCGAGCTGGAGCGGTTCCTGGCCGAGCAGACCCGACCCGGCGACACCCCGAACGGCTGACCCGGCTGCCCGACTGAGCCGGGATGCGGCCAACCGCCATACCCGCAGCGCCGACCACGCGGGCCCAGCACAGTCGAACATGCGACGCGCCGACGCGGCTCAACCGGCTCACCGACTGAGCCGGGATGCGGCCAACCGCCATACCCGCAGCGCCGACCACGCGGGCCCAGCACAGTCGATCATGCGACGCGCCGACGCGGCTCAACCGGCGCGTCGGGGCGGGATACGGCAGGCTGGAGACATGCGCCTGGCGACCTGGAACGTGAACTCGGTGAAGGCCCGCCTGCCCCGGCTGCTCGACTGGCTGGCCACCACCGGCCCCGACGTGGTCTGCCTGCAGGAAACGAAGTGCCCTGACGGCTCCTTCCCGGTCGCCGAGGTGGGCGAGCTGGGCTACGAGGTGGCCAGCCACAGCGACGGCCGGTGGAACGGGGTGGCGATCCTGTCCCGGGTCGGCCTGGCCGACGTGGCGGTCGGGTTTCCCGGCGAGCCCGGGTTCCCCGAGCCGGAGGCGCGGGCCATCTCGGCCAGCTGCGACGGAGTCCGGGTCTGGTCGGTGTACGTGCCCAACGGGCGTGCCCCCGACGACCCGCACTACGCGTACAAGCTGGCCTGGCTCGTCGCGCTGCGGGACGCCCTGGAGCCGGAGCTGGCGGGCGGTGCGCCGGTGGCGGTCTGCGGCGACTTCAACGTCGCCCCCACCGACGCCGACGTCTGGGATCCGGCGCTCTTCGTCACCTCCACCCACGTCACGCCGGCCGAGCGGGCGGCCCTCGCGGCGCTGCGCGACCTCGGGCTCGTCGACGTGGTGCCCACCCCGCTGAAGGGCCCACACCCCTACACGTACTGGGACTACCGGGCCGGGATGTTCCACCAGAACAAGGGCATGCGGATCGACCTCGTGTACGCCTCCGCGCCGTTCGCCCGGGCGGTCCGCTCGGCGTACGTCGACCGGGAGGCCCGCAAGGGCAAGGGCCCCTCCGACCACGCCCCGATCGTGGTCGACGCCGACCTGGTGCCGGCGGTCGAGTCATTCTGAGCCGAGGCCGACGCGGCCGGTCCGGCGGGCGCGGGCCGGTCAGCCGGCGTGTGGCGCGAGCGGACCGCCCGGCCGGGTGGTCGGCGGCTGGTTAGGGTGAAGCCATGGCAATCGTGAAGATCAACGCGATCGACGTCCCGTCCGGCGCCGGCGAGGAGCTGGAGAAGCGGTTCGCCGCCCGGGCCGGCGCGGTGGAGAACTCCCCCGGCTTCCTCGGCTTCGAGCTGCTCCGCCCGGTCGCCGGGGAGAGCCGCTACTTCGTCTACACCCGCTGGGAGAACGAGGAGGCGTACCAGGCGTGGGCGGCCGGCCCGTCCCGCGCCGCGCACGCCGGTGGCGAGGGCGGCGAGCAGCGGCGGCCGGTCGCCTCCGGCGCGACGCTGCTGGAGTTCGAGGTCGTCCAGCAGGTCGCCGGCAAGGGCTGACCACCCGGGGCGGCCCGGCCGGTCAGGGCTCGTGGGTGTCGGCCAGCGACGCGAAGGCGATGACGTTGTCCTCGTAGCCGGTCCGGCCGCCGACCCACGCTCCACCGCAGGTGATCAGCCGCAGCGCGGACGGGCCGTCGCTGCCGTAGACGCGGTCGGCGGGCAGGTTCGACTTGTCGAAGTGTTCGACCGAGTCGACCGTGAACACGACGACTGCGCGGTCCTGGCGGGTCACCTCGATCCGGTCGCCGGGCTTGAGCTTGCGCAGGTCGTAGAAGACGGCCGGGCCGCTCTTGGAGTCGACGTGCCCGACGATGATGGCCCGGCCCGGCTCACCTGGGGTGGGACTGCGGTCGTACCAGCCGGTCTCCTGGTGCCGGCTCAGCGGCGGCACGTCGATCGAACCGTCCTTCGCCTGGCCCACCGGGGCCACCGGGGCGGTCACCCGGATCGCCGGCACCGCCAGGCTCACCGGGCGGCTGGCCGGCAACCCGCCGCGCCCGGCGGCGGCGGGGCGCTCCTGCGCGCTCACCGGGCGCTGTTGGCCGGCGGCCCAGTCCAGCGGCCCGACCGTACGCCCGAGACCGGCGCCGGTGGCGAAGACGCCGAGCAGCACCAGCGCCACCGCGACCGGCACCGACCAGGGGCTGCGGGCCGGGATCCGATCGCGGCGGGCGGCCGGTGTGGAGGCGGGTGGCGAGGTCATCGCGGCGCTCAGCCTCGGGCGGCGCCACGGGGGCGGCGGGCCGCGACGATGCCGACGGCCGCCCCGGCGATGGTCAGGGCCAGGCCGCCGGGGACCAGCAGGCCGTTCAGGCCGTTGCCGGCGGCGCCGCCGAAGCCGGTGTGCGGGCCGGGGCTGGGCCTCGCCGACCTGACCACCTGGAGCATGGTCGAGGCGGTGACGCCGTCCCGGCACTCCAGCTTCACCCGGTAGTTGCCGGGCCGGGTGCGCTCGTTGACCATCGCGGACGCAGTCAGCTCACCACGCTGGGGGTGCACCTGCACCCGGCCGAAAGCGTCGGAGACGACGGTCGCCGGGACGGAGTTGTCTCGGCAGTTGGCCCGGATGCCGACCAGGTAGCCGGGCTGCACGGGGCTCGGGTGCACCTCGACGAAGACGACGTCGCCGGGGCGTGGCTGCCGATCGCCCGGCTGCTCCGGCCAGTCCGGGCTCGGCTCACCGGGGCCCGGGGCCACCGCGGGTGGCGGGGCGGCGAGCGCCGGGCCCGCCCCGAGCAGCGCCGGACCGAGGGCACCGAAGGTGATCGCCAACGCGGTGCGCTGGAGCGAAACCGACACCCTGCCCCCTTCCGGCGTCCTCGGGCAGACCCGGGGCAGCGGGGCACCGGCCTGCCGTACGGGATGAATCGTCTCACCCCCGGGCGTACATCACATCCGATACTCCGGAACCGTCGCGTACGCTCGGGTCGCTGTGACCACCACCGACCAGAACCCCGCCGTCCCGGCGGCCCCGCCGGCCGCCCGGATCCGCACCTTCCACCCCCGCCGCGGCCGGATGAGCGACCGCCAGACGGACGCGCTGGAACGGCTCTGGCCCGGGTATGGCATCGACATCGCCGACCTCGACGGGCCATTCGACCCGGCCGCGCTCTTCGGTCGGGGCGCCCCCGTGGTGCTGGAGATCGGCTCCGGCATGGGCGACGCCACAGCCGCGATGGCCGCCGCCGACCCGGCCCGGGACTACCTGGCGGTCGAGGTGCACACGCCCGGCATCGGAAACCTGCTGGAGCTGGTGGAACGGCACGGGCTGACCAACGTCCGGGTGGCGAAGGGCGACGCGCTGGACCTGGTCCGGGCCATGCCGGCCGACGCCCTGGACGCGGTGCACGTCTTCTTCCCCGACCCCTGGCCCAAGACCCGGCACCACAAGCGGCGGATCATCCAGCCGGACCACGCCGCGCTACTCCGCTCCCGCCTGCGACCGGGCGGGACGCTGCACTGCGCCACCGACTGGGCCGAGTACGCCGAGTCGATGCGCCAGACACTGGCCGCCGACCCCGGGCTGGTGGACGCGCACGGGGGCTTCGCGCCCCGACCGGCGCACCGGCCGGTGACCAAGTTCGAGCGGCGGGCGCTGACCGCCGGCCGCCCGATCTTCGACCTCATCCACCACCGCCACTCCTGACCGTTGCTGATCTTCTAGTCGGATGTCAGCATTCCGGGTGTTTCCACTCGGAAGGTCCGTGACGGTGTCACCGAAGCGTGAGGGCTTCGGTGTCCTGATGACGGTCTCGCGTTTCTTCCTGCCGTTGGCGGCAGGGTTGCGCCACCTGCCCGCCCCGCCCCGGCCTTACGGCTGGGGCGGGTGGCGCGGGTCTTCTGGTCGGCTCCACGCGGTTTCGACGCTTGCGCGTCCTGGTCTCCGGCCACTCCGGTACCAGTCGTTACGGCTGTCGCGAGTGCGGCGAGGTTACGAGCGGCGTTGGCATCCCGGTCGAGGATGAGGCCGCAGGCTTCGCAGCGGTAGGTTCGGACCTGCAGCGGCAGCTTGGCTTTCACCGCGCCGCAGTCCGAACAGGTCTTCGAGGACGGATACCAGCGGTCAGCCACGACAGTCACGCCGCCGGCCCAGCCGGTCTTGTAGGTGATCTGCCGCCGAATCTCGCCGAACCCGGCGTCCGCGACTTTGCGGGCCAGCCGGCGGTTACGCAGCATCCCGGCGACGTTGAGATCTTCCACCACCACCGTGGCGTACTCGGCGGTTATGGCGGTGGTGAGCTTGTGCAGGCCGTTTTGCCGCAGGTTCGCCACCCGGTGGTGGGCGCGGTTCCGTTCGGCGTTCGCGATCAGCCACCGCTTCGACGGCTTCTGCCCGGTGCGGCGATCCGGCCCCTGACGGCGGGAGACCCTGCGAGACATTTGCTTGAGTGTCGCCAGCGCAATGTCGTAGTTCGCCGGGTTCGGCACGTACCGGACCTCACCCGCCGAGTCGGCCATCACGGCGAGGCACGTGACGCCGAGGTCCACGCCTACGACAACGCCAGACCGGGCAGCAGTGCGCTCGTTCTTGCTGACCTCGACCTGCAACGAGCAGAACCACCGACTCCGCTCGAACCGCACGGTGGCCGACAGGATGCGGGCGGTACCGTTGGCCACGCGGCGCTCAAGCTTGCGCGTGGACTCGTGAGTGCGGATCGCCCCGAGCCGGGGCAGGGTCACATGGCGGCGGTCAGCCTCGACACGGATGGTGCCGGTGGTGAACCGGCACGACATGCGCGCCCGGTGCTTCGACTTGCGGCGAGGAACGCCCATCCGCTGGCCTTTGCGCTGCCCGCGCTTGGACTTGGCGTAGTTGTCGAACGCGGCTGCCGCCCCCGTCAGGCCGGTGTTGTATGCCTCTTTGGAGTTCTCCTGCCACCAGTCGGCAAAACGCGAGTCGGTCTTCTTGGCCTGGTTGAACTCCTTACGCAGCGCGGGCAGCGACCACGGCCGCCACGGCGTCAGCTCCTTCTCCCCGACGCCGTAGGAGGCCTCTGCCCGGCGCTGCCACCAGGACGCCGACACCCACGACACCGCCCAGTTGTAGGCCGCCCGCGCGGCGCCGCAGTGCGACCGAAGGGCCTCCTCCTGTGCCGCACCCGGGTCGAGCGCGAACCGGTAAGCCTGCACGACAAAACCGGGCCGCGGCTGAAACCTCTTCACTCGGCGACCTCACCGGTCGCCGCGGCCACGGCACGGGCCGCACGGTCCTTCGCCGCACGCTGCCCGTACAGCCGGGCACACATCGAGGTCAGCACCTCGGTCATGTCCCGAACCAGATCGCTGCTGTTCTCCTGCGAGTTCAGAACAACCAACCGCCGCCCGGTCGCCGACAACACGGATTCCAGGTGTTCGACACCGAAGCGGGCAAGCCGATCCCGGTGCTCGACCACGATCACCGCAACGGTCGGATCAGCCAGGACCCGATGCAGCTTGCGCCGCTTGCCGTCAAATCCGAAACCGACCTCCTTGACGACCTCGCTAATCGCGAGACCCTGCGCATTGGCGCCCTCCACAACCCGCATGGCCTGACGGTCCAGGTCATCTCCCTGGTCGGCGGAGGAGACACGGCAGTACGCGACTACCCGGCCTTCGACACTCGCGGGCTCGGTCACGATCCACGTCCCGGAGGGCGCCTGGCGAACGGGGACGGGCATCTTCCCGTCCTTCACCCACCGCCAAGCGGTCTGATAGCTCACCCCCTGCCGGCGGGCCCACACCGAAAGCTTCACACCGCCAAAGATACATGACCAAGCATGACTACGTCCGACCACAGAATGACGAGCAGTTTTTAGCCCCATCCCCACCCCGCCGCCCGGCAGCCCGCCCACCCGCCCACCCCGCCGCCCGGCCACCCCGCCGCCCGGCCGCCCGGCCGCCCGGCCGCCCGGCCGCGCACCCGAGAAAGAGTGCCTGTCCGGCCGGGAATAGCCACTCTTTCTCGGAAAGTGCGCGAGCGCGGAGCGGGGTGCGCGGCGCACCCGGCTGGCGGACGGGGCCGCGTCCCAGGCACGATGGAGCGGCTATGACGCTCACCGCCGCGCTCCCGAGAAGCGCCGACCCCGACACCCTTTACGACGCGTTCGCCGGCTGGGCGAAGGAGCGCGGCCTCGACCTCTACCCCCACCAGGAGGAGGCGGTCATCGAGATCGTCTCCGGCGCGAACGTGATCATGAACACGCCGACCGGCTCCGGCAAGAGCCTGGTCGCCGTCGCGGCGCACTTCGCGGCCCTGGCCGACGATCGGACCACCTTCTACACCGCACCGATCAAGGCGCTGGTGTCGGAAAAGTTCTTCGCGCTCTGCGAGGTCTTCGGCGCCGAGAACGTCGGCATGCTCACCGGCGACGCCAGCGTCAACGCCGACGCCCCGATCATCTGCTGCACCGCCGAAATCCTGGCCAACCTCGCGCTGCGGGAGGGGACCCGGGCGGATGTCGGCCAGGTGATCATGGACGAGTTCCACTTCTACGCCGAGCCCGACCGGGGCTGGGCCTGGCAGGTGCCGCTGATCGAGCTGCCGCAGGCGCAGTTCGTCCTGATGTCCGCCACGCTCGGCGACACCACCCGGTTCGTCGACGACCTCACCCGGCGCACCGGGCGGTCCACCGCCGTCGTCCGCTCGGTCGAGCGGCCGGTCCCACTGCTCTTCTCGTACGCGATGACCCCGATGCACGAGACCCTCGAGGAGCTGCTGCAGACCAAGCAGGCCCCGGTCTACGTCGTGCACTTCACCCAGGCCGCCGCGCTGGAACGCGCCCAGGCGCTGATGAGCGTCAACGTCTGCACCCGGGCCGAGAAGGACATGATCGCGAGCGCGATCGGCAACTTCCGGTTCACCTCCGGCTTCGGCAAGACGCTGTCCCGGCTGGTCCGGCACGGCATCGGCGTACACCACGCCGGCATGCTGCCCAAGTACCGCCGCTTGGTGGAGACCCTGGCCCAGGCCGGCCTGCTCAAGGTCATCTGCGGCACCGACACCCTGGGCGTCGGCATCAACGTGCCCATCCGCACCGTGCTCTTCACCGGCCTGTCCAAGTACGACGGGGTACGCACCCGGCTGCTCAAGGCGCGCGAGTTCCACCAGATCGCCGGGCGGGCCGGGCGGGCCGGCTTCGACACCCTCGGCCGGGTGGTGGTGCAGGCGCCCGAGCACGTCATCGAGAATGAGAAGGCCCTCGCCAAGGCCGGCGACGACCCGAAGAAGCGGCGCAAGGTGGTCAAGAAGAAGCCGCCGGAGGGCTCGGTCGGCTGGGGCCAGCCCACCTTCGAGCGCCTGGTCGAGGCCGAGCCGGAGCCCTTGACCTCCAGCTTCCAGGTCAGCCACTCGATGCTGCTCAACGTCATCGGCCGCCCCGGCGACGCGTTCGCCTCGATGCGGCACCTGCTCACCGACAACCACGAGGACCGGGCCGCGCAGCGCCGGCACATCCGCCGCGCCATCGCCATCTACCGGGCGCTGCGCGCCGGCGGGGTGGTCGAACAGCTCGACGAGCCCGACGAGGCCGGCCGCCGGGTCCGCCTCACCGTCGACCTCCAGCTCGACTTCGCGCTCAACCAGCCGCTGTCGCCGCTGGCGCTCGCCGCGATCGAGCTGCTCGACGTCGAGTCCCCCTCGTACGCCCTCGACGTGCTCTCGGTCATCGAGTCGATCCTCGACGACCCGCGCCAGGTGCTCTCCGCCCAGCAGTTCAAGGCGCGCGGCGAGGCGGTGGCCGCGATGAAGGCCGAGGGCATCGAGTACGAGGCCCGCCTCGAACTGCTCGACGAGGTGACCTGGCCCAAGCCGCTCGCGGAGCTGCTGGAGGCCGCGTACGAGATGTACCGGCAGGGCCACCCCTGGGTCGCCGACCACCAGCTCTCCCCCAAGTCCGTGGTCCGGGACATGTACGAGCGGGCGATGACCTTCACCGAGTTCGTCCAGTTCTACGGGCTGTCCCGCTCGGAGGGCCTGGTGCTGCGGTACCTGGCCGACGCGTACAAGACGCTGCGGCAGACCGTGCCCGAGGACGCCAAGACCGAGGAGCTGGTCGACCTCATCGAGTGGCTGGGCGAGCTGGTACGCCAGGTCGACTCCAGCCTGATCGACGAGTGGGAGCGGCTGCGCAACCCGTCGGACGTCGCGGATGTCGCGTCCTCCCTGGAAGACCGGCCGCCGGCGGTGACCCGCAACGCCCGCGCCTTCCGGGTGCTGGTGCGCAACGCGCTGTTCCGCCGGGTCGAGCTGGCCGCGCTGCGCCGCTGGTACGACCTCGGCGAACTGGACTCGGCGTCGGGCTGGAACGCCGACGCCTGGGCGGAGGCGCTGGAGCCGTACTTCGAGGCGTACGACTCGATCGGGGTGGGCCCCGACGCGCGCGGGCCGGCGCTGCTGATGATCGAGCAGGGCCGGGACCGCTGGACGGTGCGGCAGATCCTCGACGACCCCGAGGGCGACCACGACTGGGGGATCAGCGCCGAGGTGGACCTGGCCGCGTCCGACGAGGCGGGGGCGGCGGTCGTCCGGATCACCGACGTCGGGCAGCTCTGAAGATTTGTCTCCGAGGGGCCGTCCGGGATGTTCGGACGGCCCCTTTCGTCCCCTGGGCGATGTCAGGCCCGTCGATTAGAATGTGTGTACTAATCGAGTTCCTGACCTGGGAGGACGCCCGTGACCGCGCCCACCTCCGCCGCCCCGCTCACCCCCTACGCCACGCTCCTCGGCTTCACCCGGTATGTCGACCGCACCGGGCCGACCAAGGCCACCTTCGTCGGTGGCCTGCGTAAGCAGCGGGCCAGCCGGCACGGCTTCAACCCGCACGGTCAGTTCGTCAAGGCCCTCAAGGCCGACGTCGCCTTCCACACCGGCGGCACCCACCTCGCCGGGGTGGCCGATCTGGTCAAGCCCCGCTGGCGCCCGCTCTACCAGGCCCTGGTCCCGGGGGCGACGGCCTGGCTCCAGTCGCTCGGCGAGCCGGCCGGGGTCGACCTGGCCCAGACCCGCGACGCGCTCGCCATGCTGGGCGACCTGCCCGTCAAGATCAACCCCCACTTCGGCGTCCGGTACGCCGACGGCCGCGCCGAGGCGGTCCGCCTGCACTTCGACGAGGCCCCGCCGAGCGAGGAGGCGGCCCTCGCCACCCTGCACCTGATGGCCCGGCACATGGACGCCGTCCTCCCGCACGGCGAGCCGGTCCTGGTCGACGTGCGGCGCGGCGAGACCCACCGCATGCCCGACACGATCAAGCCCGAGCAGGTCGAGCAGTGGCTGGCGGGCGAGGCCGCCGCCTTCCGCGCCATCTGGTCCACCGCCGCCTGACCCACCCCTACCCCACGCCTGATCAAGATCCGCGCAACTTCGGTGAGACTGCTGCCTCGACCAAGGGTTGAGGCGACACTTTCCCCGAAGTTGTGCGGATCTTGCTTCTGGCGGCGTGCGGGGAGGGTTATCCACAGGGGGTGGCGGGGGCGATCACGGGTGTCCAGGGTGGAGGGATGCCTGTTTCTCCTCGACGGCCCGCCCAGTTGGAGCGGCGCGTCTTCCGTGGGTCGCACGTCGTGGCCCGAGGGCTGCTGACCCGCGCGGAACTGCGCGGCACCGCCTGGCGGCCACTGTTCAAGGACGTCTACGCCGACGCGCGCCTGACCATCTCGCACGCCGTCCGATGCGCGGCGGCAGCTCACTGGCTGCTGCCGGCGGGGGCCGCGATCGCCGGCCGGAGTGCGGCAGCCCTCTTCGGCGCCGGCACGGCCGGCACGCGTGAACCCATCGACGTACTGGTCCCGGTCGGCGAGCGCCTCGGGCCGGTGGCCGGCCTCATCGTGCATACCGCCGAGATAGCGGACGGCGACCTGCTGACGCGCCTGGGGATCCGGGCGACCACCCCACGGCGCACCTGTTGGGACCTGTCGCAGTGGCTGGCGGTGGAGGAGGCGGTCGCACTCGTCGACGCGTTCCTCCGGCACCGACTGGTCCGGGTCGACGAACTGCGGGAGCTGGCGCAGGCCCGGCTCGGGACGCGAGGGTGGAAGCGCATGCTCCGCGTCGCCGACCTGACCGACCCAGGAGCGGAGTCGCCCCAGGAGTCGCGGCTACGGGTCCGTATTGTGCTCGCTGGTCTTCCGGCACCCGTGACCCAGTTCGTGGTGGAGCGCGACGGCGACTTCGTCGCCCGACTCGATCTCGCCTGGCCCGAACTGAAGGTCGCGGTCGAGTACGACGGTCTCTGGCATCACGACCCGGCGCAGTTCCATCGCGACCGGCAACGCCTCAACCGTCTGCTGACCGAGGACTGGATCGTCCTGCACCTCACCGCCAAGCGCTTCCGCGAGGATTTCGACGGCTTCCTCGCGGAACTCCGCCGCGCCCTCCGCTCCCGCACCCGCTGACCGCCCCCTCCCCCTCCCACCCCCTTTCCCCACCCCTCCCCACCCGCGCAACTTCATGGAAAGTGATGCCTCCATGTGGCGTGAGGCAGCATCTTCGGCGAAGTTGCGCGGATCTTGGGGAGGGGGAGGGCAGCGGGGGAAGGCGGGTGGGGGTCAGGCGGGGAGGTGCTTCTCCAGGTCGTCGAGGATCTTGTTGGCGGCGCCGACGCCGATGCCGGTCATCCAGACCTCGTCGGAGACGACGTGCGCCTTGCCGGCCTTGACGGCGGCCAGGCCCTGCCAGAGGGAGCCGGCGGTGACCTTGGCCTGCTCGGCGGCGGCCTTCTCGCCGTACGCGGTCACGAAGATGACGTCTCCGTCGACCTCGTTGACCCGTTCGGGGCTGACCAGGTCGAAGCGCTTGTCTTCCTTGCCGTCGAGGCGTTGCCGCTCGGGGCGGCCGAGCCCGGTGTCGCCGACGACGATGCCGGAGAACGACTCCGGGCCGTACACCCGGATGTTGCCGGGGAGGAAGCGCACGATGGAGATCTCGCGGGAGGCGGCGTCGCCCAGCTTCGCGCCGAGTTCTGTCGCCCGCTTCTCGTACGCGGCGAGCAGGTCGCGGGCCTGCTGCTCCTTGCCGAGCGCCGTGCCGTCGAGGAGCAGGTTCTCCTTCCAGGTGACGCCGACCTTCTCGGTGAAGACGGTGGGCGCGATGGCGCTCAGCTCGTCGTAGAACTTCTCCTGCCGGAACTTGCTGCCGAGGATCAGGTCCGGCTTCAGCGCGGTGATCGCTTCCAGGTCGGGCTCGGTGAGCACCCCGACCTCCTTGATGCCGGCGAGCTTCTCCTCGCCGAAATAGGTCGGCCAGCTCTTCGCCTCACCGGCGGTGGCGGCGCCGACCGGTGTGACGCCGAGCGAGAGCGCAGTGTCGATCTTGTCGGTGTCGAGCACCACCACGCGCTTCGGCTCGACCGGAACCTTGGTGCTGCCCATGGCGTGGGTGATCTCCCGGGTCTCCCCGGTGGCGGTGCCGGCGACCGGATCGCTCTTTCCGCAGGCGGCGAGGCCGACGCCGAGGGCGAGGGCCGCGGTGAGGGTGGCGGCGAGACGACGCATCAGAGTCCTTTCGAGGGGTACGGGCCGACGCGCGGGTGGTCCGCGTCGTCGACGCAGGGGCGGGCCGCCGGAGCGGTCGGGCCCGCCGGGCCGGTGCCGGGCAGCGGGGCCAGCGACGGGCTGGTGAGCCCGGGCACCACCAGCGGGGCGCCGGTGACCGGGCAGGGCACCACCACGCAGTCGAGCCCGAAGACCTCCCGGACCAGCTCCGCGGTGAGGATGTCGCGCGGTGGCCCGGCGGCGACCACGGCACCGGACCGCATGGCGACGAGGTGGTCGGCGTACCGGGCGGCCTGGTTGAGGTCGTGCAGCACGGCGACCACCGTGCGGCCCCGCTCGGCGCGCAGCCGGTGCAGCAGGTCCAGCACCTCCACCTGGTGGGCCAGGTCGAGGAAGGTGGTCGGCTCGTCCAGCAGCAGCGCCTCGGTGTCCTGGGCGAGGGTCATCGCGATCCAGACCCGCTGCCGCTGGCCGCCGGAGAGGGTGTCCACCGGCCGGTCGGCGAGCCCGGCCACGTCGGCGAGCGCCATCGCCCGGTCCACCGCGGCGGCGTCCTGCTCCGACCACTGCCGCCACCACCGCTGGTACGGCTGCCGGCCCCGCCCGACGAGGTCGGCCACGGTGACGCCCTCCGGCACCAGCGGGCTCTGCGGCAGCACGCCCAGCCGGCGGGCCACCTCCCGGGTGGGCAGGTCGCGGATGGCGGTGCCGTCCAGCAGCACGGCGCCCCGCCGGGGCGTGAGCAGCCGGGCCATGGTGCGCAGCAGGGTGGACTTGCCGCAGGCGTTCGGCCCGACGATGACGGTGAACGCGTCGGCGGGCAGCGCCAGGTCGAGCCCGTCCAGCACGGTCCGTTCGTCGTAGCCGGCGACCAGGTCGCGGGTGGAGAGCATCGTGCCTCCTGTGCCAGGGGTGGACGTCACGACGACCGCCGACGGCCGCGGACCAGTAGGAACATCAGGTACGGCCCGCCGATGGCGGCGGTGAGCACGCCCGCCGGCAGTTGGGTGGGGGCGAACAGCCGCCGGCCGGCGAGGTCGGCCAGCACCAGCAGCAGCGCGCCGAGCAGCGCGGCGCACAGCAGCGGCGGTCGCTCGGCCCGGACCAGCCGGCGGGCCACCTGCGGGGCGACCAGGGCGACGAAGTCGACCGCGCCGACCTGGGCTGTCACGGTGGCCGCCACGACGACGCCGGTGGCGGCCAGGCCGATCCGGCGGGCCACCGGCCGCAGCCCGATTCCCCGGGCGGTGTCGTCGTCCAGCGCGGAGCCGTTGAGCGCCCAGCCGGCCCAGGCCAGCACCGGAAGCAGCACGGCCAGGGTGAGCGCGACCCAGACCGTCTCGGTCCAGCCCTTGCCGGCGAGGGTGCCGATCAGCCAGATCTGCGCCCGCAGCCCGTCGATCGGGTCGGCGGAGAGCATGACCACCTCGGTCAGCGCCCGCAGCGCGAACGCGACGGCGACGCCGGCCAGCACGAACCGCTGCGCGGCCAGGCCGTGCCGGGAACCCAGCGCGAGCAGCAGCAGCGCGGCCGCCAGCCCGCCGACCAGCGCCGCGGGGGCGACCAGGATCGCGGCGGCGCCGGTGGTGATGGCGACGGTGGCGGCCAGCCCCGCCCCCTGGGTGATGCCGATGACGTCGGGGCTGGCCAGGGGGTTGCGGGCCACGCTCTGGATGAGCGTGCCGGCGATCCCGAAGGCCGCGCCGGCCGTCCCGGCCAGCACGATCCGGGGCAGCCGCAGATCGAGCACGACCAGGTCGTACGGGGTGCCGGCGCCGGACAACGCGCGGAGCACGTCGGCCGGGGCGACGTACGGGTTGCCGAGGCAGAGGCTGAGCAGCACGGCGAGGGCGAGCAGCACGGCCGAGGCGAGCGCGACGAGCACCGCGCGGCGGCGGACCTGGAGGCTGACCGGCCCGATCCGCAGCAGCGACCGGCCGGGCAGCCCGGCCTGACCGGTTCCGCCGCGCCCGTCGGCGTCCCGCTCGGCAGCCGGCGCGACGCCGGTCAGGTCGCCAGCGCTCACGCGGTCACCACCTTCGCCCGCCGGACCAGGTACGCCAACAGCGGCGCGCCGATCAGCGCGGTGATGATCCCGGCCGGCACCTCGCCGGGCGGCGCGACCAGCCGGCCGACGATGTCCGCACCGAGCAGCAGGGTGGGGCCGAGCAGGGCGGAGACGCCCAGCGTCCAGCGGTGGTCGGCGCCGACCAGGGCCCGGGCCAGGTGCGGCACGGCGAGCCCGACGAAGGCGATCGGCCCGGCGGAGGCGACCGCGGCGCCGGTGAGCAGCACCGCGGCCGCGCCACCGCCGAGGCGTACCAGGCCGATCCGGTGGCCGAGGCCGCGGGCGACGTCGTCGCCGAGGGCGAGCGCGTCGAGGCCCCGGGCGACCACCGCGGCCAGGGCCAGCCCGGCGAGGACGAACGGCAGCACCTGGGCGGCAACGCCGAGGTCCCGCCCGGTCAGCCCGCCGACGACCCAGAACCGGTACTCCTCGAAGGTGCGCGCGTCGATGCTGAGCAGCGCGTACACGACGGAGGCGAGGCTGGCGTCGAGGGCCGCGCCGATCAGCGCGAGGGTGACCGGGCTGGCGCCCTCGCGGGTCCGGTTGGCGACGGCGAAGACCAGCAGGCCGGCGCCGAGCGCGCCGGCGATGCCGAACCAGACGTACCCGGCGAGGCTGCCGACGCCGAGGACGGCGATGGCCAGCACCACGCCGAAGGAGGCGCCGGCGCTGATGCCGAGGATCCGGGGTTCGGCGAGCGGGTTGCGGGTGAGCGCCTGGAAGAGCACCCCGGCGACGGCGAGGGCGAGGCCGACGACCAGGCCCAGGGCGGTACGCG
The DNA here is from genome assembly GCF_040642975.1 of Micromonospora sp. NPDC047548. NCBI lineage: Bacteria > Bacillati > Actinomycetota > Actinomycetes > Micromonosporales > Micromonosporaceae > Micromonospora > Micromonospora sp. NPDC047548. The sequence continues at coordinate 244,766 of NZ_JBEYTI010000002.1, forward strand.
GCATCCGCAACTCGCGCACGATGGTGCTCGCCGTTCCCCCGTCGGGAGCGACCAGCGCGTGCCAGACCTGGCCCACGCCCAGCGGCCGGCTGCCCAGCGCGAGGCTGGCCAGCACGGCGAGGAGCAGCGCGAGGGCGGCGGCGAGCGCGACGGCGGTGCGGCGGCCCCGCTGTCCGCCGGCGCGGCGGGCGGCGCCGACCGGACGTGCGGCGAGGGTGGTCACGACGCTCCCGAGCTGGAAGTAAGGTTCGGCTAACCTTAGCGGAGATGGTGAGGGTGACCTAACCGGGGGCCATCGGCAGGCCGCCGGCCCGTGCACACCGGAACCAACGGGGGAAATCCGGGCGATTCCGCCCCTACCCTGGGTCCATGCGATTCGACCAGCACACCCTCGTCCTCCTCAGCCGCCCGGCGGACGCGCCGGAGCTGCCCCGGGACGCGGCGGACCGGCTGCGCGACACCCACCTGGCCCACCAGGCGGGGCTGGTGGAGCAGGGGCTGGTGCTCGCCGCCGGGCCGTTCCTGCACCCGGACGACCCGACGCTGCGCGGCCTCGCGGTGGTGCCGATCGCCCCGGAGGAGGCCCGCGAGCTCTACGCCAACGATCCGGCGGTCCGTGCCGGGCAGCTCGTCGTGCGGGTGGCGAGCTGGATGGTGCCGGAGGGCAACGTGCGCTACGGGAGCGTCGGGGTGCCCCGGTCGATGCTGGAGGCCGCCGCCGGCGACTGAGCCGCCGGGACCGGGCGGTCAGTCCTCGGAGGCCGGCCGGCTGCTCGGCACGGTGGGCATCGGCCACGGCCCGGTACGCACCGCCATCGGCGCGTCGAGCTGGTGGTCCCGCCAGACGTACGTCTCCGGCAGCAGGTCCGCGATCGGCACCGGCCGCAGCGCGTCCATCGGCCCGACGATCACCTTGATCGACGGGAAGTAGTCCAGCAGCACCTGGCGGCACCGGCCGCAGGGCGGGATGACGCCCCTCCCCCGGTCACCCACCGCGACGATGGTCTCCAGCTCGCCCGCCCCCTGGGTGGCGGCGGCGCCGATCGCGACCACCTCGGCGCACGGGCCGCCGGTGAAGTGGTAGACGTTCACGCCGGTGAAGACCCGGCCGTCGGCGGTCCGGGCCGCGGCGGCGATGGTGTGGTTGTCGCTGCGGCAGCGCAGCTTGGCGACCGCGGTCGCCGCCTGCACCAGCGCGCGGTCGGTGTCCAGCATCGTCATGTCGCGCCCCCGGATGTGTCGGTCAGCCGAAACTCTAGTGCGGTGCCCACTGACGTTCACCGGGTTTCCGGTGGGTGTTGTGGATCCTCGCCGGGTGGGCGAGCGACTCCCCACCGGGGTGGTGGGGCGGGCCTCCGCGGGCCAACCGATCCTCGCGCCGCCCGGTGGTGCGGTGGGCGGCGGGGGTCACGTCGGGACCGGCCAGCACCGGGGAGGTGTCGGCCGGCTCGACGGTGCGTGATCACCTGCGGCAGCACAACGGCTGCCATGGTGACGGGTCCGCCGCCCGGTGCCCGGGTGGCGATGCTGGCAGCCGCAGTCAGGTCGCGGTGCCCGGAGAATTCACAGTGTGGGCAGGACAGGGTCCTGCCGCGGGGTTTGGGTACCCGCTTGTGGCAGGCGGGGCAGGTCGACGAGGTACCGCGTTCGTCGACGAGCCGGACGGTGATGCCGGCCAGGGTGGCCTTGTCGGTGAGGATCTGGATGAGCCGGCCGATCTGCCACTGTCGTAGCCGCAGGTTGTGCCTCCGCCCCGCCGACAGGTCCAACACACCCCGGGGATCACCCACATGCAGCACCCCGACCCGCTGCCGCACCGCCCAGGAAACCACCGTGCGGGCGGCCTCGTGCTGGGCCTGACGGACCCGCCGTCGATGCCGGCCCTCCACCGCCCGGGCCCGGCGGCGGTACTGCCGCCACCGCCGCGACCCCCGCTCACCCCGTTTCGGCGCCCGACGGGCCACGCCACGGCGGCGGGCTTTCGTGTCCGCGAGGTGCATACGGTGCTCGGCGCGGATCGCCCGCCCGGACACCAACAACCCCTCACCGTCAGGGCCGGCCACCGCATACGGATGGATGATCCCCAGATCCACCCCGGCCACCCGGCCCGGATCCGGCTGCTCACCCGGCGGGTAGGTCGTGACCGGCACTTCGGCGGTGACGTCGAGGAACAGCCGGCCGCCCTCACACAGCAGGGTGATCGACCGGATTTGCTCGGCCGGATACGGCACCTCCCGCGCCAGGCGCACCCACAACGGCGACGTGCCTCTCGCGGTGGGGACCCTTACCCTGCGCCCGTCCAGGGTGAACGTGCCGTGATACCAGCGCACCGGCACCAACCCGCGACGGCGACGCGGAAACCGCGCCGACAGGTCACCGTCACGGCGGCGTTTCGCCGCCGCGAACCACGCCTCGGAGAACCGGCGCAACACCGACCGGGCGCCAGTCGAGTCCAGTTCCGCGAACGTGCCCGGCCCCGACGCCGCCAACTCCCGACACAACCCCTGATAACCGGCCAGCGGCACATCCCTGCGGCGGCGCCGCCACGCATTGACCTCCAACACACACGCCCACACATCACCAGCCGAACGCAGCAACCCGAAACACCGCCGCCGCTGCCCCACCGTCACCCGCAACCCCACACGAGCGGTGCGATGCACCACCAGTGGCGCGGCAGGATCACGACGACGAGGCACGAACCCAACCCAACACCACCCCTACGACAATTCCCCGCACGACAACCCGCCGAACGTCAGTGGACACCGCACTAGCCAGCCCCCTCCCTGGGCAGCGACGCCGCCGCAGGGTGGCGCGACCGGGGGTAACCCGGGAGCGCTCCGGCGGCGGGCTGCCTATCCTTGGCGACGACATGCAGAATCCAGCCGTACCCGCCGAGGCCGTCACCGTCCGCGAGCTGCACCGCCGCCTCTCCCCGCTGATGTTCCGCGACCAGCGCGTCCTGCAGCGGCGGCTGGACGGCGTACGCAAGCTCCGGGACCCGCAGCGGCGCGACGGCGCGCTCGCCGAGATCGCCGCGGACGTGGCCCGGGCGGAGGCCCGGCTGGCGGGCCGGCGGGCCGCCGTACCGGTGATCAGCTATCCGCCGCAGCTGCCGGTCAGCGAGCGCCGGGACGACATCGCCGCCGCGATCCGCGACCACCAGGTGGTGATCGTGGCCGGCGAGACCGGCTCCGGCAAGACCACCCAGCTGCCCAAGATCTGCCTGGAGCTGGGGCGCGGGGTGCACGGGCTGATCGGACACACCCAGCCCCGCCGGCTCGCCGCCCGGACGGTCGCCGACCGGATCGCCGAGGAGCTCGGCACCGAGCTGGGCGACGTGGTCGGCTACAAGGTGCGCTTCACCGACCAGGTCGGCGACCGCAGCCTGGTCAAGCTGATGACCGACGGCATCCTGCTGGCCGAGTTGCAGACCGACCGGATGCTGCGCCAGTACGACACGCTGATCATCGACGAGGCGCACGAGCGCAGCCTCAACATCGACTTCATCCTCGGGTACCTGAAGCAGCTCCTCCCCCGCCGCCCCGACCTCAAGGTGATCATCACCTCGGCGACCATCGAGACCGACCGGTTCGCCCGGCACTTCGCCGGCCCGCCCACCGAGGACGCGCCCGAGGGCGTCCCGGCCCCGATCGTCGAGGTGTCCGGGCGGACGTACCCGGTCGAGGTGCGGTACCGCCCACTGGTCGAGGTGAACGAGGCCGAGCAGGACGAGGGCGACGACGAGGAGAACGTCCGCGACCAGATCCAGGCCATCGGCGACGCGGTCGAGGAGCTGGCCGCCGAGGGACCCGGCGACATCCTGGTCTTCCTCAGCGGCGAGCGGGAGATCCGGGACACCGCCGACGCCCTGGGCAGGCTGGTGGAGAAGAGACGGTCGCTGCTCGGCACCGAGATCCTCCCCCTGTACGCCCGGCTGTCGACCGCCGAACAGCACCGGGTCTTCGCCCCGCACGCCGGGCGGCGGGTGGTGCTGGCCACCAACGTCGCCGAGACGTCGCTGACCGTTCCCGGCATCAAGTACGTGGTGGACCCGGGCACGGCCCGGATCTCCCGCTACAGCAGCCGGCTCAAGGTGCAGCGGCTGCCCATCGAGCCGGTCTCCCAGGCGTCGGCCAACCAGCGCAAGGGCCGCTGCGGTCGCACCTCGGACGGCATCTGCATCCGCCTCTACGACGAACAGGACTTCGGATCCCGGCCCGAGTTCACCGACCCGGAGATCCTGCGCACCAACCTCGCCTCGGTCATCCTCCAGATGACCTCGATCGGGCTCGGCGACATCGCCGCCTTCCCGTTCATCGACCCGCCGGACCGACGCAACGTCACCGACGGCGTCAACCTGCTGTATGAACTGGGCGCGCTCGACCCGGCCGAGACCGACCCGGCGAAGCGGCTCACCCCGCTGGGCCGGCGGCTGGCCCAGCTCCCGGTCGACCCCCGGCTGGCCCGGATGGTGCTGGAGGGCGAACGCAACGGCAGCGCCACCGAGGTGATGGTGATCGCCGCCGCGCTCTCCATCCAGGACCCGCGCGAGCGGCCCGCCGACAAGCAGGCCCAGGCCGACCAGGCACATGCCCGGTTCGCCGACTCCGAGTCGGACTTCGTCGCCTTCCTCAATCTCTGGCGCTACCTGCGCGAGCAACAGCGGGCCCTGTCGTCCAGCGCGTTCCGCCGGATGTGCAAGGCGGAATACCTGAACTACCTGCGGGTGCGCGAGTGGCAGGACATCGTCAGCCAGCTGCGCCAGGTGCTGCGCACCCCGGACCAGGCCGGCGGGGGCCGCGGCGGGCGACCGGCACGCGACGCGGGCACGGACGGCGGCGGACGGCGCGGGTCCGGCGCGGACCTGCCGGAGGAGATCGACACCCCGAAGGTGCACCAGTCGCTGCTGCCCGGCCTGCTCTCCCACATCGGGCTGAAGGACGCCCAGAAACACGAGTACCTGGGGGCGCGCGGGGCGAAGTTCGCCCTCTTCCCCGGCTCGTCGCTGTTCAAGAAACCGCCGCGCTGGGTGATGGCCGCCGAGCTGGTGGAGACCTCCCGGCTCTGGGGCCGGGTCGCCGGGCGGGTCGAGCCGGAGTGGGTCGAGCCGCTCGCGCAGCACCTGGTCAAGCGCAGCTACAGCGAGCCGCACTGGGAGAAGAAGCAGGCCGCGGTGATGGCCTACGAGAAGGTCACCCTGTACGGCATCCCGCTGGTCACCTCGCGCAAGGTCAACTTCGGCCGGATCGACCCGGCGCTGTCGCGGGAGCTGTTCATCCGGCACGCCCTGGTGGAGGGCGACTGGCAGGCCCACCACCAGTTCTGGCGGGACAACCAGCGGCTGCTCACCGAGATCGAGGAGTTGGAGAACCGGGCCCGCCGCCGGGACATCCTGGTCGACGACGAGGCGATCTTCGCCTTCTACGACCAGCGCATTCCCGCCGACGTGGTCTCCGGCCAGCACTTCGACTCGTGGTGGCGCAAGACCCGCCGGGAGCAGCCGGAGCTGCTCACCTTCACCCGGGAGCTGCTGGTCAACGCCGGGCGCGGCGGGGTGGACGAGGCCGACTACCCGGACGAGTGGCAGGCCAACGGGGTCACCCTGCCGCTGGCCTACACCTTCGACCCGGGCACCCCGACCGACGGCGTGACCGTGGACATCCCGCTGCCCCTGCTCAACCAGGTGCCGGCGGAGAGCTTCGACTGGCAGGTGCCGGGGCTGCGCGAGGAACTGGTGATCGCACTGATCCGGTCGCTGCCCAAGGCGATCCGGCGCAACTTCGTCCCGGTGCCGGACTACGCCCGGGCCGCGCTGGCGGCGATGCCGGCAGGCGAGGAGCCGCTGCTCGACGCGCTGAGCCGGCAGCTGCGCCGGATGACCGGCGTCACCGTGCCGCGCGACGCCTGGGACCTCGACCGGCTCCCGGCCCACCTGCGGGTCAGCTTCCGGGTGCTCGACGAGGAGAACAAACCGGTCGCCGAGGGCAAGGATCTGCCGGCCCTGCAACGCCAGCTTCGCCAGGAGGTACGCCAGGTCGTGGCGGCCGCCGCGCCGGACGTGGCCCGTACCGGGCTGAGCCAGTGGAGCATCGGCACGGTGCCCCGCACCATCGAGCAGGTCCGCGCGGGCTACGCGGTGACCGCGTACCCGGCGCTGGTCGACGAGGGCGCGACGGTCGGGGTGAAGGTCTTCGACTCCGAGGCCGAACAGGCCGCCGCGCACTGGGCCGGCACCCGGCGGCTGCTGCGGCTGACCGCGCCGTCGCCGGCGAAGTTCCTCCAGGGGCGGCTGTCCAACGAGGCGAAGCTGGCGCTGAGCCGCAACCCGCACGGCGGGGTGCAGGAGCTGATCTCCGACGCCGCCGGCGCGGCGATCGACAAGCTGGTCGCCGACGCGGGCGGGCCGGCCTGGGACGCCGAGGGCTTCGCCGCGCTGCGCGAGCGGGTCCGCGCCGACCTGGTCGACACCGTGGTCGAGGTGATGGACCGGGTCCGTCGGGTCCTCGCCGCCGCTTACGCGGTGGAGCAGCGGCTCGGCGCGACCCGGAACCTGGCGGTGGTGGCCGCCCTGGCGGACATCCGCAACCAGCTCTCCGGTCTGGTGCACAAGGGATTCGTCACCGAGACCGGGTACCCGCGCCTGCCCGACCTGCTGCGCTACCTGACCGCGATCGAGCGGCGCCTGGACCGGTTGCCCGGCAATCCGCAGCGGGACAAGCAGCAGCAGGACCGGATCGCGGTGGTGCAGAAGGAGTACGCGGACATGCTCGCCGCACTCCCGCCCTCGCGCCGGCAGTCCGCCGCGGTACGGCAGATCCGCTGGATGATCGAGGAGCTGCGGGTGAACGTCTTCGCCCAGGCGCTCGGCACCCCGTACCCGGTGTCGGAGCAGCGGATCTACCGGGCGATGGACGACGCGGAGGGGCGGTGACCGGGGGCCGCGCCGCCCGGATCAGCTGAGCCCTCCGCGCGGAGCGCCACGTACAGCAGCAGGGCGGAGAGGGCGGTCAGGACAGGTGCCACGGCGAAACCGGTGGCCAGTCCGACGTGGTCGGCGAGAAGACCCAGCAGGAACGGGGCGCCGAGGACCAGCACCCCGCCGAGCAGCTGGACGAGCGCGTTGGCGGCGTCGATCTCGTCCGGGGCCGCGGCCAGGGTCAGGGCGAGGGCCAGTGGGAACTGGTTGGCGATGCCCAGACCGGTGACGAAGAGGCCGACCAGGGCGGGGACGACGCCGCCGGGAAGCCACAGGGCGGCCAGACCGGCAAGCGTGACCGCCAGGGAAATCCCCATCAGCCGGGCCGCGCGGCCGGGACGGCGGGTGAGCCGGGCCCCGGCGAGCCGACCGAGCAGGATGCCCGCGTAGAACACCGTCATGGCTGTCGCCGCGGTAGAGGTGGACATCCCCCTTGCGGCGCTCAACAGCTCCGCGCCGAAGTACACGACACAGAACTCGACCCCGATGCCGACCGCCACCAGGAGCGCCAGCAACCGACAGGCCACGGAGAGCCCGCCGCGGTGTCCGGCCCTCTGCGCGGCGCGTGGGCGCGGCACTGACGGGAACGGCTGGCGCCGGTAGCGGACGGCCAGGGCGACCAGGATGACGGCGGGGACAGCCATGGCGACCCGCCAGGTGCCGGTGAGCGCGTGGCTCACGCCGAGGGCCAGCGGAGCGACGACGGCGCAGAGGCCGGCCCCGACGTTCATCTCGACCAGTGCCTGGTCTCGTCGTGGGCCGTGGTGGTCGGCGACCACCGACTGGGTGGTGGTCTGCACGGTGGTGCCGGCGAATCCCATGACAACGGCACCCAGCATGGTGAGCTGGATGCTGTGGGTAAGGGCAAACAGGACGGCGCCTGCCATGGTCAACAGTGCCGACTGCCACAGCAGGGAACGGCGGCCCATCCTGGCCGCCAACCGGGCGAAGACGGCTCCTGACAGCACGGAACCGGCTGCCCAGAGCGCCGAGTAGAGGCTGAGCACCGTGTAGGAGAAGTCGAGTTCCTGGCGAAGCAGCGCCAGTGCCGGTCCAAAGGCGTACAGCCAGAACGTGTAGGCACCGAGCGCGCTGTAGGTCAGCAGCGTCAGTCCGTCCCGTACGAAGGCGTCGCCGCCGGCCCGCAGGGTGGACTTTCGGGCCTTCTGCTCCATACCCACGCAGGGCCTTCCTGTCGGGCGGTGGTTCCACCGACCCCCGGTGGCCGTGCGACTGTAGCCGCCGTTCGGCGACGATCCACAGGCGACACTGTCGGCCGGCGGAGTACCGCGCCGCTGACCGGGGCGTCAACCCTGCTCGGGGCTAGAGCGGCTCCACCCCCGGGGGCAGGTCGTCGCTGGCGGTGGCGTCGTGCACGTACTCCAGCAGTATCCGGCGCAGCTCCCGGCCGGCGTGGGTGGGCACCACGTCCCGACGGCGGGCCACCGCGATGGTCCGCCGTACGCCGGGCGGGGCGAGCCGGGTGACCCGGACGCCGGCCCGGCGGGCGACCACTATGCCGGGCACCAGGGCGATGCCCAGTCCCGCCTCGACGAAGCTGAGCACGGCGTCCATCTCGCCGCCGTCAACTGAGATGGTCGGCTCGAAGCCGGCGTCCCGGCAGGCCTGGATGGTGGCGTCGCGCAGGTCGTAGCCCTCGCGGAACATCACCAGCGGCTGGTCGCGCAGGTCGGTGATGCGCAGCTGACCGGTCTCCGGCGTGGCGGGCAGCGGCTCGACCGAGGCGACCACCAGGCTCTCCCGCAGGATCGGGTCGGCGCGCAGCCCCGGGTCGGTGCCGTGGGCCGGCATGATGATCAGCGCCAGGTCGAGGTCGCCGCGGAGCAGGTCACGGACCAGGTCCTGCGAGCCGCCCTCCTCCACCCGCAGGTCCACCGTGGGGTGGGCGTCGCGGAACCGGCGCAGCACCGGTGCGGCGAGCGAGGTGGCCAGGCTGGGGGTGGCGCCGAGGCGGACCCGACCCCGGCGCAGGCCGACCAACTCCTGCACCTCGCGGGTGGCGGTGTCGACGTCGGCGAGGATCCGCTTGGCCAACGGCAGCAGCACCTCACCGGCCGCGGTGAGGGTGATGTTGCCTCTTACCCGTTCGAAGAGCGGGGCCCCGAGGTAGCTCTCCAGGGCGTGAATTTGCTTACTCAACGAGGGCTGGGTAATGCCGACGATGTCGGCGGCTTGGGTGAAATGTCGCACTTCGGCGACCGCGACGAAGTACTTCAGCTGATGAAGCTGCATCTGCATAGCTTACAGCTATCAAGACTGCGAGGTCGATGCATTGGACGACTGATCAAAGTGCTCCTAGCGTCGGTCGGGTGGTAATCACGAAAACTCGGTCGCCCATCCGCTCCAACGTCGGCCTGAAGGCCGTCATGGCGGTGACGGGCATTATCCTGGTGCTCTTCCTCATCGCGCACATGCTCGGCAACCTGAAGATCTTCACGGGCGCCGAGGCCTTCAACCACTACGCGCACTGGCTGCGCGACCTCGGCACGCCGCTGCTGGCCCCGGGCTGGTACCTGTGGTTGCAGCGGGGTGCGCTCCTGGTCGCCCTGGTCGCCCACATCACGGCCGCGACCATGCTGTCCATGCGCGCCCACGCCGCGCGCCCGGTCAAGTACGCCCACCGCAAGAAGGTCCGGGGCAGCTACGCGGCCCGCACCATGCGCTGGGGTGGGGTGATCATCCTGCTCTTCGTGATCTACCACATCCTGGACCTGACCACCGGTCACCTGAACCCGGTCGGCGACCCGACCCGGCCCCAGGCCAACGTAGTGGCGGACTTCGCCCCGGACCGCTGGTACGTGACCCTCTTCTACACCCTCGCGGTGGTCGCGCTCGGCTTCCACCTGCGGCACGGCGCCTTCAGCGCGTTCCGCAGCCTGGGCCAGCAGAGCCCGACGGGTGAGCGCCGGGCCCGCAGCGCGGCCCTGGTCTTCGCCGTCGTGCTGACCGCCGGCTACCTGGTGGTCCCGTTCGCCGTACTCACCGGATTGGTGTCCTGACCATGGATCTCTTCACCGAGGGCGACCCGATCGCCGACACCAGGGCTCCCGAGGGCCCGATCGAGACCCGCTGGGACCGCCGCCGCTTCGAGGCCAAGCTGGTCAACCCGGCCAACCGCCGGAAGATGACCGTGATCGTGGTGGGCACCGGCCTGGCCGGCGGCTCCGCCGCCGCCACGCTCGCCGAGCAGGGCTACCAGGTCAGGTCCTACTGCTACCAGGACAGCCCGCGCCGGGCCCACTCGATCGCCGCCCAGGGCGGCATCAACGCCGCCAAGAACTACCGCAACGACGGCGACTCGGTGCACCGGCTCTTCTACGACACCGTCAAGGGCGGCGACTTCCGCTCCCGGGAGTCGAACGTGCACCGCCTGGCCGAGGTTTCGGTCAACATCATCGACCAGTGCGTGGCGCAGGGCGTGCCGTTCGCCCGCGAGTACGGCGGCCTGCTGGACACCCGCTCCTTCGGCGGCGCGCAGGTGCAGCGGACCTTCTACGCGCGGGGCCAGACGGGCCAGCAGCTGCTGCTCGGGGCGTACCAGGCGCTGGAGCGGCAGATCGGCCTGGGCAACGTGGAGATGAACGCCCGGCACGAGATGCTGGAGCTGGTCCTCGTCGACGGCAGGGCCCGGGGCATCGTCGTCCGGGACCTGGTCACCGGCGAGATCAGCACCGAGATGGCCGACGCGGTCGTGCTCGCCTCCGGCGGCTACGGCAACGTCTTCTACCTTTCCACCAACGCCAAGGGCTGCAACGTCACCGCCACCTGGCGGGCGCACCGCAAGGGCGCGTACTTCGCCAACCCCTGCTACACGCAGATCCACCCGACCTGCATCCCGGTCTCCGGCGACCACCAGTCGAAGCTGACCCTGATGAGCGAGTCGCTGCGCAACGACGGCCGGGTCTGGGTGCCGAAGGCCACGGGCGACGACCGCAACCCGAGGGACATCCCCGAGGACGAGCGGGACTACTACCTGGAGCGGATCTACCCCTCCTTCGGCAACCTGGTCCCCCGGGACATCGCCTCCCGCGCCGCGAAGAACGTCTGCGACGAGGGCCGGGGCGTCGGCCCGACCAAGCTCGGCGTGTACCTCGACTTCGCCGCCGCCATCGACCGGCTCGGCCGCAAGGCGATCGAGGCCAAGTACGGCAACCTCTTCGAGATGTACGAGCGGATCACCGGCGAGGACCCGTACGAGGTCCCGATGCGGATCTACCCCGCCGTGCACTACACGATGGGCGGCCTCTGGGTCGACTACGACCTCCAGTCGACCATCCCGGGTCTCTTCGTGATCGGTGAGGCGAACTTCTCCGACCACGGCGCGAACCGGCTCGGCGCGTCCGCGCTGATGCAGGGCCTGGCCGACGGCTACTTCGTGCTGCCCAGCACGATCGCCAACTACCTGGCCAGCGGCCCGCTGGAGAAGGTCGACGCCAGCCACCCCGAGGCGATCGCGGCGCGGCGCGACGTGGAGGAGCGGGTCACCCGGCTGCTGGCGGTCAACGGCGACCGGACCGTGGACTCGTTCCACCGGGAGCTCGGCCAGATCATGTGGGAGCACTGCGGCATGGAGCGCAGCGAGGCCGGGCTGCGCAAGGCGATCGACGAGATCCGCGCGCTGCGGGAGCAGTTCTGGCAGCGGGTGCGGGTGCCGGGCGACGGCGAGGGGCTCAACCAGTCGCTGGAGAAGGCCGGCCGGGTGGCCGACTTCTTCGAGCTGGCCGAGCTGATGTGCATCGACGCCCTGCACCGCGAGGAGTCCTGCGGCGGCCACTTCCGGGCCGAGTACCAGACCTCGGACGGCGAGGCGCAGCGCGACGACGACCGGTTCGCCTATGTGGCGGCCTGGGAGTACACCGCCACCGGCGAGCCGGCCGTGCTGCACAAGGAAGACCTGAACTTCGAATACGTCCACCCCACGCAGCGGAGCTACAAGTGAACCTGACCCTGCGCATCTGGCGCCAGAATGGCCCTCAGGACAAGGGTCGGATGGTGACCTACCAGGTCGACGACGTCTCCCCGGACATGTCGTTCCTGGAGATGCTCGACGTGCTCAACGAACGGCTCATCCTTCAGGGCGAGGAGCCGATCGCGTTCGACCACGACTGCCGTGAGGGCATCTGCGGCATGTGCGGGCTGATGATCAACGGCGACGCGCACGGGCCACAGCGGGGCACCACCGCGTGCCAGCTGCACATGCGGCAGTTCTCCGACGGCGAGACGATCGACATCGAGCCGTGGCGGGCTCGCGCCTTCCCGGTGATCAAGGACCTGGTGGTCAACCGGAACGCCTTCGACAAGATCATCGCCGCCGGCGGGTACATCACCGCCCCGACCGGCAGCGCCCCCGAGGCGCACGCCAGCCCGGTGTCCAAGGCCAACGCGGACGCCGCCTTCGAGTCGGCCGCCTGCATCGGCTGCGGCGCCTGCGTGGCGGCCTGCCCCAACGGGTCCGGCATGCTCTTCACCGCCGCCAAGGTCACCCAACTCTCGCTGCTGCCGCAGGGCCAGCCGGAGCGCTACACCCGGGTGATCGGCATGGTTGACGCGCACGACGAGGCCGGCTTCGGCGGCTGCACCAACGCCGGTGAGTGCACGGCGGTCTGCCCGAAGGGCATCCCGCTGAACACCATCGGCCGGCTCAACCGGGACTACCTCAAGGCCACGGCCACGCGCGGGGACACCCCCGGCGCGTGACCGGGCGGCGGGTCCGCCCGCCGCCACCGCACCGACCGCCGTACCCCCACCCGGGTGCGGCGGTCGGCGTTTCGCGGGCGGGCTCGCCCCGGCACGGGGGCGACCCGGTGACTACCGTGTACTGCGGGAGACGGCGGAGGGGACGTGGCGATGCGGGCACCAGCGGACCGGGCACTCGACCGGGCACTCGGCGGGCGGCTGCGGCGGATGGCGGGGCTGGCCGCGGTGGCCGGTCTGGCGTGGGCGGCGCGCGACGTACCGGCGGCGATGGGCGGGCGGCTGACCGGGGCCCGGGCGGAACGGGCGGCCCGCTCCCCCCAGTTCCGCGACGGCACCTTCCACAACCGCGCCCAAACCCGCACGATGACCAGCGCCGAGCCGGGTCGCAACCTGCTCTGGGAGCTGCTCTTCGGCAAGCAGCGCCGCCGCCCCGGCGCGCCGGTGCCGCTGCTGCGTCCGGACGCCGCGCCGGCCGGCGGCGAGCGCGAGCTCAACGTCGTCTGGTACGGCCACGCCTCCGCGCTGATCGAGATCGAGGGGCACCGGGTGCTGGTCGACCCGGTCTGGAGCGATCGCTGCTCCCCCTCCGGCGCGGTCGGCCCCAAGCGGCTGCACGAGCCGCCGGTACGCCTGGACGACCTGCCCGCCGTGGACGCGATCCTGATCTCCCACGACCACTACGACCATCTGGACATGGTCACCGTGCAGGAGCTGACCCGGCGGCAGTCCGCGCCGTTCCTGGTGCCGCTCGGGGTCGGCGCCCACCTCGACCGGTGGGGCGTGCCGGCGGAGCGGATCGTCGAGCTGGACTGGTCGGAGGGCCACCGGGTGCGCGGGCTGGAGATCACCGCCACCGCCGCCCAGCACTTCTCCGGCCGGGGGCTGCGCCGCGACGGCACGCTGTGGAGCTCCTGGGTGGTCGCCGGGGCGCACCGGAAGGTCTTCTACACCGGCGACTCCGGCTACTTCGACGGGTACGCCGAGATCGGCGCGGAGCACGGGCCGTTCGACGTGACGCTGATGCAGATCGGCGCGTACGACCGGGCGTGGCCAGCCATCCACATGTTCCCCGAGGAGGCCGTCTCCGCCCACCTCGACCTGCGCGGCGGGCTGTTCGTCCCGGTGCACTGGGCCACGTTCAACCTGGCCCTGCACGACTGGTCCGAGCCGGTGGACCGGCTCTGGGCCGAGGCCAAGGCGCGCGACGTACGGCTGGCGGTGCCCCGTCCCGGTGAGCGGGTGGTGGTGGACGACCCGCCGCCGGTGGACGGCTGGTGGCAGGCGGTCGCCTGCCGGACCGATGGCGGGTGACCGCCGGTCAGAGGACGAAGGCGTCGATCCAGCCCGGCCGGCGCCCCGACGGCACGTGAGAGCCGGTCAAAGGACGAAGGCGTCGGTCCACAGTGCGCCGGAGCGGCCGGAGAGCGCGTCCAGCATCGCGACCGCCTGCCCGTCGGTGAGCTGGGCGACGAAGTCGACGATGGCCCGGCCCCGGGCCTTGCCGATCCGGTCCGGGGTGCGCGGATGCAGCTCCGCCTCGGCCAGCTCGACCAGGTCGTGCAGCCGGCGCGGCAGCCGGGACTCCTCCTCCGGGTCGAGCAGCCACTCCCAGAGCGCCTCGACCAGGGCGCCCAGCAGCCGGGCCTGCCCGCGCTGGTGCAGGGCCAGGTCGGGGCGGGCCAGCACGAACCGGTGGTGGACGAACTTGAGCACCTGCACCTCGTGCCACTGGGCCGGGGCGAGCAGCACGTGCCCGGAGCGCACCGACGGCTCCCGGACCACGGTGATCGCGTCCACGAACCGGGTGGTCCAGCGGGCGGAGAAGCGGGCGACGTACTGCTCGGCCTCGATCGAGCCGTCGAAGGGCATGGCCAGCAACCCCTCGACCAGCTCCTGGCGGACGTGCTCGACGGCGGCGGCGAACGCCTCGTCGTCGGCGATCCAGCCGTCCTTGCGGTGCAGCTGGCGGCGCAGCCGCTCGATGGCCGAGCCGGGACGGCGGGCCGCGCCGGTGAGCGCCGCGTCGGTGATCGCCCGCAGGTGACCGCCCTCCCGCTGCCAGGCCATCAGTTCGGCGGCCACCGCCCCCTGCTGGAGCACCCCGACCCGGTAGAAGTCCTCCACGTCGTGGATGGCGTACGCGATGTCGTCGGCGGTGTCCATCACCGAGGCCTCGACGGTCTGCTGCCAGTCGGCGATCCGGCCGGCGAACGGCTCGCGGGCCTGCCGCAGGTCGGCCAGCTCCGTCCGGTACGCGCCGAACTTCACCGACCCGCTCTCCGGATCGTCCGGCGGGGCGGCCGCGCCCCGGGGTGCCGGGGTGAGGTGCCGCGGGTGCGGGTCCGGGTGGTCCAGCCGGGTCCACGGGTACTTCAGCAGGGCCGCGCGGACCGCGGCGGTGAGGTCGAGCCCGGTGGTGGCCGCGCCCCGAATCTCGGTGCTGGTGACGATCCGGTACGACTGGGCGTTGCCCTCGAAGCCGTCGGACAGGCCGAGCCGCTGCCGGGCCAGCCGGTCCAGCACCCGCTCCCCCAGGTGCCCGAACGGCGGGTGACCGAGGTCGTGGGCGAGCGCGGCGGCCTCCACCACGTCCGGGTCGCAGCCGCCCAGCTCGTCGAGGAGCCGGCGGTGCGCCGGGTCGGCGGTCAGCCGCTCGGCGATCGCCCGGGCCACCTGGGCGACCTTGAGGCTGTGGGTGAGCCGGTTGTGCACCAGCAGGCCGGAACCACCCGGGCTGATCACCTGGGTGACGCCGTTCAGCCGGGCGAAGAACGGCGAGGCGACGATCCGGTCCCGGTCGGCCCGGAACGGGCTGGCGGCGAGGTCGCCGAGCGCCCGGGCGCTGCCGCCGAAGAGCCGGCGGGCCCGCGGATCCGCAGGTTGTTCCATGATCGCAACGCTAGCGCAGGCGCGTCGGGCGGGTGTGGCGAGCGCCGTCGGGGGCGGGCGGCAGAATGCACCACGGAACCCACAGCGAAGGCGGATCAAGATCGTGACCCAGTCTGTTCATCAGCGGATCGCCGACGAGCTCGGCGTCGCGGAGCGTCAGGTGCGGGCGGCCGTGGAGCTGCTCGACGGCGGCGCCACCGTGCCGTTCATCGCCCGCTACCGCAAGGAGGCCACCGGCCTCCTCGACGACGCGCAGCTGCGCACCCTCGAGGAGCGCCTGCGGTACCTGCGCGAGCTGGACGAGCGGCGGGCGGCGGTGCTGGAGTCGATCCGCAGCCAGGGAAAGCTCGACGAGGCGCTGGAAGCGCAGATCATGGCGGCCGACTCGAAGTCCCGCCTGGAGGACATCTACCTGCCGTACAAGCCCAAGCGGCGGACCCGGGCGCAGATCGCCCGCGAGGCCGGGCTGGAGCCCCTCGCCGACACGCTGCTCGCCGACCCGTCGCAGGACCCGCGCGCGACGGCCGCCGGCTACGTCGACGCCGACAAGGGCGTCGCCGACGCCGCCGGCGCGCTGGACGGCGCCCGGGCCATCCTGATCGAGCGCTTCGGCGAGGACGCCGACCTGATCGGCACGCTGCGCGAGCAGATGTGGTCGCGCGGCCGGCTAACCTCCCGGGTACGCGAGGGCCAGGAGGCCGCCGGCGCCAAGTTCGCTGACTATTTCGACTTCGCTGAGCCGTACACCAAGCTGCCCTCACACCGGATCCTGGCGATGTTCCGGGGCGAGAAGGAGGGCGTGCTCGACCTGACCATGGCCCCGGAGGCCGACGGCGACGCCGACGCGATCACCGGCCCGACCCGGTACGAGGCGGCGATCGCCGGCCGGTTCGGCATCACCGACGCCGGCCGCCCCGCCGACAAATGGCTGGCCGACACCGTGCGCTGGGCCTGGCGTACCCGGATCCTCATCCACCTCGGCGCGGACCTGCGGATGCGGCTGTGGCAGGCGGCCGAGGAGGAGGCCGTCCGGGTCTTCGCCACCAACCTGCGTGACCTGCTGCTCGCCGCGCCCGCCGGCACCCGGGCGACGATGGGCCTGGACCCGGGCCTGCGCACCGGCGTCAAGGTCGCCGTGGTCGACGCCACCGGCAAGGTGGTCGCCACCGACACGATCTACCCGCACGAGCCGCGCCGGCAGTGGGACGCCTCCATCGAGACCCTGGCCCGGCTGGCCGGGGCGCACGGCGTCGACCTGGTGGCCATCGGCAACGGCACCGCCAGCCGGGAGACGGACAAGCTCGCGGGTGACCTGATCAAGCGGCACCCGCAGCTCAACCTGACCAAGGTGGTGGTCTCCGAGGCCGGCGCCTCGGTCTACTCCGCCTCCGCGTACGCCTCGCAGGAGCTGCCCGGGCTGGACGTGTCGCTGCGCGGCGCGGTCTCCATCGCCCGCCGCCTCCAGGACCCGCTGGCCGAGCTGGTCAAGATCGACCCGCGCTCGATCGGCGTGGGGCAGTACCAGCACGACCTGTCCGAGGTGAAGCTCTCCCGCTCGCTGGACACGGTGGTGGAGGACTGCGTGAACGCGGTCGGGGTGGACGTCAACACCGCCTCCGCGCCGCTGCTGACCCGCGTCTCCGGCATCGGCGCCGGCCTGGCGGAGAACATCGTGCTGCACCGGGACGCCAACGGCCCGTTCCGGTCCCGCGCCGAGCTGAGGAAGGTGCCCCGGCTCGGCCCGAAGGCGTTCGAGCAGTGCGCCGGCTTCCTGCGCATTCCCGGTGGCGACGACCCGCTGGACTCCTCCAGCGTGCACCCCGAGGCGTACCCGGTGGTGCGGCGGATCCTCGCCAGCACCGGGCAGGACCTGCGCTCGCTGATCGGGAAGTCGGCCATCCTGCGTGGGCTGCGGGCCACCGACTTCGTCGATGACACGTTCGGCCTGCCCACGGTCACCGACATCCTCGCCGAGCTGGAGAAGCCGGGCCGGGACCCGCGGCCGGAGTTCCGCACCGCCACCTTCGCGGAGGGGGTGGAGAAGATCAGCGACCTGACCCCGGGGATGCTGCTGGAGGGCGTGGTCACCAACGTCGCCGCGTTCGGCGCGTTCGTCGACGTCGGCGTGCACCAGGACGGCCTGGTGCACGTCTCGGCGATGTCGCACACCTTCGTCAAGGACCCGCGCGACGTGGTGAAGTCCGGTGATGTGGTCCGGGTCAAGGTGCTCGACGTGGACGTGCCGCGCAAGCGGATCTCGCTGACCCTTCGGCTTGAGGACGAGGCGCAGGACGGCGCCGGTCGGGGCACCCCGGAGGGCGGGCGGCGCGAGCGGGGCGGTTCGCGCGGTGACCGGGGCGGGGAGCGCGGCCGGGCGCAGGGCGACCCGGGCGGATCGCAGCGGAAGGGCCGGCCCGGTTCGGGTGCGACGACCGCCGGCGGGGCGATGGCGGACGCGCTGCGCCGCGCCGGTCTGACCTGAGCGCGGGAGCCCGGGTCGGCTGTCTCCCGAGCTGACGGGGACCGCCGGCCCGGTTCCGTCGGCCTCGCCGCGACGGCGGTCAGGGGCCGACGTCGCCCAGCACCGGCGCCGGCCGGGCCGACCGGCGGGCCAGATTCCACCACCACAGCTGCTGCACGGCGAGGGTCGCCAGGCCGGCGAGGACGATCGCGCACAGGTTGACCAGCAGTTGCAGCGCCGAGCCGGCCGCCTCGTGCCAGACCCCGTACGCCGCCGCGACCGCCACGTTGGCGGCGGCCGGCACGGTGGTCACCGAGATCAGCACGCCGACCAGGGAACCGGACTTCTTCGAGGTCAGCGAGAGCATGCCGGCGACCCCGGCCAGCAGGCCGACGACCCAGGAGAGCGCGTCGGGACGCCAGATGAAGTCGGTCAGCGGCCGCTCGGCCAGGAGCATCTCCCGGCTGACCAGTCCGGTGAGGGTGAGCGCCCACGTGCTCGCCACGGTCACCACCATGGCGACCAGGAACCCGACCACCAGGGCGACCACCGACCGGCCGATGACGTCCCGCCGATGACGCAACAGTGCGACGCAGAGCGCCGCCAGGGGACCGAACTCCGGGCCGACCACCATCGCACCGACGACGAGGATGGGCTGGTCGAGCAGCACGCCGATCCCGGCGATCATCGTGGCGACGGTGATCAGCACCAGGTAGGTCGCCGAAAGTTCCGTCTGCTCGCCGGTCTTGGCAGCGATCTCATCCCATACGACGGCATCGGCGCCGGTTCCGGGCGCCCTGCGGGCGGCCCGGGAGGCGGCGGTGGAGAGGGTCAGCTCCACGTCATCGGCGGCGATGCCACCCCGCGCCTCGATGTCGAGCCGCCGCAGGCTGTCCAGGACGCTGTCCGCGCTCTCCCGCACCACATCGCAGAGGATCAGATCGCCCCGCGGCTGCCGGGCGGCACCGGGCAGCACCGCCACGTGGGTGACCCCGGGCTCGGCGGTGAGCAGGTCGGTGACGGCCGCCGACCGGTCGCTCGGCGAGATGATTCTGAGATGTAGCACCGCTCCCCGATCGACGCCGCGAGTCTTGCGGGAAGCACTCTAGTGGATCTGTCACCGGTCCCCGGAAAGCTGCTGTCACGCCGGCCCCGGCCAGTTTGCTCCAGCGTCTACTGCGGGTTCTCCGACAGCCAGTTGTCCATGGAGTCGGTTCTGACTGCCGTGTAGAGGCCGGCGGCGGCGGTCAGATCGGGAAAGACGACGCTCTGGTCGCCAACCATTCCCGTCCCCTTCGAGGGGCTGGTCAGCATGGTCAGATCGGCACTGTCCATCTGCCGCAGCCCCCAGGCGAGGTCGAACACGGAAAGCTTCCGGTCCGCCTGTACGGCGCCGGCGGTCGCCCGCAGGAAGTCGTCGAGTCGCGTCGGGTTGCTCAGCACGTCGATTCGGGACGCCTTCTGCAGGACGGCGACGACGATGGCCTGCTGGTGCCGCATCCGACTGAAGTCGCCGTCGATGAACTGCTTGCGCTCCCGCGCGAAGTCGAGCGCCACGGCGCTGTCCATGTGGTGCAACCCGGGAGGGTAGGTGCGACCCCGCGTGGTGAAGGGACGGTCGACGCTGACATCGACGCCCTCAAGCGCGTCGATGATCTTCCCGAATCCGGCGAGATCGATTCGCAGGACGTGGTCGATGCGCACCCCCGTGAAGTTCTCGACCGTACGGATCAGCAGCGGGAAACCACCCCACGCGTAGGCGGCATTGATCTTGGCCTGGGTTGCACCACGGGACCCGTCCGGCGATCCGGGGATCCTGGTCCAGGTGTCGCGAGGAACCGAGATGATCTGGGCATGCTCGCGGTTCGCAGGCAGGTGCACCAGCATGATCGTGTCGGTGCGCGAGACGCCGCCCTCCGGCGCGTCGGCGCCGACCACGAGTAGGTTGAGCGCCGTCTGCGCCTCCGCTGCCTGCGCGGGCCGTTCTGACTCCGGTAGCCCGTCGAAGGCATCCACCCGCTCGACCTGGTTCTGCACGGAACGGAGGTAGAGCCAGCCGGCGGCACCCCCGCCGAGCACCACCAGGACGACGAGGACCGTGACGACCGCGGCGAGCCGACCCCACCGATTCCTCGGCAACCGGATCAGATGCCTCAGCCGTCGTCCACGCCGCGCTCGCCGCGGGTCATGACGGCGGCGAGGCGGGGGCTCGCCAACGAGGTCATAAGTGACAGAAGGCGTTGACTGCGGCATATCGCCCATACTAGCGGCGACCGCAGAACGTTGGCCGCAAGCGGGATTAAACCGAATCGGCGCGGGCAGCTGAACGTGTCGGGATGAATCATCTGAAGGGCGACAAATCGCCACCGCTGGCGGCGTCCCTCGTTATGCCGAAGGAACCAGTTCAGCGGGCCGGACCGGCAGCCCGAGCCTGACCAGAAGCGTCGGAGGCCATGATGGACGTCTCAGACCGACCGTGCGGTCGACAAGTGATCCGGCTGAGCGCACCCGGAGAGGCTCCGGCCCGGTGACCGGTCGCATCCTCCTGTCGCCCCCTGATGTCGGCATTCTCGAGGAGTCGTACATCGTGGACGCGCTCCGGTCCGGTTGGGTGGCGCCGGTCGGTCCCGACGTGGAGGCGTTCGAACGCGAAGTCGCCGAGCGCGTCGGCTGCGGCCACGCCGTGGCGCTGTCCTCGGGCACCGCGGGCCTGCACCTGGCCCTGCTCGCCATCGGCGTCCGCCCCGGCGACGTCGTCGTGGTGCCCACCCTGACCTTCGTGGCGACGGCCAACGCCGTGGTCTACACCGGGGCGGAACCGGTCTTCGTCGACTGCGAGCCCGCCACCGGCAATCTCGACCCCGACCTCCTGGCGGAGCTGCTCCGCGACCTCCGCGCCGGAGGCCGGCGGGTCGCCGCCGTGCTTCCGGTGGACATGTTTGGAGCGTGCGCCGACTACACCCGGATCCTGCCACTCTGCGCGGAGGCCGAGGTACCGATCGTGGCAGATGCCGCCGAGTCGCTGGGTGCGAGCCACGTGGGCCGAGCCGCCGGATCGTTCGGCCGGGCCGGGGTCTTCTCCTTCAACGGCAACAAGATCATCACCACCTCCGGCGGCGGCATGCTCGTCTCGGACGACGCCGACCTGGTCGCCCTCTGCCGGTACCTGTCCACCCAGGCCCGCCAGCCGGTCCCCCACTACGAACACACCGACGTGGGCTACAACTACCGGCTGAGCAATCTCCTTGCCGCAGTCGGTAGGGCACAACTGCGCCGCTTGGACGACATGATGGCGCGGCGCCGACAGTTGCGGGAACTGTATGCGAAGCTCTTCGCCGCGATCCCCGGCGTGCGCGTGCTCGCCGACGAGGATGCGACGGCCAACTGCTGGCTCACCACCATCGTCGTCGATCCCGCCGCAGCCGGTTGGCGGGCTGCCGAACTCGGCGCTCACCTCGGCGCACAGGACATCGAAACCCGCCCGGTATGGAAGCCGATGCACCTCCAGCCGGTCTTCGCCGGGCGGCGTGCGCTGCTCAGCGGCACCGCCGAGCGGCTCTTCACCGACGGCCTCACCCTGCCCAGCGGCTCCGCGATGACCGAGGTCCAGGTTGCCCGGGTCCTCGCCGAGATAGAACGGTTTCTCCAAGGCCGATGACCGGACGACAGGCGGCGGTGTGATGAATCTCGAGCTCCTGAACGCGCGAAAGAACGCCGATGCGAGCCGCTGGCTGGCGGTGCATCAGGCCTGGGCCCGCCGGGACGTCTTCGCCCACCCCGCCTATGTGCGCCTCTGCGCCGGTGAGCAGGACGAGCCGCTGGCGGCGTACGCCGAGACGGCCTCCGGGTTCATCCTGTACCCGTTCGTGCTTCGGCCGGTCACCGCACCGCACCTGATCGGCTCGGAGCCCCCGGTCTGCGACATCATCAGTCCTTACGGCTACGGCGGCGCGTTCCACACCGGTGCTGACGAGGTGGAGGCAAAGGAGTTCTGGTCGGCCTTCGACGGATTCTGTCGGCTCCGTAACGTCGTCTCGGAGTTCACCCGCCTCATGCTGCTCGAGGACCGGCGCCTGCCGTACCCGGGCCGTACCGAGCAGAAGCTCGTCAACGTGGTGCGTGACCTGCAGACGCCACAGGACGAGATATGGCGCGAATTCGACCACAAGGTCCGCAAGAACGTGAACAAGGCCAGGCGACTGGGTGTCCGGATCGAGGTCGACGAGACCGGGGCACGCCTCGACGACTTCCTGCGGATCTACGAGGGCACGATGCAGCGCCGGCATGCCCGGACGAACTTCTACTTCCCGCGGAAGTTCTTCGAGACGATCCTCCACGAGCTGGCCGGACATTTCGTGTTCTTCCACGCCCTGTACGAGGAGCGCGTCGTCTCCACGGAACTCGTTCTCGTCTCGGCCGACACGCTGTACTCCTACCTCGGCGGGACCGAGCGGTCCGCGTTCGACCTGCGCCCGAACGACCTGCTGAAGGTCGAGGTCATCCGGTGGGGGCAGGAACACGGGAAGGCGCGATTCGTACTCGGCGGCGGCTACGCACCTGATGACGGCATCTTCCGCTACAAGCGGGCCTTTGCGCCAGACGGCCTGGTCCCCTACTCGGTCGGCACCCGGGTCTTCGACGGACCCACCTTCGCCCGGCTGCTCGACGCGCACCAGGCAGAAGGGCGGCGTCGACTCGCCGGATGGCATCCGGACCCCGGATTCTTCCCCGGCTACCGGCAGGAGCTACCGCCACTGCCGGAGTCAATGGCTTCATGAGGGTGTCGGCGCTGGCGCATCCAGGGCCTGCCCCGATGGTGTCCTGCCGGATTCAGCTGGTCGTCCGCCGGTCATGGAGCTGGTCGAATCTGTGAAGACAGCCGCTGGGCTCGTCACCCTCCCTGACGACGAGCCGAGGCAGTCAGCAGCACGACTGCGCGGTCCAGGTCGCGCCGGACGTCCTGTTTACCCATCTTCAGGTTCGTTGCACCGTTTGCGAGTAGGGTTACCTTTCATGGGACTCGCCGGATTTGGGGGCATTGGTGGGCGTTGAAAAGCTGGTGGTCATCGGCCAGGGGTATGTGGGACTCCCACTGGCGATGCGGGCGGTAGAGGCGGGGTTCGACGTGGTCGGCCTCGACCTCGACGAGAGCCGGGTCAAGCAGCTCGCGGCAGGCGAGTCGTTCGTCGAGGACATCTCCGCCGCCCGCCTCTCCCGGGCCCTGAGCACGGGTCGCTACCACCTCACCACCGAGTACGCCGATGCCGCCGGGTTCGACTTCTGCGTCATCACCGTCCCCACACCGCTGCGCGACGGCACCCCGGACCTGAGCTACATCGAACAGGCCGGCGTCGCCGTCGGCCCTTACGTCCGGTCGGGTTGCACGGTGATTCTCGAGTCGACCACCTACCCCGGCACGACCGAGGAACTGCTCCGCGGGCGGCTCGAGTCGGCCAGCGGGCTGCAGAGCCCGGGAGATTTCCACCTGGGATACAGCCCGGAACGCATCGATCCGGGAAACCCGACCTGGCGGCTGGAGAACACGCCGAAGGTGGTGTCCGGCGTGGACGCGGCGGCGTTGGCCCGGGTCGACGGTTTCTACCGACGGATCGTCGAGCGAACCGTCCCCGTCGACTCCACCCGCGTTGCGGAGCTGACCAAGCTGATCGAGAACACGTTCCGGCAGGTCAACATCGCTCTGATCAACGAGCTGGCGGTGCTGTCGCACGAACTCGGCATCGACGTGTGGCAGGCGATCGACGCCGCCGCCACCAAGCCGTTCGGCTTCATGTCGTTCCGGCCCGGTCCGGGCGTCGGCGGTCACTGTCTACCGATCGACCCCTGCTACCTGTCCTGGCAGGTGAAACGGACGCTCGGCCGGCAGTTCCGGTTCGTGGAGTTGGCCAACGACGTCAACCACGAGATGCCCGAGCACGTGGTGCAACGCATCATGGCGGGGCTCAACCGCCGCAGCCGCCCGGTCAACAAATCCCGGCTGCTGCTGCTCGGTCTGGCGTACAAGAAGAACACGGGCGACATGCGCGACTCTCCCGCCATCGACATCGCCCGCCGGCTCCAGCTCCTCGGCGCCGAGGTCCGCGCGGTCGAGCCCTACGCCGAGCCGCACCACGTCCCCGACGGCGTGGCCATAGTGGATCTCACCGAACGCGAACTGCGCGCCGCCGACGCGGTGGTGGTGGTCACCGACCACGACGGCCTCGACTACGGCCTCGTCGCACGCACCGCGGGATACATCTTCGACGCCCGCAATCGCTGCCACGGCGACAACGTAGAGCGGCTCTGACCGCCCGTCGACCCACCACACCTCGCGGTCCGCACGCCCCTGCCCCAATGGCCCCGCCACTGGCGCTCCTTCGGCATCGCCGGCGCGGTGCCGGCCGTCCCAGGGCTGCCCCATCCGCGACGACGTCCAGACACACCCGACCCTGCACAACGCTTGACCGACCCGCTGGAGCACACGCCGTGATCGCCCATCGTGACCCGTACGACCGGATGAAGCGGGCACTCGACATTCTCCTCGCAAGCCTCGCCCTGCTGGTTCTCTCGCCGGTCCTGCTGGTGGTGAGCGTTGCGGTCGCACTGCTGATGGGCCGCCCCGTGCTCTTCCGCCAGATCCGGCCGGGCCTGCACGGCAGGCTGTTCGAGCTGCGAAAGTTCCGGACGATGGATCCGATCCGTGCGGGCCGGGTCAGCGACGGCGATCGGCTGACCGGCTTCGGTCGGTGGTTGCGCTCGACCAGTCTGGACGAGCTGCCGACGCTGTGGAACGTCCTGCGCGGCGACATGAGTCTGGTGGGACCGCGCCCTCTGTTGGTGGAGTACCTCGATCGGTACACGCCGGAGCAGGCACGCCGTCACGAGGTGCGGCCGGGCATCACGGGACTCGCCCAGGTGCGCGGCCGCAACATGCTGAGCTGGGAAGAGAAGTTCGCCTACGACGTGCGGTACGTCGACACGCAGTGTCTCCGGCTGGACCTACGAATTCTGCTGGAGACGGTGGTCAAGGTACTCCGCCGTCAGGGCATCTCGGCAGATGGCCACGCGACCGCTCCTGAGTTTCTTGGCACCGGAGCGTCGCCCCCGGACGGCCAGCATGCCCGGAGGTCACGGGAAGCGAGCAGGCAGAGGTGAATGTTGCTCGCCTATTCCCGCATCGGCCGGCCGTCACGGGTGAGCCGCCGGGCCACCGATATCGACAGATGTAGCGCGCCAGTCTCCAGGATCGGCCCTCCCCCACGACGCGTCGACCGCTTCCCGAGCCGATCCGCCCGAGGCTCGTGCGGCGATGGCGGCTGCCCCGAAGACCTGTTCGCCATTGACGGCACCTCGCCACGCCCGTTGGCGGGCTCGGGAGTAAGACCCGACTTGAACAGACAAATACTTATTGTCCAGATACGTTCCGTTGTGGCGGGTAGGGGTTCGCCGCGTGGTTGGTGCCGAACGGGACTTCGAAGCTCGAGTAACGGGGAGCAGCATGCACATCACCGCCACCGAACAGCCCGCGTCGGACACTGTGGTGCGACGGAAGACCCAGCGCCCGACGGCGGGTGTTCTACTCGCCGCCGACAGTGCGGCCTGGGTCAGCGGTCTGACCGCAGCGGCGTGGACCAGGTTCGAATTCGATCTCACACCCGGGCAGCTGATCCGGGCCGTCGGCGTGGGGTTGACCGCCGCCGCGCTGCACACGGCTGTCTCCTGGGCGCAAAGCCGGCGCTGGGGCCGACACCCGCTGGGCAGCGTGCACGAGGCCCAGGCCCTGGCGGCGACGACCGCCTGCACCGGCCTGGCCATGCTCGTCGCCGTCACCTGGCTGATGAACCGGCCCGTGCCCGCCAGTTCCCCACTGGTCGGCGGCGCGATCGCGCTGCTGTGCATGCTGACGATCCGCGCTGTCTACCGCCACCGCGGCGACCAGGCACTGCGTCCCGACGCCCGCTCCGCGACCCGGGTACTGGTGTTCGGCCTCGGCGCCGCCGGACAGGCACTACTGCGGGCGCTGCTCAGCGACCCCCGCGGCCGCTACCTGCCGGTCGGCCTGCTCGACGACGACCCCGACAAACGACACCTACGCGTCAACGGCGTACCCGTCCTCGGCGGCCGGGACGACATCGCCAGCGCGGTCCGCCGCACCGGGGCAACGACACTGATCTTCTCCGTCGCCAACGCCGACGCCGAACTGATCCGCCACTTACGCACCCTGACCTGCACCGCTGGCGCCGATTTCAAAGTCCTACCCCCGGTCCGCGAACTCGTCGACCACCGCATCACCGTCACCGATGTACGCAGCCCCAACATCGCCGACCTGCTCGGCCGGCGACAGGTCGTCGCCGACCCCGTCACCAACGAACGCGGCCTCGCCGGCCGGCGGATCCTCGTCACCGGAGCCGGCGGATCCATCGGCTCCGAACTGTGCCGGCAGATCATGCGCGCCGGTCCCGGCGAACTCATGATGCTCGACCGGGACGAATCAGCCCTGCACAGCCTGCAACTCTCCCTCTCCGGCCGGGCCCTGCTCGACGGCCCCGAACTGATCCTCGCCGACCTGCGCGACCACGAAGGCATCCAACGCATCATCCACCACCGGCAACCCGACATCATCTTTCACGCCGCCGCCCTCAAACACCTTCCCCTCCTGCAACGCAACCCCGGCGAGGCGATCAAAACCAACGTCTGGGGAACCGAAACCCTCCTCGGCGCCTGCCACGACGTCTCCAAATTCGTCAACATCTCCACCGACAAGGCCGCCGACCCAGTCAGCGTCCTCGGCTACTCCAAACGAATCACCGAACGCCTCACCGCCCACGCCGCGCAGACGCACCCCGGCACCTTCCTCAGCGTCCGCTTCGGCAACGTGCTCAGCAGCCGCGGCTCCGTCATCACCGCCTTCCGCAGTCAGATCGACGCTGGACTACCCATCACCGTCACCCACCCCGACGTCACCCGCTACCTCATGACCGTCCAAGAAGCCGTCCACCTCGTCCTACAAGCCGCAGCCATCGGCCGGGACGGCGAAGCCCTCGTCCTCGACATGGGCCAGCCCGTCCGCATCGACGACCTCGCCCGCCAACTCGCCGCCCAAGCACCCGGACCCACCCGAATCACCTACACCGGCCTGCGCCCTGGCGAAAAACTCCACGAAGCCCTCTTCGCTCAGGACGAACGAGACGTGCGCCCCGTCCACCCCCTCATCAGCCACGTCCCAGTCCCCCCACTCAACCCCACCGACCTCACCACACTCGACCCCTACGACGACCCAGGAAAAGTCATCGAACAACTCGCCTGGCTCTCCACGCTCCAACCACCACTCGCCGACTAAGCCGAACCAGAGAGTTGGCGGCTCTGCCCGACAACAACGACGGCGCTCACTCGATCGAGATCGGAGACCACATGACTGGCCGCGCTTTTCTTCCTTCCACCGAGGTGAGGGCCTCGGCCGAGGCTCAAGAGGGTCGGAACACGGCAGGACTGGTTCAGTCCGGCTCGGCAGCTCGCGAACGGCCGCTGCGCGTGGCCGTCCTGTTGAAGACCAACAGCGGCGGATTGTGGATCCTGCCGCAGGTGGAGGAACTTCGCCGCCGCGGCCACCAGGTGATCCTCATTCTCCCGGCCGGCGCCGGCCGGTTGACCGTCGAGATGCAGCAGCGCGGATACGAGGTGATCGCGTCGCCGTTTGCCTTCACCTTCCGGCCGACCCTCTCGACCCTTCGTGGCCTGCTGGGACTGCGGGCGCTCCTCCGCCGGCTAGGACCGGACGTCGTGCAGTACCACCTGTACGCGTCGGCGCTCGCGGCACGGTTGAGCGCCCTGGGGCTGCCGGCCCGTCGCGTGCACACGGTGGCCGGTCCGCTCTATCTGGAATCGCCGCTGATCCGCGTGGTGGAACGGCTGTTGTGGCGCCTCGACCACGTGACCATTTGCGGGACAGAGTTCACGTCGAAGCTCTACGGCGACCTCGGATGCCCGGCTGATCGCAGGCCGGTGGCGACGTACGGCGTCAACACTGATCATTTCGCTCCGGCCCGGCACGGCGACTCCGTCCCCTCCCGGCACGACCAGCGGAATGTGGCCGACCGACGCGCCAAGAGACGCGCCGAGTGGGGAATCGCGCAGGATGCCTTCGTGGCCGTCATGGTCGCATGGGTCTACCCGCCCAGACGTCTCGTCCACCAGGGTCGCGGTATCAAGGGCCACGACGTGCTGCTGGAAGCGTGGCGGCACTTCCGGGCCCACCACCCCCGAGCTCATCTGCTGCTGGTAGGTAGCGGTTACGGACCCACTGGTGAAGCCCACCGTGAGAACCTCATCGCCCGTTACCGGATCGCGGCGGATCCGAACGTCACGTGGCTCGCCTCGGTGGAGGACGTCCGCCCGTGCTACGACGTCGCGGACGTCAGCGTGAGCCCGTCGCTCTCGGAGGGGCACGGCGCCGCGACCGAGGCGAGCGCGATGGGCGTACCGAGCATCGTCAGCGACGCCGGCGGACTGCCCGAAACCGTCGACGAGCGCAGCGGGTGGGTGGCTCCGCGCGGTGTTGTGACCGCTCTCGTCTCGGCACTTGAGAGCGCCTACCGGGAGTTCGAGGCGGGGCAGCTCGTCGCGCGCGGTGAGCAGGCCCGCCGGCGCGCGGTGGAGCTGTTCGACAACCGCGCGGCCGCAATCGAGGTGGTCGACGTCATCGAACGCACCGCCCGCCAGGTCGCGCGCCGATGAGGGTCGTGGTGACGGCGGAGGCGCGTCTCTCCCGCACCGCGGACGGCGCGGTGTGGACCACCGGCAGCGCGGGCCATCGGTTCTGGACCCGGTACCTCTCCGCCTTCGACCAGGTCCGGGTGGTGGCACGGGTGCTGGACGTCCCAGAGCCCGAGGACGGCGCGGTGCGCGTCGACGGCAGCCAGGTCGAGGTCTGGCCGGTGCCGTACTACGTAGGGCCGCGCCAGTACCTGCGATCGCGTTCGTCGATCGGCCGAGCGGTGCGCGGCGCGGCCGACGACGTGGACGCGGTGATCCTCCGGGTGCCCTCGCCCATTGGCGGGCACCTGTCCAGCTTGCGGGAGCGGCTACGGCTGCCGTACGGGCTGGAGGTGGTGGGCGACCCCTATGACGTGTTCGCACCCGGGGTGGTTGGCCATCCCCTGCGCCCTCTGCTGCGGCAGTGGTTCGCCCGGAGGCTACGACACCAGTGCGCGTACGCGGACGCGGTGTCCTACGTCACCGAGCGGTGGTTGCAGAGCCGCTATCCGGCTCGGCGCGACGCCGTCACCGGCATCTACTCCAGCGTCGACCTCCCACCCGCCGCCTACGTGGCGCAGCCGAGGCGACCAGTCTCGGCAGGGGACACGTCGACCCTGGTCTCGATCGGTTCGTTGGACCAGCTGTACAAGGGCATCGACACGCTGATCGAGGCGTTGGCCCAGTTGGCGGCAGCCGGCATCAGCGTGCGACTGGTGCACCTCGGGGAGGGTCGGTTTCGGCCGCAGCTCGAGCAGCTCACAGCCCGGCTCCGAATGACCGACCGCGTGGAATTCCTGGGGGCGGTGCCCAGCGGAGACGCTGTGCGGCGGCGACTCGACGCGGCGCACCTGTTCGTCATGCCGTCCCGAACGGAGGGACTGCCGCGGGCGATGATCGAAGCGATGGCCCGGGGGCTGCCGGCAATCGGGGCCCGAGTCGGCGGTGTGCCGGAGCTGTTGTCCGACGAGGATCTGGTCGAGCCGGACGATCCCACCGGGTTGGCCATGGCGATTACGCGCATGCTCGCCGATCCGGCAAGGATGACGGAGGCGTCTGCTCGCAACCTCGCCCGCGCCCGCCACTACTCGGCCGATACCCTCGCCGCCCGACGCGACGCCTTCTACGGCCAGGTCAGGCAGGTCACCGAACGACGCACGCCGACGAGCATTCCGATGTGACGGATCCAGCCCGTTGGGCACTCCGGTCGGAGAAGCCCGTGGCGGCGACGAAGCGCCGGGTTGTCTGAGCGGGGCTTTCGGAAACTACTGCGTCGTGGTGACGCGGTACGGCCGCTCGCCCGCCCGTTGGACAGTGGAGAGGTGTCGGGCCGCCCGCGACTCCGGGCCCGAGAGCCATTCCTGGAACCACTCCACGGTGGCGCGGAGTCCGTCGGCGACGGGGGTGTTGGCGACGTCGGGGAACAGCTGGCGAAGGCAGGTGTTCTCGGCCTGAGAGTGCCGCACGTCACCTGAGCGTGGAGGGAGGAACTCCGGGTCGATCCGCCGCCCGGTGATCTGCTCCAACTCAGCCAGCACGGTGCGCAGGTCGGTCCGCGTCCCGAAGGCAAGGTTCACCGGCTGGTCATGGCACACGGAGCGGGTGACGGCGTCCAGCAGCACCTGGCAGACCGTTTCCACGTAGGTGAAGTCCCGGGTCTGAAGCCCGTCTCCGTGGACCACCACCGGCTCCCCGGTCAGCACCGCGTGCACGAATCGCGGAATCACCGCCGCATACGCGTGGTCGTGTCGCTGCCCAGGGCCGTAGATATTGAAGAATCTGAAGGCGAGAGTTGGTAGGCCGTACGACGCCTGGTAGGCGAGGGCGTACGCCTCGGTCGCGAGCTTGCTTGCCGCGTACGGACTGAGCGGCCTGGTCCAGGTCAACTCATTCTTCGGCAGGGCCGGATTCGCGCCGTAGACGGAGGACGACGACGCCACCACGACATGGGACACGTCCGCTCGCCGGGCCGCCTCCAGGACGTTCACCGTCCCTGTGGCGTTGGCGGCATGCGACGACACCGGGTCCGCGACCGAGCGGGGAACGCTCGGAAGCGCCGCGAGATGCACGACGGCGTCCCGCCCTGCCATCGCCCGGGTGAGTGCCCAATCGTCGAGGATGGAGCCGCGTACGATCTCCGCCTCGATGCCGGCGAGGTTGCGCTCCAGGCCGGTGGAGAAGTCGTCAATCACGCGGACGTCCGCGTTGGGCACCTCTCGCAGCACCACTCGGACGAGATTGCTGCCAACGAAGCCGGCACCGCCGGTGATCAGTAGCCGCATTGGATCAGGGCCCCCGCTTTCGATCGGGCATCCGCACGTCGTTACGCCTACTGGTGCAACGCGCGGCAACCGGAGAAGGCAACGGTCAGTAGCGCCCACCTTGCGCAAAGTAATGTTGGCGCTGCGGTGCCTGGGCTACGAGTGCAGGACAGGAAGGTCGGGCCGATGATGCCGACCGCGCCGGCGATCGTCCACCAGATGACCGTGACGCTGTTCAGGTCCAGGTTCAGCCGGCAAGCGCTCGGCGAAGCATCAGGGTCTTGAGGATGCAGTCACCGCCGATCGTGATGACCACGGACCAGGCAGCGCCGACCAGTCCGAACCGGGGAACCAGTAGGTATCCGGCGGCCGCGGTCACGGCGACCATGACCAGGCTGGCCGCCAGTTGGTTGCCGAACCTCCGTAATGCGGAGAGAGCGGTGCCGAGGAAGAAGACCGCCCCGCTGAACACCGCTGCCACGGTCAGCAGGGTCAGCACCTCCGCGTGCGCCGCGTACGGCGCACCGTAGACGAGGCGGACAACGGCCGGGCCGACGGCGATGACGACGGCGACGCCAACGGCGCCGAGAGCCAGTGTTCCCACGACGAGCCGCAGGGTCAGCTTGGTGAAGAGCGTGAAATCGCCCGCCGCGTGCAGCCGGGTGAGCCGGGGCAGCAACATCTGGCTGATCGCCGCGAAGAGGATGTTGGCGGCAAGCACGATGTAGGCCAGGGCGGCGAAGATACCCAGAGCCGCGGCACCGAGTATGTGCTCGATGAAGTATCGGGGCAGGTTCCCCGAGAGCGACACCAGTCCGGAGGCGAGGCCGAGCGGCGCGGCGACCATGGCCAGTCGACCCATCCGGCGGAGCGCGGCGCGCCGGTCATGAGGCGATGATGCCTTGCTCATCCCCGCCCCCGCCGCGGCGGCGTCTGTCGGCTCGGCGGCACGGAGCGGCCTCGCCGCCCAGCCGCAGTAGCCGATCGAGGCCGCCAGCGAACCGATGACCGATCCCACCACCGCCCACCCGATGCTCCGGGTCAGTGCCAGCAGGCAGACCATCGCCACCACAGTGAGCAGCCCGTTGCACATCATGGAGATTCCGATGGGACGCATCTGCTCGTACCGCTGGAACAACCCGAAGAAGATGTCTCCGATCGCGTCGAGGGCCTTCGCGACACCGACCAGCATTACCACGATCGCGTGGGCCGAGCCTACGAACGCCGTAACAACACCGATGAGCAGCAGCGCGACGAGCATGCCGGACACGCGCAGCCGCAGGTAGTCGCCGAAATCGAAACCGCGACCCGTGTCCGTCACCTGCACCGTCCGCAGGGCCAGGCTGGCGAGCAGGACGATCGGCGCGCTGACGGCCAACCCGAAGGCGTACTGGCCGACCATCTCCGGCGTGCCGAGACGGGACAGCAGCACGATCACCGCCCACTGGGACAACGCGACGACGAGAAGGCCGAGCATGCTCCAGGTGATCCCGCTGGCGGCGTGTGGCATGCCGACGGGCGCCGCAGCCGCCCGAACCGACTCCGCCCGTCGAAAGCCCGGGCGAATCCGGGAGGTGGATCCCGCCACGCGTTCCACCTGCCTCTCCGTTCGTTCGAACCGAACCGCACAACGCGACGACATCACCAGATGGTGTTCTACCACTCTTAAGCATGATAATTAACGATTTCGCCAATAGTCGGCCTCCCCCACCTCGATGGACGACGCCCCCGGCCGACGCAACCTGCACAGGTGGCAGGCGTTACGTCTAGGACAGGCCCGTGCCGGCGATGACGTGTCGCGGGTGCGACCGACGCAGGGACACCGGGGGGCACGATGGCATCGTCCGTACTGGCCGGCGAACATCCGCCGCGCCTTGGCGGCGGGGGCGCTGACGCATGGTTCCCGGCCGTCGTGCTACCGGCGCTCACCAGCACCGTACTGTCGGCCGTGGACGGCCG
This sequence comes from Micromonospora sp. NPDC047548, assembly GCF_040642975.1. Classification (NCBI taxonomy): domain Bacteria; kingdom Bacillati; phylum Actinomycetota; class Actinomycetes; order Micromonosporales; family Micromonosporaceae; genus Micromonospora; species Micromonospora sp. NPDC047548. The sequence continues at coordinate 277,779 of NZ_JBEYTI010000002.1, forward strand.
GCTCTGGCACTGGTACCTCATCCCGGTCACTCTGTGCGGGATGCTCCTGGCCAACGACGTGGTCGACTGGGCGGCGGGCCGCCTCGACGCGTTCGACCCCCGGGCCCTCGTCGGCCTCTTCGGGCTCCACTTCTTCTATCTGGCGCCGATCCTGCATGTCATGCTCGACTACTGGCCGGCATACATCGAACCCCTGGACGACTGGCGGGCCGGTCTCGGCGCCATGGCCACGCTGAACGTGATCGGCTTGTGTGTCTATCGCTTCACCCTCGGCCTACCGGACAGGACCGCGCCGAGGAAGGCGGTTTCGTGGTTGCTCAACGTGCGCTGGTTCGCCCATCTCGGCGTGCTGGCGTTCGTCGTCAGCCTGGCCGGGTTCCTGGCCTTGATCGCCCATTTCGGAGGGCTCACCGGCTACCTCGCCGCCGCCGCCGACGACCGGGACGCGTTCGACGGCTATGGGTGGCTGCTGCTCATCGGAGAATCGTTTCCGCTGGTAGGGTTCGTGGTGGCGGTGATCCGGTTCCGGAATACGCTGGCGTCCCGGCCGATGTCATTGACGGCGACCTTCGCGGTCTTCGCGATCGTGCAGTTCATCGTCGGAGGGCTGCGGGGGTCCCGCAGCAACACCATCTGGCCGCTGCTCATCGGGCTGATCGTCGTGCACCTGGCGGTCCGGCCCGTGTCCCGGCGGGCGTTGGCCGCATTGGCCGCGGTGTTCCTGGCCTTCATGTACGGATACGGGGTCTACAAGAGCACCGGCAGTGAGATCCTCAGCACCGCCGAGGGCGGGTCCTCCGTCACTGACCTTGGCGACGAGACCGGCCGCACCTTCCCCGCGATGCTCCTCGGTGATCTCGGCCGCTCGGACGTGCAGGCGGTCGTGCTCAACCACCAGCAGGCCGGGTACGCCCCGCTAGCCCACGGCATCACCTACGTGTCCGCCGCCGCGTTCGTCATCCCCGACAAGGTGCGGCCTGCGTGGATGCGGGACAAGGTGGAAGTCGGAACCGACATGCTGGGCGGGCAGGGGAGCTATGCCGCTGGTGCCCACTCGTCACGGATCTACGGACTTGCCGGGGAGGCGGTGCTGAACTTCGGCCCAGCCGGGGCGGTCGCCTCATTCGCAGTCCTCGGGTTCATCGTCCGCGCGGCCCGGCGCCGGTACGCCCGCGCCCTGACCGAAAGCGACCCCGGCGCGGCGGTGCTGTGCGGCATCACCGGTGTCTGTCTGATCCTCGCCGTTGGCAGCGACCTGGGCAACATCGCCTGGTTCCTGGTGAAGACGGCCCTGCCGCTGACGACCGTGGTGGTCCTCGCGGGGCGACAACGCGGCAGACCACCCGCCCGGTTCGACCCGTACAGGTGGCCTGGCGAGAACCGGTAACGGCGGTGGCCGCACCGATAGTCGGGAGCGAGCGTAGGTCGGCGGTTCCGGACCGCCGGCGCACCCTTCGGGTACGGCCGTGCGGCCGCCCCCGATGTGGTGAGCTGTAGGCATGGACCCGATCCGGCTCGGGCTGGTGCTGCATCCCACCCGGGACGTGTCTCCGGTGGTGGACACCATCGTCGACTGGGCCACCTGGCACCCCAGCGCCTTGGCGGTGCGCGCCGAGGACCGGCACCGGGTGCCGACCGCCGTCGAGCCGGTGCCGGCGGACGATCTTGTCACCCGCTCCGATGCCCTGATCAGCATCGGCGGGGACGGCACCATGCTGGGCGCGCTGCGCTCGGCCGTGCGCACCCCGAAGCCGGTGCTGGGGGTGCACCTGGGCCGGTTCGGCTTCCTGATCGAGGTGGAACCCCCCGACCTGCCGGCCGCGCTGGACCGGCTCGCCGCCCACGAGTTCACCGTCGAGTCGCACGCCTGCCTGGCCTGCGACGTCTGCGGGGACGACGTGGTGGCGTTCAACGACATGGCCCTGGTCCGGCAGCCCGGGTCCGGCTTCGTCTCCGCCACCCTCGCCGTGGACGGCCAGCGGTACGGCTACTACCGCTGCGACGCGCTGGTGGTCAGCACCCCGACCGGATCGACCGCGTACAGCTATGCGGCCGGCGGGCCGCTGGTCTCCCCCGCCACCGACGCGGTGGTGGTGACCCCCTCCGCGCCGATGGCCGGCATCTCCCGCGCGGTGGTGCTCTCCCCCGACGAGACGATCCGGCTGGAACTCAGCCCGGGGTCCGCGCCGGTCGCCGTGGAGATGGACGGCCTGATCATCCGGAACGCCGCGACCGAGGGCGCGGTGCAGGTGCGCTACCGCCGCGACGCCGGCCTGGTCGTCCGCCTGGACCCGCACCGCTACCAGGAGCGCAACCAGCTCAAGCTGACCCTGCTGGACCTGCCGCTGCTCCCCGAGCAGCTCCGCGAACTGCTCCCCGACGGCCTGCGCGAGAAGGTCAGTCGCCACGAGCTACCCCCACCCCGTTGAGCACCCCGTCGACCAGCGCCTTGGCCTCCTGCTGGATCCGGGCCAGGTGCTCCGGGCCCCTGAACGACTCGGCGTAGATCTTGTAGACGTCCTCGGTGCCCGACGGCCGCGCGGCGAACCAGCCCGACTCCGTGGTCACCTTCAGCCCGCCGATGGCGGCGCCGTTGCCGGGCGCGGTGGTGAGCGTCGCGGTGATCGGCTCGCCGGCCAGTTCGGTGGCGCCCACCTGATCCGGGGAGAGCTTGCCCAGCACGGCCTTCTGCTCCCGGGTGGCCGGGGCGTCGATCCGGGCGTAGGCGGGGGCGCCGAAGCGCTCGGTGAGCTCGGTGTAGTGCTGGCTGGGCGTCCGCCCGGTGGTGGCGATGATCTCCGAGGCGAGCAGGCAGAGCAGGATGCCGTCCTTGTCGGTGGTCCAGGTGCTCCCGTCGCGGCGCAGGAAGGATGCGCCGGCGCTCTCCTCGCCGCCGAAGCCGACCGCGCCGTCGAGCAGCCCGGGCACGAACCACTTGAAGCCCACCGGCACCTCCAGCAACGGACGCCCCAGGTCGGCCGCGATCCGGTCGATCATCGAGGAGGAGACCAGCGTCTTGCCGACCGCCGCCGCCGGGCCCCACTGCGACCGGGTGCGGAACAGGTGGCCGATCGCCACCGCCAGGTAGTGGTTGGGGTTCATCAGGCCGCCGTCGGGGGTGACGATGCCGTGCCGGTCGGCGTCGGCGTCGTTGCCGGTGGAGACCTGGTAGTCGGCGCGGGCGGCGATCAGCGAGGCCATCGCGTTCGGCGAGGAGCAGTCCATCCGGATCTTGCCGTCGCCGTCCAGGGTCATGAAGCGCCAGGTCGGGTCGACCGTCGGGTTGATCACGGTCAGGTCCAGGCGGTGCCGCTCGGCGATCTCCCCCCAGTACGCGACGCTGGCCCCGCCGAGCGGGTCGGCGCCGATGCGCACCCCCGCGGCGCGGATGGCGTCGACGTCGATCGCGGCGGGCAGGTCGTCGACGTAGCCGGCGAGGAAGTCGTACTCCCCGGTGGTGTCGGCGGCGCGGGCCCGGGCGTACGGGATCCGCCGGACCTCCTTGAGGCCGGCGGCGAGGATCGCGTTGGCCCGGTCCTGGATCCACTTCGTGACGTCGGCGTCGGCGGGCCCGCCGTGGGTGGGGTTGTACTTGAACCCGCCGTCGTCGGGCGGGTTGTGCGACGGGGTGATGACGATGCCGTCGGCCAGGCCGCTGGTGCGCCCCCGGTTGTGGGTGAGCACGGCGTGCGAGAGCGCCGGCGTGGGGGTGTAGCCGTCGCGGCTGTCCAGCAGCACGGTGACGCCGTTGGCGGCGAGCACCTCCAGCGCGTCCACCGCGGCGGGGGCGGACAGCGCGTGGGTGTCCCGGGCGAGGAAGAGCGGCCCGTCCAGGCCCTGCTCCCGGCGGTGGTCGCAGAGCGCCTGGGTGACCGCGAGGATGTGGTCGGAGTTGAAGGCGTTGCGCAGGCTGGAGCCGCGGTGCCCGGACGTGCCGAAGGAGACCTGCTGCGCCGGGTCGTCGGGATCCGGGTGCTCGGCGTAGTAGGCGGTCACCAGCCGCGGCACGTCCACCAGGTCGGCGGGCTCGGCGGGCTGTCCGGCACGGGGATGGGCCACGGCTGCAACCTCCAAGGGCGGTACGGACGCTCATTGCTTCCCGGCCGCGGCCGGGATCACACCTGGTTCACGGCTCGACGCGCTGCCCCTTGCCGACCACCACGATGCCGTTGTCGGAGACGGTGTAGCGCTGCCGGTCCTTCTCCAGGTCGACGCCGATCTCCGCACCCTCGGGCACGAAGACGTTCTTGTCCAGGATGGCCCTGCGCACGACCGCGTGCCGGCCGATCTCGACGCCCTCCATCAGCACCGCGCCGTCGACGTGCGCCCAGGAGTGGACCTTCACCTTCGGCGAGACGACCGAGTTCTCCACCAGCGAGCCGGAGACCACCGCGCCGGGTGAGACCATCGAGCCGACCGCCCGGCCGACCCGCTCGCCCCACTGGTGGACGAACTTCGCCGGCGGGTACGGCGGCTGGTTGCTGTAGATCGGCCAGTCGAAGTTGTAGAGGTTGAACACCGGGTGCACGTTGATCAGATCCATGTGGGCGTCGTAGAACGAGTCCAGGGTCCCCACGTCCCGCCAGTAGCCGCGGTCCCGGTCGGTGCTGCCCGGCACCTCGTTGTCCTTGAAGTCGTAGACGTTGGCCTCGCCCCGCTCGACCAGCATCGGGATGATGCTGCCACCCATGTCGTGCTTGCTGGTCTTGTCCTCCGCGTCCCGCTCGACCGCCTCGCAGAGCGCCCCGGTGTTGAAGACGTAGTTGCCCATCGAGGCGTAGATCTGGTCGGGGGCGTCGGGGAGGCCGATCGCGTCGGTGGGCTTCTCGCGGAACGCCCGGATCCGCCGGCCGTCCTCGCCGACCTCGATCACCCCGAACTGGTCGGCCATCGACAGCGGCTGCCGGATGCCGGCCACGGTCACCCCGGCGCCGGAGGCGATGTGGTCGTCCACCATCTGCCGGGGGTCCATCCGGTAGATGTGGTCGGCGCCGAAGACGATCACGTGGTCCGGCTGCTCGTCGTTGATCAGGTTGAAGCTCTGGTAAATCGCGTCGGCGGAACCGGCGAACCACCACGGGCCACGGCGCTGCTGCGCCGGCACCGGCGTGACGTAGTTGCCGAGCATCGTCGACATCCGCCAGGTCTGGGTGATGTGCCGGTCCAGCGAGTGGGACTTGTACTGGGTCAGCACGACGATCTTGAGAAAGCCGGCATTCGCCAGGTTGGACAGGACGAAGTCGACCATGCGGTACATCCCGCCGAACGGAACGCCCGGCTTGGCCCGGTCCGTGGTGAGCGGCATCAGGCGCTTGCCCTCTCCGCCGGCCAGGACGATCGCGAGCACCTTGGCAGCCATGTACCGACGCTATCCATCCCGCTGCGACTTCACCACTCGTACGGGCACAGTTCTGCACTAGGGTGCGGGGGCATGACGGAATCGGCACGGCTGCGCGTGGATCTGCTGACCCGGGAGTATCCGCCGGAGGTGTACGGCGGCGCCGGGGTGCACGTCGAGTACCTCGCCCGGGAGCTGCGCCGACTCGCCGACGTGCGGGTGCACTGCTTCGGCGCGCCGCGCACCGAGCCGGGCGTCACCGCGTACGCCGAACCGGCCGGCCTGGCCGGCGCGAACGCCGCGCTGCGCACCATGGGCGTCGACCTGGAGATGGCCGCGGGCTGCGCCGGCACCGACGTGGTGCACAGCCACACCTGGTACGCCAACCTCGCCGGGCACACCGCGAAGCTGCTGCACGGCGTGCCGCACGTGGTGACCGCGCACAGCCTGGAGCCGTTGCGGCCGTGGAAGGCCGAGCAGCTCGGCGGCGGATACGCCCTCTCCTCCTGGTGTGAGCGGACAGCTGTGGAGGCGGCCGACGCGGTCGTCGCGGTCAGCGAGGGGATGCGGCGGGACGTGCTGACCGCCTACCCGGCGGTCGACCCGGACCGGGTCCGGGTGGTCTACAACGGCATCGACACCGCCCAGTACGCCCCGGACCCCGCGACCGACGTGCTGGACCGGCTCGGCATGGACCCTGACCGGCCGAGCGTGGTCTACGTCGGCCGGATCACGAAGCAGAAGGGACTGCCCTACCTGCTGCGGGCGGCCCGGTCGCTGCCGGCGGACACCCAGTTGGTGCTGCTCGCCGGCGCGCCGGACACCCCGGAGATCGCCGCCGAGGTGGAGGGTCTGGTCGCCGAGCTGCGGGCGACCCGCTCGGGCGTGGTGTGGGTGGCCGAGATGCTGCCCAAGCACGAGGTGATCCAGGTGCTCACCCACGCGACGATCTTCGTCTGCCCGTCGGTGTACGAGCCGATGGGGATCGTCAACCTGGAGGCGATGGCCTGCGAGACGGCGGTGGTGGCCACCGCCACCGGCGGCATCCCCGAGGTGGTGGCCAACGGCGAGACCGGGCTGCTGGTGCCGATCGAGCAGGCGACCGACGGCAGCGGACGCCCGCTGGACCCGGAGCGTTTCGTCGCCGACCTGGCGGCGGCGATCAACGAGCTGCTGGCCGACCCGGCGCGCACCACCGAACTCGGTCAGGCCGGCCGGCGGCGGGCGGTGGAACACTTCTCCTGGGACGCCATCGCCGCCCGCACCCTCGATATCTACCGCTCCCTGCTGGGGTAGGGAAGGGCCGCGCCTGCAGAGCCTGGACCTGATGTGTGGCAGTCAGTCGCTTGGCGTGATCAGGGTCAAGGCTGGGAAGTACGTGCGGTACCGCGCACCGTCGCGGGTAAGAAGGTTGTACCGACACACCGCCGCGTGCGCTCCGATGTAGAAGTCGGCGATGGGTGATCGCTTCACGCCGCCCAATCTGCGGTACCGCGCGGATGCCTTGCCGGCGAGGAACCCTGCCGGATAGGGCAGTTCCTCGCGGAGGAAGTCCCCGGCGGGCAGCGCCTCGTCCAACTCCTCAATGCGGGCGAAACGCACCGACACTTCAGCGTAGACGATGGGATTGATCACCAGGCTGCCCGCGTCACGGGCTTCAGCGAGGGCAGTTTCGGACCACTCCGCCCACTTCGGGTCCTCGGTCAGGATGTCCAACAGCACATTGGTGTCGACCAGGGTCGTGACCGCGTCCGGCGAGCGCGGCGGTAGGGCGCGAAGCCGCTCACTCCCCACGCAGCAACTCCATCAACTCATCGGTGGACATGTGCTCGGTCTCCTTCGCGCCACCCCGACCCCGCATGTGGCGTACGAGGCGCTGCCCCCGGGTGTCGGCACCGTGCACTCGGACGATGCGGAGGGCTCCACCCTCCTCAACCACATCCACCTCATCGCCCTCGTGCAGGCCATACCGGGCCCGCAGGGCCGCTGGGATGGTGACCTGACCCTTGCTGTTCAATCGCATGCCGCGCCTCCGTGTCACGTAACACAAACGATACGCGACACCTCCGGTCACGCCTCATTCCGATACCACCACTTCCGGGAGGACCTCAGCGGGAGAGCGGGCCGCGAAGGGGACTCTCGACCGCGCGCGAGGCGATCTCGCACAGTAGGTTGGCGGAGTGAGCGGACGGTTCCCGATCGAAGACGTCTCCCCCGTCGTCTCCTGCGGTCGCTACCCGGCCAAGGCGGTGGTCGACGAACTGGTGTCGGTGTCGGCCCGCGCCTACCGGGAGGGGCACGATGCGCTGGGCTGCAACGTGGTCTGGCTCGGCCCGGACGGCGCGGCGCGGCCCTTCACCCGGATGCGCCCCGGCGAGCCGGGGCAGGACCGCTGGCACGCCATCATCCGTCCGGACGCCGTCGGCGCCTGGGCGTTCGCCGTGGAGGCGTTCCAGGACCCGTACCTGACCTGGCAGAACGCGGTGACCAAGAAGGTGGCCGCCGGTCAGGGCCCGGCCGAGCTGGCCAACGACCTGGCCGAGGGGGCCCGGGTGCTGGACGCCGCCGTGCAGCTGGTCCCGGCCGGTCACCGCAAGCGGGTCCGCGCGGCGGCGAAAGCGCTGCGCGACGGGAAGCTGGCGCTGCCCCGGCGGGTGGCCCCGGCACTGGAGCTGGCCGACCTGCTCTGGGACCACCCGGTCCGGGAACTGGTCACCACCGGCGAGGAGCATCAGCTCTGGGTGGACCGCCCCCGCGCGCTCTTCTCCGCCTGGTACGAGTTCTTCCCCCGGTCCGAGGGCGCGATCCCGGCCACCGCCGACGCGCCGGCCCGCTCGGGCACCTTCGTCACCGCGACGGACCGGCTCCCCGGCGTCGCGGCGATGGGCTTCGACGTGCTCTACCTGCCGCCGATCCACCCGATCGGCCGGGTCAACCGCAAGGGCCGCAACAACTCGCTGACCGCCGGGCCCGACGACGTGGGCTCGCCGTGGGCGATCGGCGCCGCCGAGGGCGGCCACGACGCCATCCACCCCGACCTGGGTACGCCGGAGGACTTCCGCGACTTCGTCGCCGCCGCCGCCGAGCAGGGCCTGGAGGTGGCGATGGACCTGGCGTTGCAGTGCGCGCCGGACCACCCCTGGGTGACCGAGCACCCGGAGTGGTTCACCACCCGGGCCGACGGCAGCATCGCGTACGCGGAGAACCCGCCGAAGAAGTACCAGGACATCTACCCGCTGAACTTCGACAACGACCCGGAGGGGATCCGGGCCGAGGTGCTGCGGGTGGTGCTGCACTGGGTCGGCGAGGGGATCCGGATCTTCCGGGTCGACAACCCGCACACCAAGCCGGTCGACTTCTGGCACTGGCTGATCGCCGAGATCAAGGAGGTCGACCCGGACGTGCTCTTCCTCGCCGAGGCGTTCACCCGGCCGGCGATCATGCACGGGCTCGGCAAGATCGGCTTCACCCAGTCCTACACGTACTTCACCTGGCGCACGTCGGCGGCCGAGATGCGGGCGTACTGCGAGGAACTGGTCGCCGCGGCCGACTACATGCGGCCGAACTTCTGGCCCAACACGCCGGACATCCTGCACGAGTCGTTGCAGCACGGCGGGCCGCCGATGTTCAAGATCCGCGCGGTGCTGGCCGCGCTGCTCTCCCCCTCCTGGGGCGTGTACGCCGGGTTCGAGCTCTTCGAACACGTCGCCCGCCCCGGCGCCGAGGAGTACCTGGACAACGAGAAGTTCGAGCTGCGCCCCCGGGACTGGGCCGGCGCGCAGGCGCAGGGCCGCTCGCTGGCGCCGTTCCTCGCCACCCTCAACCGGGTACGCCGCGACAACCCGGCCCTGCACCGGTTGCGCAACCTGCGCTTCCATGACATCGACAACCCGGCCCTGCTCTGCTGGTCCAAACACGACCCGGGCAGCGGCAACACCGTCATCGTGGTCTGCTCGTTCGACTCCCGCACGGTGCAGTGGGGCAACACGACGCTGGACATGCCGGCCCTCGGCTTCGACTGGAACGAGCGGTTCACCGCGCACGACGAGCTGACCGGCGCCAGCTACGAGTGGGGCCAGCACAACGCCGTCCGCCTCGACCCGTACCTTCAGCCCGCGCACGTGTTGTCGGTGCGGCGACGCCCGGCCGCCCCCACCGAACCACCGCCCGCCCCGACCGCTCCCGTTCCGGAGGACGCGCGATGGACCAGCTGATCGCCGGCGCGACGCACGACCCGCACGCCCTGCTCGGCGCGCACCCGGCCGACGGCTGGACCACGATCCGCGCGATGCGCCGGGGCGCCGGCGACGTGCTGCTGCTGGTGGGCGACGAGCGGCACCCGATGCAGCGGGTGCACGACGTCGGGGTCTTCGAGACCCGCGTCGAGGGCACCGTGCTCGACTACCGGATCGAGGCCGACGGGCGCACCACGGACGACCCGTACCGCTACCCGCCGACCGTCGGCGAGCTGGACCTGCACCTGATCGGCGAGGGACGCCACGAGCGGCTCTGGGAGGCGCTCGGCGCCCGGGTCCTCGACGAGGGCGTGGCGTTCTCGGTGTGGGCGCCCAACGCCCGTGGGGTGCGGGTGATCGGCGACTTCACCGGCTGGGGCCCGGACGACGGCTGGCCGATGCGCTCGCTCGGCTCCAGCGGCGTGTGGGAGATCTTCGTGCCGGAGGCGCGGGCCGGCGCCCGCTACAAGTACCGCGTCCTCGGCGCCGACGGGCAGTGGCGGGACAAGGCCGACCCGCTCGCCGCGTACGCGGAGGTGCCGCCGGCCACGGCCTCGGTGGTGCACCACTCGACGTACGAGTGGTCGGACGCCGCCTGGCTGGAGCGGCGGGCGCGGCGACAGCCGCACCAGGAGCCGATGAGCGTGTACGAGGTGCACCTCGGCTCCTGGCGGCCCGGCCTGGGCTACCGGGAGCTGGCCGAGCAGCTGACCGCGTACGTCACCGAGATGGGCTTCACCCACGTGGAGTTCCTGCCGGTGATGGAGCACCCGTTCGGCGGTTCCTGGGGTTACCAGGTCACCGGCTACTACGCGCCGACCTCCCGCTTCGGCAACCCGGACGACTTCCGCCACCTGGTCGACCGGCTCCACGGCGCCGGCATCGGGGTGATCCTGGACTGGGTGCCGGCGCACTTCCCCAAGGACGAGTGGGCCCTCGCGCGGTTCGACGGCACCCCGCTGTACGAGCACCCGGACCCGCGGCGCGGCGAGCACCCCGACTGGGGCACGTACGTCTTCGACTTCGGCCGCCGCGAGGTGCGCAACTTCCTGGTCGCCAACGCGCTCTACTGGTGCGAGGAGTTCCACGTCGACGGCCTGCGGGTGGACGCGGTCGCGTCGATGCTCTACCTGGACTACTCGCGCGAGGAGGGGCAGTGGGCCCCGAACGTGCGCGGCGGCCGGGAGAACCTGGAGGCGATCGCTTTCATGCAGGAGGTCAACGCCACCGTCTACAAGCACCACGCCGGGGTGGTGATGGTCGCCGAGGAGTCCACCGCCTGGCCCGGGGTGACCCGGCCGACCGCCGACGGCGGGCTCGGCTTCGGGTTCAAGTGGAACATGGGCTGGATGCACGACACCCTGCTCTACACCTCCAAGGACCCGATCTACCGGCAGCACCACCACCATCAGCTCACCTTCTCCCTGGCGTACGCCTGGAGCGAGAACTTCGTGCTGCCGATCAGCCACGACGAGGTGGTGCACGGCAAGGGTTCGCTCGCCGGCAAGATGCCCGGCGACACCTGGCAGCGGCTGGCCAACGTGCGGGCGCTGCTGGCGTACATGTGGGCGCACCCGGGCAAGCAGCTGCTCTTCATGGGCTGCGAGCTGGCCGACGACCGGGAGTGGAGCGAGGAACGCGGCCTCGACTGGCACCTGACGCACGACCCGGCCCGGGCCGGCGTGCAGCGCCTCGTCGGGGACCTCAACGCGGTCTACCAGGCCACGCCCGCGCTCTGGGCGCAGGACACCGATCCGGCCGGCTTCCGCTGGATCGCCGGGGACGACGTCGCCCACAACACCGTCTCGTTCGTCCGGATCGCCCCCGACGGCGCGACCCTGGTCTGCGTGGCGAACTTCTCCGCCCTGCCGCTCGAGGACTACCGGGTCGGTCTGCCGGCCGGCGGCACCTGGACCGAGGTGATCAACACCGACGCGCACCACTACGGCGGGTCGGGGGTGGGGAACCTGGGCGCGGTGCGCGCCCAGGACGTGCCGTGGCACGGGATGGCGGCGTCGGTGGCGCTGCGGGTGCCGCCGCTGGGCGTGCTCTGGCTCCGCCGAGACTGAGCCGACCCAGGGTCAGGCGAAGGCGAGCGCTGCACAGATTCCCAGGACGACGAGCACGGCGACGACGTTGAGGATCATCACCGCGGAGTAGCCGGCGGATTTCTGCTCACCGGGAGCACCGAGCGCACCGCGGGCGAGAGTGATCGTGGGGGCCATGTACTCCAGGGCGACCTCGCCCCCTTGGTCGACGCTGATCTCGCGGGTGGCTCGTCCCGCCCTCCTCGGCAGGACGTACGGCACCCACACCTCGAGCCGGTGCTGTCCCGGTCGACAGCAATACTGTGCCGGCCCCAGCCGGCAACCCCGATGTCGACGCCGTCCAGCCTCACACGAGGCGTGGTGGCGCCGTAGAGAAAAGTAGCCGCGGGGTGGCGCAGCGTGAGAGTCAGAGTCGTTCGCCGATCGGACCGGCCTGCATTGCCCACCCAGAACCCCACGTTTTCGACGGCACCATGTCGGGACCACCAGTCCCGTGCCCGGACTGCGACCGTAGCGCAAGCACTTCGTCAGGAACATCCCCGGCGAGCACCGGTGGAGGAGGGCCGCTCCGCGGCCCTCCTCCACCGGTCAATTGCAGTGCAGTGTCAGGTCTTCCCCTTTTTGTTGCGGTTGTGCCAGGCGTAGTACGCCGGGACTCCGATCACTCCCCGCAACAGGGCGAACCCACTTCCGACGATCAGGATCAGGACCGTGGTGACCCTGAGGATGCCCAAGATCGACAGGGCAAGGGCCCAGATACGCGGCACCGGGCGCCCGTATCGGCAATCGGAGTGGTTCTCCTCGTAGCACACTTCACGGAACTCGATCGAGTTACCCCGATCATCTGGGGTGACAACCGAGTGCTCGACCACGGTGTCGACCTCGCGGCCATCGTGGGTCCGGACCGTCACCGCGCAGTGCCACCAGTAGCCGAGGCCATCACCGCTCACTGGCCCGACCCGCTGACACTCCCGAACCTCCGCCTCGGCCGGCTGCTCGGCAGGAGTGGGCTTCACCGCACCGGTGCCTCGGTAGAAGCTCGCCAGTGTGTCGAAGACCAGGAGCGAGACGACGATGCCGGCGATGAGTGCGACCGCCGTCGCGAACTGTGTGACGCGGCCCCAGAAAGGCCCGCGCCGCTCGTATGCAGCGATCTGCTCGCGTTGAATCTCCGCCATCCGGTCCGGACCCGTGTCGTTCAGCTGAACCCACCTCCCAGCATCGGACCGATCGTATTCTCCGGTTTGAACTGCCAGCCCTTCTGCACGTACCGGTGGATGGGCCGGTCGTGGCGCGAGCCGCGATCGGCCCCTCCCGCGTGCGGTCGACGGAACGCCGGGCGACCGGCATGGCCCGGCTCGACGGCCGACCGGCGGCGCGGCCGGCCGCCGGTACCGTCAGACCAGGCCCGCTTCCCGCAGCAGCTGCCAGAGCCCGGCGCCGTCCGGGGCGGAGAGCCACTTCTGCCCCACCGGCCCGGCCGAGGGGCGGTCGTGCGGGACGGGCAGGCTGCCGGCGAGGACCGACTGGGTCGGGGACAGCCGGCGGATCGCCACCCCGGCCACGCTGTCCGGGTGGGCGGCGGCGAATTCGCGGTAGATCTCCTGGTCGTGCTGCCCGTCGTCGCCGATCAGCAGCCACCGCACGTCGGGGAACTCCCGGGCCAGCCGGGCCAGGGTGGCCCGCTTGTGCTCCCGGCCGCTGCGGAACCACCGGTCGGCGGTCGGGCCCCAGCCGGTGAGCAGCAGCGGACCGGCCGGGTAGAGGTGCCGGGACAGAAACCGGGTCAGCGTCGGCGCGACGTTCCACGCGCCGGTGGAGAGGTAGAAGACCGGCGCGCCCGGGTGCGCGGTGGCCAGCCGCTCGTAGAGCACCGCCATGCCGGGCACCGCGGCCCGGGCGTGCTCGTCCAGGACGAAGGTGTTCCAGGCGGCCAGCAGCGGCCGGGGCAGCGCGGTCACCATGACCGTGTCGTCGATGTCGGAGAGGATGCCGAACCGGACCTCCGGGTCGAGCACCCGGACCAGGGCCTCGGCCGGCTCCGCGTCGGCGACGCTGAGGCGTACCGAGGACCAGCCGGGGGTGAAGTCGCCCTCGACGAGGGTGTCGACGAATCCGCTCCGGTCGGCGTACGTCTCGTGGGTCGCCCCACCCGCCTCGATGGTCACCTTGACATGCTTCGCCGGCAGGGTGGTGAAGCTGCGCCAGCCGCGGACCTTCTCCAGCCGCCCCCGCTGCCGGGTGTCCGGGCGGCCGAGCAGCACCCGGCAGAGCACCCGCGCCCAGCCCGGCGCGCCGTAGCCCGCGTACGCGACGATGTTGACCTGCCAGCCGGTGCGGCGCAGCCGACGCTCCACCAGCTGGTGCACGGCGTCCTCGATCCGTGCGGCCCGGTGCAGGTTCGGTACGGCCAGCTGGCCCGCGGGAGTGGGTGGCACGCTGCAACCCTGCCACACCTCGCCCGAGGCGGCCACGCGAGATGTGCCCGGCTCCGCAGATCCGCCCCGGGCGTCCGGTACGGCGTGAAACACTCCAATCGGGGACGGCGACGGGGGCGTTGGTCGTGTCGACACCAGGACCGCAGCACGGCGCGGGGCGTCCGCGGCTCGACCGGCCGGCGCTCGTCGCGCTGCTGCTCGGGGTGGCCGGGGTGGGTTACCGCCTGGTGCTGACCCTGCTGACCGTGCCCGGCTCCAACAGCGACGAAGCCACCTTCGGCCTCGCCGCCGTGCACATCGCCGCCGGCCGGGAGCGCCCGGTTTTCCTGTACGGGCAGCACTACATGGGCATGGTCGAGGCGTACCTGGCGGCACCCCTGGTGGCGGTGGCCGGGCCGAGCTGGCCGGTGCTGCGGCTGCCGCTGCTGGGGCTCTACGCGCTCTTCCTGTGGCTGTCGTACCGGCTGACCCGTCGGCTCTACTCGCCCTGGTTCGCCACCTTCGTGGTGGGTCTGCTGGCACTCGGCACGGAACGGGTGGTGCGCGACCAGTTGACCGTGGTGGGCGGCCGGCCCGAGGTGAAACCGGCGGTGCTGGCGCTGCTGCTGATCGCCGTGGCGCTGGCCCAGGATCGGGTGCGGCACCGGTGGGCCGCATTCGGCCTGGCCGGACTGCTGGCCGGGCTGGCCCTCTGGTCGGACTGGCTGATCGTGCCGTACCTGGCGGTGGCCGGGCTGCTGCTGCTCTACGCGACCCGCCGGGAGCTGCTCGGCTGGCCGGGACTGCTGCTGCTGGCCGGGTTCGCCGTCGGGGTGGCGCCGATGGTCTGGGACAACCTGGTCGCCCCGCCCGGGATGGACTCGCTGTCGGTGCTGCGCCAGATCAGCGCCGGCGACGGCCCGACGCCGCCCTGGTCAGCGCGGCTGCGCGGCGGTCTGCTGGAGGGGGTGCCGCTGGCCACCGGGCTCTGCCCGGTCACCGGGTGCGCCCGCTGGCAGGAGTGGTTCGGCCTGCTCTACCCGGTGCTGCTGGCGGTCGCCGGGCTGCTCGCGCTGGTCGCGTACCGCCGGACCGCCGGCACGCCCACCGCCCGGCGGGTCCGGCCGGTCGCGCAGCTCACCCTGGTCGTCGGCGCGGCGCTGACCCTGCTCGCGTACGTCCGCAGTCCGCCCGCCGCGACCGACCCGCTGGGCAACGCCCGCTACCTGTCGGTGCTCCAGATCTCCCTGCCGGCGGTGCTCTGGCCGCTCTGGGCGGCGGCGGTGGCCTGCTGGCGGGGCACGGTCGGCGCGGCCGGCCGGCTGGTCGGGGCGACCGCGACCGCCGTGCTGGCCGGGCTGACCGCCGCCGCCGTGGTGGCCACCGGACTGTTCATCGCGGCGGTGGACACGCCCCGGGCCGAGGAGCGGCGGGCGCGCGAGCTGGCCGACGCGGTCCGCCGCACCGGGCTGCGCGAGGTGTACGGCGACTACTGGACCTGCAACCGGCTCACCTTCGCCACCGGCGAGCGGGTGGTCTGCGCGGTGCTCGACGGCGCGCTCGCCCCCGGGCAGAACCGCTACCAGCCATACTGGCGGCAGGTGGGCCTGGCCGAGCGCCCCGGGTACGTGCTGCAGGTCGGCTCCCCGGCGGAAAGTCGGCTGCGCCGCCTGCTCGGTGAGCGGGCCGACGCCGCCACCCTGGTCGAGGTCGCCGGCTATCGCGTGTACCACCCGGCGACCGCCGTGCGGCCGTGGCGCTGAGCCCGGCCCGTACGCTGGCGGCGTGCTGATCCTGCTGCCGCCCTCCGAGGGGAAGGCCGACGCCGGCACGGGCCGGCGGCTCGACCTGAACCGGCTCTCCCTGCCCGAGCTGACGCCCGCCCGGCAGGGGGTGCTGGCCGCGCTGATGGCGCTCGGCAGCGGCGGCGACGAGGCGGCGGCGCTGGCCGCGCTCGGGCTCAGCGCCGGCCAGCGGGGCGAGCTGGCCCGCAACGCGCGGCTGGACCGGGTGGCCACCGCACCGGCGGGGCAGGTCTACACCGGGGTGCTCTACGAGGCGCTCGACCTGGCCTCGCTCCCGGCCCCGGCACAGCGGGCGGCGCGCCGGACGGTGCTGATCAGCTCCGGCCTCTGGGGCGCGGTACGCCTCACCGACCGGATCCCGCCGTACCGCTGCCCGATCGGGGCGAAGCTGCCGGGGGTGGGGGCGCTGTCGGCGTACTGGCGGCAGGCGCTGCCCCCGGCGATGGCGGCGGCGGCCGGCGACGGCCCGGTGCTGGACCTGCGCTCCGGCGCGTACGCCGCCACCTGGACGCCGCGCGGCGAGCTGGCCGGCCGGACGGTGACGGTGCGGGTGCTGCACGAGCGGGAGACGGCCGCCGGGCCGACCCGGAGCGTGGTCAGCCACTTCAACAAGGCCACCAAGGGTCGCCTGGTCCGTGACCTGCTGGTGGCCGCCGCCCGGCCGCGCACCGCCGCCGGGCTGGTCACCGCGCTGCGTGACCTCAAGTACACGGTCGAGGAGCAGCCGACGCCGGCCGGGCGCCCCCGGCAGCTCGACATCGTGGTCACCGAACTCTGACGAGCCGCAAGATTTCCTCAAGGCTCGGCCGGATCGGTGGAGCCAGGCCGGCCGGCGGGTGACGGTATGGGGAACCCGACGCCGACAAGGAGCGGTCCGATGGCCCCGCAACCCACCCTGCTCGACCGGCCCCGCGTTCCGTCGTCCCCGCCGCCGATGGACTGGCTGACCCTGGCCGACGCGTTCGAGGTGGCCTGCCTGGTCCGCTGCACGCCCCCGCCAGCCGCGGGGCGCGGCGGCCCGGTCGAACCGTACCGGCCGGTGGCGGAGTTCAACCGGGAGGACGCCGCGCTGCGGATGCGGCAACTGCTCGACCGGCTGGACGTGCCGGTGGAGCACGAGGTGGTCAGCGGCGGCCTGCGCCGCCGGTTCGAGCTGCACCGCCTGCACATGCCCCTGAAACACCGGGCGGCGTACGCGGAGCTGCGCGAGTCGGGCTGGCGGCGGGGCCGCCAGGAGCTGCTGGGCGGGGCGGCCGCCGGCGCGTCGACGGCCCGGGCAGCCTGGCGGTCCCGGCTGGCCGCGGCGGCCTGGCGGTCGGCCCTGCTGGCCGGCGGGCGACACGTGCGCCGACACATCCTGGGGATCCGGTTGACCGACCGGGAGCTGGCCGCCGTGCTGATCCGTGGTGCGGCCCTGCTGGAGGTCCCGGCCCTGCTCCGGCCGGGCTCCGGCTGCTTCGTGGTCAGCGTGGCCGGCGGCCCGGACCAGCTCAGGATCATGGACCGCGCGGCGCTGACCCCGGCCCGCTGAGCCGGGTACCCCACCCGCCGGGCTTGCGCCCGGGGCGGTGCGCGGCGCACAGTGCTGCGCGTGAGCCGTTGCTGGTCTGTCCCCGGCCGGCGGCGTGCCGCCGCCCCGATGGCGCTGCTGATGCTGCTCGTCGTGTCGGCGGCCGGGCTCGGCGCCTGCCGGGACTCCCCGGCCGAGCCGATGCTGATCCGGATCGCCACCGGCAGCCCGACCGCCGTGTACCACGCCTTCGGGCAGTCGCTGGCCACCATCCTCAACCGCGAACTGCCCGGCGTGCGGGCCAGCGTGGTGGTCACCGCCGCCTCCGCGGAGAACGTGCGGCTGGTCGGCGCGGGTGCGGCCGAACTCGGGTTCACCCAGGCCGACGTGCTGCCCACCGGGCCGGCGTCGCGGCCGACAGTGCTCGCGGTGGCCCGGGTCTACGACGACCTCCTGCACCTGGTCACCACCGCCGGCGGCCCGGTCCGGACCGTCGCCGACCTGTACGGCCGGCGGGTGTCGGTGGGCGCGGCCGGCTCCGGCACCGAGGTCACCGCGACCCGGCTGCTGGAGGTCGCCCGGCTCGGCGGCGACCGGGTCCGCCAGGAACACCTCAACCTGGATGACTCGGTGGCCGCGCTGCGGGCCGGCGAGATCGACGCGTTCTTCTTCTCCGGCGGGCTGCCGGTGCGCGCGGTGCGCCAGCTGACGGCCGACTCGGCCACCCGGATCATCGACCTCGGCGAGTGGACCGAGCCGCTGCGCCGCAGCTACCGCGAGGTGTACGTGTCGCGGGACATCCCGCGCTCGGTGTACCACCTCGACCCGGTCACCACGGTGGCCAACCCGAACTACCTGATCGTCCGGGCGGACCTGCCGGAGCCGCTGGTCCGGGAGGTGACCCGGCTGCTGATGGAACGCCGGGCGGAACTGGCCGCGGCCCATCCGGCGGCCGGCCGGATGAGCCCCCGCTCGGCGATCGCCACCGCGCCGCTACCGCTGCACCCGGGGGCGGCCGACTGGTACCGCTCCGTCAAACCCTGACCGGATCAGGCCCCGGCCGGCGGCCCGTCGACGCCGACCGGTCCGCTGGTCCGGTCGGGACCCGCCGGCCCGGGCACCGTGGCGCCCGCCGGGGCCGGCGCCGGCGGTGCCGGCTGGTCGGCCGGGCCCGCCGGCCGGTCGCCGGCGGGGGCGCGGCCGTCGGGAGGCGGCGGCCCGGCCAGCGCACCGGTCGCCGTGCCGCCCCACGGCGCCGGGAACCACAGCTCCGCGACCAGGCCGCACGGGTCGCCCGCCCGCATGGTGAGCCGCCCGTCAGAGGCGTCCACCAGCACCGCGACGATGGTCAGCCCGAGCCCGGCACCCTCGATGTTCTGCGCGTCCGGTGCCCGCCAGAACCGCTCGGTGGCCTGATCCAGCTGGCCCGGGGTCATGCCCGGCCCGGTGTCGCGCACCTCCAGGGCGGTGCCGCCGTCGGCGTACCGGACGGTCACGGTGACCTCTCCCTGCGCCCCGCTGAACTTCACCGAGTTGTCGATCAGCGCGTCCAGAGCCTGGTCGACGGCGGTGGGCACGGTCCAGGCGTACGCCGGGCCGCTGGTGCGCAGCCGGAGGGTGACCGACCGGTGCCGGGCCAGCGGGTCCCACGCGGCGACCCGGGAGGCCGCGACCTCCGCCGCGTCCACCGTCACCCGCTGGTTCTCCTCCCGCTCCGCGCGGGCCAGGGTGAGCAGGGCGTCGAGCACCAGTGCCAGCCGGTCGGTCTCCTCCAGCGCGAGCTGGTGCTCGGCCCGACCCTCCGGGTCGGTCAGGCTCGGCCCCAGCTCCTCCACCCGCAGCCGCAGCGCGGTCAGCGGGTTACGCAGCTGGTGGCTGGCGTGGGCCACGAAGGCGCGCTGCCGGTCCATCACGTCGGAGACCGCGTCGGCCATGTTGTTGAAGCTGGCCGCGAGGCGGCGCAACTCGGGCGGCCCCAGCCGGTGCTGCACCCGCGCTCCCCGGTCGCCCTCGGCGATCTCGTGGGTCACCGCGTCCAGCTCGGTCACCGGCCGCAGCACCCAGCCGGCCAGCCCGAACGCGGTGGAGACGCAGGCCAGCACGGCGAGCAGGCCGATCCCGGCCAGCAGCAGCCACCAGACGGTCACCGTCCGGCGGACCTTGCCGGCCGGGGTGGCGGTGACCACCGCGCCGAGCACCTCGCCGCCGTCGTTGATCGGCACCGCGATCACCAGCGGGCCGTCCACCCACGGCCAGACCGCCTCCGGCTCGCTGAACTGCTGGCCCGCGAGCGCCGTGTCGCGCGCCGTCCTGGCGTCCGGGCCGACCCGCCAGCCCGGCGACACCACCACGGTACGACCGTCCCGGTCGACCACCGCCGCGCCGATGCCGTACAGCTCCTCGTAGGCGGCCAGTTCGCCGCTGAGCGGCCCGGGCATGCCGCCGCGCAGCGCCGGCCCGGCCAGCGAGGCGAACCGGGTCGCGTCGGCGAGCCGGTCGGCCCGCACCCGGTCGGTCTCCCGGGAGGCGAGGGTGGCCGCCAGCGGGGTCTCCAACGCCAGCAGCACCAGCACCATCAGCAGCAGATAGCTGATGACCAGTCGACGACGCACCTGCCGCCCCTCACTCGCCGCGGAGCCGGTAGCCGACCCCGCGCACGGTCTCCACCAGGCGGGGCTCGCCGAGCTTGCCCCGCAGCGAGCCCACGTGCACCTCGACGGTGTGCCGGTCGGCCCAGGTCGTGCCCCAGACGTCCAGCAGGATCCGGTCCCGGGGCACCGCGACGCCGGGCTGGCGGGCCAGCGAGAGCAGGATGTCGAACTCCTTGCGGGTCAGCGCCACCGGCCGGCCGTCGACGGTGACCGTACGGGCGGGGACGTCGATGCGCACCGCCCCGGCCTCGATCAGGTCCCGCTCCGGCACGGTGTGCGACGCGCGGCGCAGCACCGCCTCGATCCGCGCCTGGAGCTCCACCATCGAGAACGGCTTCACCACGTAGTCGTCGGCCCCCAGGCGCAGGCCGAGCACCCGGTCCCGCTCCTCGCCCCGGGCGGTCACCGCGATGATGCCCAGCTGGCTGCTGCGCCGGCGCAGTTCCCGGCAGACCTCGGTGCCGTCCCCGTCGGGCAGGGTCAGGTCCAGCAGCACCAGGTCGCAGGGGGCGGCGGAGAGCGCCGCGGCGACGGTGGCGGCGTGCTCGACCTCGTACCCGCGCCGGGTCAGCGCCGAGGAGAGGGCGGCGGCCACCCGTCGGTCGTCCTCGACCAGCAGGATGCGCACCGGTTACCCCCATTCGTCGTACGGATGACGTGCGAATGGTGGCAGAAGTACGCGACCGGCGGGAGGCCCGACCCGGCCATCCGATGCGGTCGACCGGCCCCGGGGCGGCTGGAACGGGCCGTACGCTGCCGTCATGATCTACAAACTGGTGACGATCGGCGACTGGGAACGAGCCGGCGTCGACGGGTGTGTCCCCGCCTCGGCCCTGGACCGCCAGGACGGGTTCCTGCACCTCTCGGCGGCGGACCAGATCGTGGAGACCGCCCGCCGGCACTACGCCGGCGCGACCGGGCTGGCCCTGCTCAGCGTCGACCCGCAGCGGCTCGGCGACGACCTGCGCTGGGAGCCGTCCCGGGACGGTGCCTGGTTCCCGCACCTGTACGGACAGCTGCCGCTGGAGGCGGTCACCGGCGTCGCGGAGCTGCCTGCGGATGTGCCCGCCGCCGAGGCGGTGGCCGCGCTGCTGGGCTGAACGCGCAGACGAAGGGGCCCGGGCGACCGTGTCGTCCCGGGCCCCTGGCGACGGTGGGTCAGCGGCAGAGCCGGCCGATCTCCTCCTGGAACCGCTCCATCGGGTTGGCCTCGGCCGGGCCGAGCAGGTAGGTCTTCAGCTCGCGCCGGGCCTCGGTCATCGGGTCGTCGCCGGCCCGGGTGAGCGCGAGGATCTTCTCCAGCTCGCCGCAGTCGACCGAGAGCAGGTACGCCGCGCGGGAGGTCGGAAATTCCCGCCGGAACTCGTCCTCGGGCAGCCCGCTCGGGTTGGCCACCACGTACGGCCGCTGGCTCTGCACGAAGTCGGAGACCACGCTGGAGACGTCGCTGATCAGCAGGTCGGTCTGGTTGAAACAGTCGAACAGCGCCGGGACGCGGCCGGTGACCACCCGGTGGCCGGGGCCGTCCAGCGAGGTCGCGTCGACGTCGCCGCCGGCCGCCCGGACCCGCGCCACGATCCGCTCGTGCGCGGCCTTGGCCTCGTTGGACCGGGAGCCGGTCAGCGGGTGCGGCTTGTAGATCAGGCGGACCGCGGGCGAGGTGGCCAGCAGCGCCTTGACGATCCGCTCCCCCATCAGCACCAGCGAGGTGTGGTACGGGTCGTCGTCCAGCCAGCCCTCCCAGGTGGGGGCGTAGAGGACGGTGAACGGCCGGGCCTCGGCCTGCGCGCCGAAGGTGTGCACGCCGGCGAGCTGCGGGCGTCCGATCTCGACGATGTCCTCGTCGCGTACGCCGACGCCGGCCCGGGCGTAGCGCTCCCGGCCGGCGAGGCCGGCGACCCACACCTCGTCGTACACCTTGCTGTAGGGGTTGACGCTGGCCTGCTTGTCGCTGTCGCCGTGACCGACGAAGAGGTGCTTCATGCCCGGCTCGCGGAGCATGTGGATGTTCGCGCCGACGTTCGCGGCGTAGAGCGTGGCGCGGACCGTGCCCAGTTCGAGGTTCATGAAGTCGACCCCGGCCGGTACGCAGACCACCGGCAGCCGGGTGTCGGCCAGCTCGAGAAAAGCCTCCTTGCTGCGCATCAGCACGATGCCGCGCTGGTCCAGCGCCTCGGTCGGGGCCAGCCACATGTTGGCCTGGTAGACGTCCTTGGCCGGGCCGGCGAAGTAGAGCGCCACCTCGGGCCGGTAGCTGTCCAGCCAGCGCTGGAGCACGGGCAGCACCGGGCTCTTGCCGGTGCCCCGGCCGCTCAGCCAGGTCAGCGCGATGAGCCCGCCGACCGCCGCGGCGATGACGGCCGCCACCGCGCCGGCGAAAAGGACCGGGGCGACGTCGTCCCGGACCGCGCTCACCGCGGCGGCCGGGATCAGCAGCACGTTGATCCCGGCCAGCGGCACGCCGGCAAGGTCGGAGGCCCACTGCGGCGCGCGCGGCGCGGACCGGATCGGGCCCAGTTCGATGTTGCGGACCAGCGCGGAGATCGGGTTCCGGCGGTCGATCATCGTGTTGAGCGCGCCGGAGAAGACCGCGATCACCCACACCGCGGCCGGCAGGAGCAGCAGCCAGGTCACCTCGGTCGTGGTCAGCCGGACCGTCGCGGCGACCAGCAGCACGGTGGCGAGGTCACGGCTGAGCTGGCGGTAGCCCCGGTTGAGGCCGACCTTCTCCAGCAGGATGTCCGACGGCGGCGACCATCGGGAGAGGGCGAACTCACCGACGACGGCGGCCAGCCCGGCCACAGCGAAGACGGGCACCCAGCCGAGGGCGCCCGCGACGAGCATGACCAGGTAGGAAAGCACCAGCAGCGCGCCACGGGCGGCGACGCCGATGCGTTCCAGTAACGTGCCGAACAAAGAGTACGCTCCCTATGAGATCGATGACGGGCGATGCCCGTGGTCGCCGACGTCACGCCGCGACGTGGGGTGCCTCCGCCGCGCCGTGGCCGGCTCGACGGGGCTGTGGGTGACTGCGACCTTAACGCGGGTGGATGTCCCGGCGTCGCTCGGGTGTCGGAGACCATGGTGGTCGGTTCCGCGACACCGACTCGCGCGACGCCGGGGACGTAGGCCCTCAGGACGCTCAGCCGGCCTGCCGGTAGCAGGTCATCGCTCCCGGTCCCTTGCGCGCGGCGAACTCCTGGTAGCCGAGGTCGACAACGGTGTCGCGGGCGTACCGGTTGCCGTTGTAGACGCAGATGGCGCCCACCCCAACCCGCCGCACCGCCGTGGCCACCTGGTCCGGGGAGGGCTGGATCTTGCCGTCGGCGAACTTCGCGAGCAGGAGCCGGTCCTTGGCGAAGTCCGAGGTGAGGTCGTACTCGACCAGGTAGAAGTCCCGCGGCAGGACCACCCGGACCTCGCTCGTGACGATCAGCGACGTCCGCATGATCACCGAGGGGGCGAGCAGCAGGCCGGCCGGCCGGTCCTGCTCGGAGATCCAGAAGGCGATCTTCTGCCGCTGCTGGGGCAGCTTCCAGGTGGGCCGCTCGTGCGTCTCGACCCAGCTCACCGGCGACCACATCGGAGTGGCCCACACCGCGAAGCAGGCGACCATCGCCGCCGCGACCACTGCTCCGACCGCCCCGCGCAGCAGCGGCGCAGGTGAGGGCACGTCGACCGTGCAGAGCAGACCGATCAGCGTCGGCAGGGCCAGCAGCCAGGGCACCCGCCAGAGCACGACGGAGATGCCGCTGAGGTCCCCCAGCACCTCCAGCACGCCGGGGACGAACAGCACGCTCATCGTCAGGGTGGCGCCCGCGGCGAGCAGCGCCGGGGTGCGGCGCCGGGCAAGCAGAGGGCCACACCAGAGCGCCAGGCCGCTGATCACACCGACGATCCCCACCAGCAGCGTCCGCCGGTAGGTGTACTCGGCGTCGAAGAAGGTGGCGTCCGCGCCGGTCGCGTCCATCCCACCGAGCACGAGCCGGGACACCACGATCGCGCCGATCGGGTACGCGACGGCGGCCACCCCGCCGATCAGGGCGTCCTTCCAGCGGCCGACCAGCAGCATGGCCAGCCCCGCCGCGCCGACCAGCATCGGCAGGATGATCGCCGAGGTGGTGGTCAGGCCGCTGGCGGTGACCGACAGCGCGAAGACCAGCAGCAGCGACCGTCGGGAGCGGGTGTCGAACCACTCGGTCAGGTAAAGCCACATCAGCGGGATGACCGCCGAGACGAACATGCCCTTGCCCTCGTAGAGCCGGGGCAGGTGGAAGGTGCCCAGCGCGGCGTCCGCGCCGGCCACCAGGTAGAGGTAGGCGACGGCGACGCTGAAGGCGAGCACCGGCCGGCGGGGCGCCCACCGGTGGACCAGCCGCCAGAGCGCCAGAATGGCCAGCACCGCCAGCGCCGGCAGCAGCACGTACCAGGTGGCCGAGGCGCCGTGGATGCCGAGGACCCGGCCGAGCGCGCCGGCGAAGACCTCGATCGAGGGGGTCGGCGGCTGGGAGCCCATCGCCGGGAGGACGTTCTCGCTGAACAGGAAGTCGTTGAGCGGCACGATGTCCCGCTCGGCGACCCAGGTCGACTTGCCGACGTAGTAGACGTCGTCGGGGGTGTTGCGGGCGATGAACAGCGAGGAGATCGCCACCCCGACCGAAACGAGCAGCGCGTACGCCGACTGGAGCGCGGTCGGCGCGGGCGCCGCCGGCACCGGTGCCGACCCGGCCAGCCAGGCCCGCCGGGTCAGCAGCATCACGCCCACGGCCGCGACGATCCCGGCCACGGCCGGCACCCACCAGGAGATGCCGTCCCCGGCCGGGGTGCCGGCCAGGCCGGCGGTGATCGCCGCCACGGCCGCGGCCGCCACGACCGGCAGCACCCAGCGGCGCGGGTGACCGGCGGGGGCCGGGGCCTGCTCCCCGTGCGCCGACGCGGTGGCCGCGCCGCTGCGGCGCCAGGCGCGCACCGACGCCCAGCCCGCGAGTACGACACCGCACGCCACCCAGATCAGGAAGGTCACCGACGGGCGCAGGTGGAACAGGAACGCGGCGTGGTAGAGCACGGTCCAGAGGGCGAAGCCCAGCACGCCCGCGTCGGTGATCGCGGCGGGCGCCGCGGCGATCAGGGCGGACAGCCGGCGCCGACCGGGCGCCCGCGGGCTCTCGGGAGACGCGTCCGCGGAGGCGGGCCGCTCCGCGACGGCAACGTGGTCGGCGTTCGACACGGGTCGTCCTTGTCGTTGTGGGGGCGATGTGCGCGAAAGACGTGCGGCGGGCGGCGGCGCCACGGGGGCTGTCCTGCTCCGGTCCGGGTTGCAGAGTAGCCGGAACCACCCTTTCGTGATGACCGGCAGGTGGCGTCGCGGTGACGTGTCGGTGGCCACCCGAGCGCCGCGGGTCAGCGGGACACCGGCGCCTCGCGTTGGCGGGGCAGCGCGCCGGCGGCACCGAGGCCGGCCGCGACGGCCTCGGCGAGGGTGTCGAGATAGGTGTCGGTGAGCGGGGTGCGGGCGATGGCGAGCCGCCAGTAGAGCGGCCCCACGATCAGGTCGACCGCGGCGTCCGGGTCGGTGTCGGCCGGCAGTTCGCCGCGCTCGACCGCCCTGCCGATGAGCTGGCCGCCGATCTCCTGCTGCTTGCTCCGCAGCACCTGCTGCAGGGTCTGGTCGATGGTCGGGTTGCGGGCCGCCTCGGCGAGCAGGTCGGGGATGATCTGCGAGGCCAGCGGGTGGCTCAGCGCGTGCGCCACCACCTGGAACAGCAGCGCCAGGTCGCCGCGGAGGGTGCCGGTGTCCAGCGCCGGCAGCTTGCGGCCGGCCGCGGCGACCACGGTCTCCAGCACCAGGTCGAGCTTCGAACTCCACCGCCGGTAGATCGCCGTCTTGCTGACCCCGGCCCGGCGGGCGACCGCCTCGATGGAGAGCCGGCCGTAGCCCACCGCGGCGAGTTCCTGCATCAGCGCGCGCCGGATGGCCCTGGTGATGTCGCCCCGGAGCACTGCGGCGCCGGCCGGCGTACGCCTCTTCTCGCTGGTCATCGGGGACTCTCCGCACCTGTCACGTGGGCCAATGTAGCGCAACGACGGTACGGTTGCGTCCCGACGTGTTTTGGACTACCGTCCACGCAGCGACGAGGCGGCCTCCGCACACAGCTCCCCCGCAAGATTCCATCGTCGCGCGCATCCCGTTGGCACGAAAGATCGGAGCGCCCTTCCATGGCCGACACCGCGCTGGTCGACCCCGAAACGGGCCTGACCCAGGCGCAGCTGGCCGCCCGGCACGGACTACGGGTCGCCGGTGAGCGCCCCACCCTCGCCGAATACAGCCGCCGGCTGTTGTCCTACCGGCACTTCATCGCCGCGTACGCCAACGCCAAGCTCGTCGCCTCGTACAGCAACGCCAAGCTGGGTCAGATCTGGCAGGTGCTGACCCCACTGACCAACGCCGCGGTCTACTACCTGATCTTCGGCGTGGTGCTGGCGCAGAACAGCATCCCGAACTTCATCGCGTACCTGACCACCGGACTGTTCATCTTCAACTTCACGCAGAGTGCCGTGCTGGCCGGCACCCAGTCGATCAGCGGCAACCTCGGGCTGATCCGGGCGCTGCACTTCCCCCGGGCCAGCCTGCCGCTGGCCGCCACGCTCACCCAGTTCCAGCAGCTGCTGGCCTCGATGATCGTGCTGGTCGGCATCGTGCTGGTGACCGGCGAGCCGATCACCCTCAAGTGGCTGATGGTGGTGCCGGCGCTGCTGTTCCAGGCGGTCTTCAACGCCGGCATCGTGCTGCTGGTCGCCCGGATGGGCGCCAAGGCCAGCGACCTGAAGCAGGTCATGCCCTTCATCCTGCGCACCTGGATGTACGGTTCCGGTGTCCTCTACAGCGTCAGCCTCTTCGAGCGGCTGCCGGGCTGGGCGACAACGGTGGTCCAGTTCAACCCGATGCTGGTCTACATCGAGCTGGCCCGCTACTCCCTGCTCGAACAGCCGCCCCTGCTCAACGAGTCGCTCGCCCAGCTCTGGCTGGTCGGCGCGGCGTGGGCGGTGCTGGCCGGTGTCGGGGGCTTCATCTACTTCTGGCGCGGCGAACAGGAGTACGGCCGTGGTTGACCAGTTCGAGGCGTCCAACGACGCCACCGTCACGCTGCCCCAGCTGACGGAGCGGATCCCCACCGTGGTGGTGGACGACGCGCACGTGATCTACCGGGTACACAAGGGCGCCGGTGGGGGCACCACGCCGGTGGCCGCGCTGCGGCGGCTGGTCAAGCGCTCCTCCGCGCCGAACATCCAGGAGGTGCACGCGGTCAAGGGGGTCTCCTTCACCGCGTACCGGGGCGAGGCGATCGGGCTGATCGGCAGCAACGGCTCCGGCAAATCCACCCTGCTGCGCACCATCGCCGGCCTGCTGCCGGTGAACCGGGGCGCGGTCTACACGCAGGGCCAGCCCTCGCTGCTCGGCGTGAACGCCGCCCTGCTCAACGACCTGTCGGGTGAGCGCAACGTCACGCTCGGCTGTCTGGCCATGGGCATGACCCCGGACGACGTGGCCCGGCTGGCCCCGGAAATCATCGAATTCTCCGGGATCAACCAGCGGGGCGACTTCGCCAGCCTGCCGATGCGGACGTACTCCTCGGGCATGGCGGCCCGACTGCGGTTCTCCATCGCCGCCGCCAAGAAGCACGACGTGCTGCTGATCGACGAGGCGCTCGCCACCGGCGACAAGGGCTTCCGCAAGCGCAGCGAGCAGCGGGTCCGGGAGTTGCGGGAGGGCGCCGGCACGGTGTTCCTGGTGAGCCACCAGCTCTCCTCGATCCGGGACACCTGCGAACGGACGATCTGGCTGGAATCGGGCGTGCTGCGGATGGACGGACCGACGGACGAGGTCATCCGGGCATACGAGGCATTCTCGAACGGGAAGTAGAATTCCCGGCGAAAGCCACGACAGCGACACGACGCCCACGGACCGCGTCGCCCCGTTGGGGCGGCGCGGTCCGCGCGTTAAGGTTCAACCCGTCGCCACTCGGGCGCAATCTTTCGTTCAGGCATCCCTTGGAAGTGAGGATCGGCAATGACGCAGGACCACACCACTGGCCCGGACGCCACACCGGAGACTCCGGCGCCGTGGCGGCCCTCGCGGACGGTGGCGGTGGTGCTGGCCGGTGGCACCGGGACCCGGCTCGGCCTGGGCATCCCGAAGCAGCTGCTGAAGATCGCCGGTAAGCCGATCATCGAGCACACCCTGGCCGTCTTCGAGGCCGCGCCGGAGATCGACGAGATCATCGTGTTGATGGCCACCGGTCACGTCGCCGATGCCCAGCAGATCGTCGACAAGGCCGGCTTCCGCAAGGTCAGCAAGGTGATCGAGGGCGGCGACACCCGCAACGCCACCACCCGGATCGCGCTGGACGCGGTCGGCGAGGGCGACGTCAACATCCTCTTCCACGACGCCGTCCGGCCCCTGGTCAGCGCCCGCATCGTGCGGGAGTGCGTCAACGCGCTCTGGACCTACTCCGCGGTCGACGTGGCGATCCCCTCGGCCGACACGATCATCCAGGTCGACGAGAACGAGTGCATCACCGACATCCCGGTCCGCGCCACGCTGCGCCGCGGCCAGACCCCGCAGGCGTTCCGCTCCGGCACCATCCGCGAGGCGTACCGGCGGGCCGCGGGCGACCCCGACTTCGCCGCCACCGACGACTGCGGTGTGGTGCTGCGCTACCTGCCCGGCACCCCGATCAAGGTGATCGACGGTTCGGACGAGAACATCAAGGTCACCCACCCGGTCGACGTGCACCTGGCGGACAAACTCTTCCAGCTCGCCGCCGCCCAGGCGCCCCGGCTGACCGACCACCGCAGCTACACCGAGGAGCTGACGGGTCGCACGATCGTCATCTTCGGCGGCAGCTACGGCATTGGCCACGACCTGGCCGAGCTGGGCCGCCGCTACGGCGCCCAGGTCTTCCCGTTCAGCCGGTCCTCCACCGGCACGCACGTCGAGCGCGCCGAGGACGTCGAGGCCGCGCTGAAGACCGCCTTCGAGGCCACCGGCCGGATCGACCACGTGGTGGTCACCGCCGGCATCCTGGAGAAGGGCTCGCTGGCCGAGATGGACCAGGAGGCCATGGACCGGGTGCTCCAGGTGAACTTCGTCGGCCCGGTCATCGCCGCCAGGCAGTCGCTGCCGTACCTCCAGCAGACCAAGGGCCAGCTGCTGCTCTACACCTCCAGCTCCTACACCCGGGGCCGGGCCCAGTACGCCCTCTACTCCTCCACCAAGGCCGCCCTGGTCAATCTGACCCAGGCCCTGGCCGACGAGTGGGCCGAGTTCGGCGTACGGGTCAACTGCATCAACCCGGAGCGCACCGCGACCCCGATGCGCACCAAGGCCTTCGGTGAGGAGCCGGAGCACACCCTGCTCGCCGCCGAGACGGTGGCCCAGTCATCGCTCGACGTGCTGATCTCCGACCTGACCGGCCAGGTGATCGACGTACGCCGGGCGCCGGGCGAGCCGGCCCCGGTGCCGGCGCAGCCCACGGCCGCCGACCAGGACCGGCTGGCCAGCGGCGTCGACGCCGGCTGACCCTCGACCCGGAGACGAGGGGGCGACATGCGTGGTGACCTGGTCAGGAAACTGATCGCGCGGGGCCTGACCATCGGCCTGGCCGTGGTCGCGTTCCTGGTGGTGGCGCTGACCGGCGCCACCGGCTGGGGCCTGGCGCTGGCGGCGGCCGCGCTGGTCGCGGCCGCGGCGGAGCGCCGGGTCCGCCCGGGCGCCGACATCGGCGCCGAGTCGGTGCTGCTCGCCGCCGGGATCCTGGTCGGGTACGCCCGCCGCCTCGACGACGGCTTCGACCCGGCGCTGGCGCTCACCGCGCTGGTGCTGCTCGGCCTGGTGCTGCTCGTCAGGCCGCTGCGCGACGCCGGCAACCTGGAGATCCGGGCGGCGAACCTGCCGGTGCGCACCTGGACCCCGCTGGTGGCCGCCCGGCTCGGCGGCGCGCTGCTGGCACTGCTCGGGGTGGTGGCGGTGGCCGCCGCGCTCACCCTGCCCGCGCTCGTCGCGCTGGCCGCCGGCCTGCTGGTGGCCGGCGCCTGCGCGGCGGTCGGGCTGGACCTGGCCCGCCGACGGTTCCGGCCGGCGGCCGGGGGCGGGCCGGTGGCCCGGGCGCTGCGGGCGCACCAACCGGAGTTCCTGCTCTACTTCTCCGCTCCCCCCGGCTCGGAGTACCAGGTCACCATGTGGCTGCCATACCTGGAGCGGCTCGGTCGGCCGTTCCTGGTGCTGCTGCGGGAGCCGGAGCTCCTGCCGACGGTCGCCGCCGCCACGAGCGCCCCGGTGGTCTACTGCCCGACGCTCAAGGCGCTGGACGAGGCGCTGGTGCCGAGCCTGCGGGTGGCGTTCTACGTCAACCACGGCGCGAAGAACAGCCACTGCATCCGGTTCTCCCAGCTCACCCACGTGCAGCTGCACCACGGCGACAGCGACAAGGCGCCGAGCGCCAACCCGGTCTCGGCGATCTTCGACCGGATCTTCGTGGCCGGACCCGCCGCCGTCGAACGGTACGCCCGCGCCGGGGTGGAGATCCCGGCGGAGAAGTTCGTCGTGGTGGGCCGCCCGCAGGTCGAGGCCATCGACGTACGCACCGAGCCGGCCACCGGCCTGCCGAACCCGACCGTGCTCTACACCCCGACCTGGACGGGGCACCACGCCGACGCCAACTACTGCTCGCTGCCGGTGGCCGAGACGCTGGTGCGCCGGCTGCTGGACCGGGGGGCGACGGTTATCCTGCGGGCCCACCCGTACACCGCGCAGAACCCGGCCTCGGCCCGACAGCTGGCCCGGCTGACCGAACTGCTGGCGGCCGACCGGGCCAGCACCGGCCGGCAGCACCTCTGGGGCGCCGCCGCGAGCCGCGAGCTCTCCCTGGTCGACTGCGTCAACCGGGCCGACGCGCTGGTCTCCGACGTCTCCGGGGTGATCTCCGACTTCCTCTACTCGGGCAAGCCGTACGCGGTGACCGACATGGGCGTGGACGGCGACGACTTCGTGGCGCGGTTCCCCCTCGCCGGCTCGGGCTACACGCTGCGGCGGGACATGTCCAACGTCGACGAGGTGCTGACCCGGCTGCTGGACACCGATCCGCTGGCGTCCGCCCGCTGGGAGACCCGCCGCCGCTACCTGGGCGACTTCCCCGCCGACTCGTACGCCGACGGGTTCCTCGACGCGGCCCGGCGCGAGCTGGCGCCGGGCTGGGAGCCGCCGGCGCCGCGCGCGTCGGAGGCCCTGACGCGCGACGGCACCGCCGTCTCCCGCACCGCCTGAACCCCCGTATCCGACGCCCCGCGCCGCCCCGGCGGGCACGGGACGTCGGGCTGTCCGGGCTGCTCACGGGCACCGGGACGGGGCCGCGCGGCGAGCGGCGTCACGACCACCTCGCGGTCGACCTGCCCACGCCAGCCGCGGCCCGCCCGTCCGCCACGCTCACAGGTACGGGTCGAGCAGGGCCAGCACCGCCATCGGGTCCTCGATGTGGGCGTTGTGCCCGAGGCCGGGCAGCGTCACGACGGGCACGCCCAGCTCGGTCAGCTGCGCGTCGCTGACCATCGGGTCGTGCTCGCCCCGGGCCAGCAGCACCGGGACGTCGGTGGCGGCCAGCAGGGCCGGCAGGTCCGGCGCGCCGACCGCGAAGGCGGCCGGGTCCATGGCGAGCCGCCAGCGGCCGTCCTCGGCGCGCAGGCCGGCGTCGACCACCGGGTGGTCCGGCGCGAACAGCCCACCGAGGCCGGCCACCTTCAGGTAGCGGCGGGCCGCGTCGTCCCGGCTGGCGAACCAGGTCATCGGGCGCTCCGCCAACTCGCGCGCCCTGGCCAACTCGCCCGGCGACCAGACCGTCTTGATGCCCAGCCCGACCACCGCGTCGACCGGGAGCCCGCCGTCGCGGGCGGCGAGCGCCAGCGCGACCACGCCGCCGAGAGAATGGCCGAGGACCACCAGCCGCTCACCCGGCCGCCCGCCCTCGGCCACCGGACCGAGCCCCGTCGCGACCTGACCGGCGAACCCGGCGAAGGAGTACCCGGGCAGCGGCGGCGAGAAGCCGTGCCCGGCCAGGTCCGGCGCCAGCCAGCGGCCCGGCCAGCGGTGCTCCAGCAGCGGCGCCCAGGGCAGCCAGACGTCGCCGGTGGCGCCCATCCCGTGCAGCACCAACATCAGCCGGCGGGTACCCGAGTCGTCGGTCATGGGCCGCAGTGTGCCACCGCCCGGTTCCGCCGCGCGAGACCCGCTTCGACGGCGACGGGCACCGGCCCCCTCGGGGAGCCGGTGCCCGTACGCGCAGTGGTGTCGATCAGGCGGAGTAGCCCCGGGTGGCGATCCAGTTGGCCAGGTCGATGGTGCTCATCCAGTACGACGGCAGGTTCGGGTCCGCCGAGTCGGCGATCCGGACCGTCCGGCCGTCGTTCTTGTAGCCGACCACGGCGATGTAGTGGCCGCCCGGGAAGGAGTGCCAGCCGCCGTCGGTGTCGGTGGCGGTGCCGGCGATGTTCGCCACCACGCCCCGCCGGTCGGTGATCGTCGCGACCACGTCGGCCTGAAGCTGGTCGATCTGCGCCGAGCTCGGGGTGCCCGCGAACATCCGGGTCCGGTACGGGTCGCCCTTGACGAACTGGTTCAGGCCCCGGGTGGTGTCCAGCGCGGAGTTGGTGCCCATCTCGGTGGTGCCGAGGGGTGCCTCCAGCTCGTACTGGGTCCGCTCGATGCCGGCCGCGCTGAGCGCGTTGCGCACCGCCGCCGGACCGCAGTTGTAGTAGGCGGTCTGCGCCTGGTAGTCGTACGTCAGGACCTTGGTCGACGGCGGCTTCGGGGTCGCCTCGCTGGTCACGTCCGGGTCCGCCGTGGCCTTGGCGGCGCTGGACGACGGCGAGGAACTGGCCGAGGGCGAGGCGCTGGCTGAGGGCGACTGGTCGGCGGACGGGGTGGTGGCGACGCGGGCCTGGCTGCGGGTGGCGACGTCGTCCAGCCGGGGTGCCACCTCGGCGACGGCGGCCGAGGCCTGCTGGCGGGCGGGCGGCTCGCCGGGGGACAGGGTGGCGGCGCCCGAGACCAGCACCAGCGCGGCGGCCGAACCGGCGACGAGCTGGTACGGCCGCTCGGTGGCCAGCCGGCGCAGCTGCCGCTTCAGGGTGTGCTTCACGTGTTTTCCTCCACGGTACGAGGGCGGGAGCGGCGTGCCGGACCGGCGCGTGACGGGACGTCACCCGCGGGGTAGGAACCGGCGTGGGGGCCGCTCGGCGGGGGTGCGCCCGGTCAGTGGCCGGGCGGCGGGATGGGTTCCGGAATCAGCTCGCGAGGGCGCGGCGGACCGGCGGAAGCACCCCGGTACCGAGGTGGGGAGAAAACCGAGGGATGCGAGCGTGCTGCACGAGGAGGAAACTCCTTCCGACGCCGCCTACCGGGTTAGCTGACGGATTCGGGCGGGAAGAGCGCCCTACCACGGGCCGTGGCCTGCGGATTCACCCCGGACGTGCATGGGTCCCCGGTTCGTGGAAATCCACGATTGAGCGGGTCAGCGCGGCGTCGCCTCTTGCGATCGGAAACCGCACCGGACCGGGGCGACACTACTGGCCGGTCGGCGCGCCCGCAAAGGGCTGCCAGCTGCTTAAACATGATCAGGGCGACGAATTTGCCGTACAGTCCGGCACTGACGCTATTCAATGGGACAGGCGGTTTTCGAGGGACCTCCGGGCGACAACCGGACGAGGCGGCGGTAACCGCTCCGGATTGCCGCAATCGATGTCACCGACTGTGCCCGGATGGCCGGTTTCCCCAGCACCGTGACGTGGTTCACGCCAATTCGGGTAACGATCTGGACCCGGTCGCGCCGTCATCCCACCCGGGCGGGCCGCCAGCGCGCCGCGGGCGCCGTACGCGCCGCCGCCGTCGCCCGCTGGGCGGGCACCCGCACCGGGCGCAGCCGCCCCGCCGCCGCGTACGCCTCGACGGCCAGTGCACGGGCCGCCTCGGCGGCCAGTTCGGCGTCCCGCCACGCCGACCACTCCCGCCCGGCCGCCGCCCGGTACGCGTCCCGCCGGCCGCCGCGTACCGCCCGGGCCAGCAGCACCTCCTGCTCGACCGGGTGCCGCCGGGGGTCCCAGCCGTCCCGGTGCGCGAAGATGTCCCGCAGCCGCTCCACCGGCAGCTCGCCCCGCCAGTGGGCCGCCACCGCCGCCTGGTGCAGCCAGCGCTCCCGGCCGGCGTACTCGGCCGGCGTGCGGGGGGTGTACGGGGCGGGCAGGGCGCCGGCGCCGGCGAACCGGCGGGCGGCGCTCTCCGCCTCGTCGTACGCCGTCCAGGCCCGGTCCACCTCCTCCTGGGCGGCCAGCCAGGCCTCCCGCCGCCGACGCGCGGTCTGGGCCGCGCCGGCGGCGGCGACGACGACCTCCTCGGCGTACCGGCGCAGGTCCGCCAGCTCGGTCGCCGGGTCGGCGGTCAGGGACGGGTCGGCGGCCGGCTCGGCGAGGGCGCCGTCCCGTTCGGAGCGGGCGGCCAGCACGGTGAGCCCGGTCAAAGCGAGCACGAGCAGGACCGACCAGATGGCGGCGGCGGTCGGGACCTCGACGAGGAACTGGTAGAGGACGGTGTTCACGGTCGGGACCTCCCGGGAGCGGGATGCGGCAGAGGGGTCCGTACGCCGACCTGCGGGCGACGTGGCGACGCCGGGGGGCGGCGGCGCGTGCCGGCGGGCGGGTGCGGTGGTGAGGTTCTCGAAGACGCGGTCGCGGGTCGCCCCCGCGTGGCGGTCAGCCGACCGGCGGAGCGCGGGGGCCGGTGGCGCCGGCGGAGAGCCCGGTCAGCGGCAGCGGCGGCGCGGTGACCGGGCGAGCCGGGCGGCCGGCCGGGTCGAGCGAGGCGGCCGGGTCGAGCGGGGCGGCGTGCGGGCCGGCGAAGGCGCGGCCGGCGATCGGAGCGTCCCCGGCGGGGAGCGTCACGGTCGCAGCGTCCCCGGCAGGGAGCGTCACGGACGCAGCGTCCCCGGCAGGGAGCGTCACGGTCGCAGCGTCCCCGGCAGGGAGCGTCACGGTCGCGACGCCGGCCGCGCGGACGGCCTCGGGCACCGCCAGGCCGGCGAGGGCCGGGGCCCCGTCCGGGCTCGCGGCGGCGGACAGCGCGCCGCCGTCCGGCAGGGCCGGACCGCCGAGGGAGAGCGCGACCGCCACAGCAAGGCTGGTCAGCAGCCGGGAACTCCAGCGCGCCACCCACCACAGAGGACTCATGAGCGCGACCGGAAGCACAATCCCACGCTACCGCCGATGCCGGGTGATCGCAGCGCCGCCGGGCGTGTCGCGCCGTGCCGGCCCGCAGTCCGCGTGATGCCGACGAACGCCTGCGGTTTGCGGCGAGTCGCGCAATCCAGCGAAAATGTCACCGCGACATGCCGCAATCCGCGTGAGGTGGACGGGCGCGGGCGTCGCCGCGTGAGCCCGCCGCACCGCACCGCACCGCGTGGACACGGCTCAGTGCAGGTCGCGCGGGCCCGCGTACTCTACCGGTCGGCCGGCCGTCGCGTCGGCGGCCGGTCGCGGCGCCGGTGCGGCGCGACGTCGGGGTCCAGCGTGGACGGACCAGCCGCCGGGGCGGGACCGGGCCGGCGTCGGGGGGCCAGGCGGCGCATCATCGGCGTCTCCACCCAGCGGTGCAGCAGGGCGGCCAGCACCAGGTTCACCGCCAGGAAGCCGAACACCGCCTGCGGCCCCCCACCAGCCGGGCAGCCCGACGCCGAGGTGGCCGGTTGCCCGCAGCACGGTGACCATCACCAGCACGTGCACCGGCGTGGTATCCGAAGACCAGCATCGCGGCCACCCAGCGCAGCCCGGTCAGCGAGGGCAGCCGGCTCGCCGCAGCGGTCGGTGCGCTCACCGCACTCGTCATGCCGGGCACCCCACCGTCGCCACGCTCACCCGCACGCTCTCCTCCCCCGGCCGCTCGGCGCCGCGACCGCGGCCCGGCACCGGTCCCACCGTCCGGGCACCCTACCGGCTGGTGGGGCCGCCGCCATCCGGCCCGGGGACGCGGGAGCAGCGGCAGATGTACGGCAGCTGCCGATTGCCCTAATATTCCGGGACCCGCAGCCGACGTCGTGCCCGGCGGCGGGTCGGCCGGCATCCTCCCTCCGGGCCGCCCCGGCACGGGTGGACCACGAATGGAGTGGCGATGCACCAGCGGATCCTGATGCGGGCGAAGAAGGGCCCGTTCGACGTCCGCTCTGCGGAGGAGGCCTTCGAGGGAGACTGGATCGGGGTCAACAACGGCAACCTCGTCTTCAGCCACGCCGCGCACAAGCTACTCAGCACGACGACCGCCGAGATCACGCCGACCGAGTTCAAGGTGAACCCCCGGGACGCCGACGAGATCAACGACCGTTACGACGTCTACGTCGTACCGCTGGCCAACGCCTTCCGGCGCAGCTACGCCCACCGCATCGAGCTGATGACCCGGCTGGTCGAGCGGCTGAAGATCCCGGTGGTCGTGCTCGGCGTCGGGGTGCAGACCGACATGACCGGCGACCGGGAGTACCTGCGCCCGATCGACGACGTGGTCAGCCGGTTCGTCCGCGCGGTGCTCGACCGCTCGCCCAGCATCGGCGTACGCGGCGAGATCACCGAGAGCTACCTGCGCACCCTCGGCTTCTCGGCGGTCGAGGTGATCGGCTGTCCGTCGATGTTCCTGCACGGCGACCGACTGACGGTGCGGAAGGCCAAGCCGACGCTGGAGCTCCAGGACCGGGTCGCGCTGACCGTCTCCCCGTACGTGAAGTCGATGGCGAAGATCATCGCCTCGCACCACCGGCGCTACCCGAACCTGCGCTACCTGCCGCAGGACCTGACCACCCTCGGCACGCTGCTGCACGGGGACGCCCCCGAGGACCGGGGTAAGACCAGCCCGATCCCGGTGCACACCTCCCACCCGCTGTTCGTCGAGGACAAGGTGCGGATGTTCCTGGACCCGTGGACCTGGATGGACTACCTCTCCGGGTTCGACTTCGCCTTCGGCACCCGGATCCACGGCACCATCACCGCGCTGGTCGCCGGCACCCCCGGCTACCTCTTCGCGCACGACTCGCGCACCCTGGAACTGGCCCGGTACTTCGACATCCCGCACCGGACGATGAAGGAGGTGCCCGCCGACGTGGACGCCGCACAGCTCTACGCCGAGGCGGACTACACCGCCCTGCACGCCGGTCATCGGGCCCGCTACGAGCGGATGACGGCCTTCCTCGCCAGGCACCGGCTCGGCAACGCGTTCGACGACGGGGACGCCGCCGCCCGCTTCGACGAGCGGGTACGTGCCACCACCTTCCCGCCCGCCGTCCGCCCGGCCACGGCGACCTCCCCCGAGGAACTGCTGGAGCGGATCCAGTGGCTGCGGGACCGCACCACCGCGCTGGGCGGCCAGGTGCAGGCGCTGGAGGAGCAGCGGCTGCGGGCCCGGGTCAAGCGGGCGGTCGGCGGGCCGGTACGCCGCATCCTGAGCCGTTAACCCGCCGTCCGGCCGCTGTTCAGTAACTCCATCTCCGCCGGATACGCCAGGTTCCGGGCCCGTCCACCCAGGTGCACCAGGGTGGCGGGGTGGTCAACGAGCCGACGCCCGCCACCCCCCTGCTGAGCATCGTCGTGCCGGTCCACGGGGTGGAGGCGTACCTGTACCAGTGCCTCGAGTCGGTCCGGGCGGACGTCCCGGCCGGCGAGCAGGGCACGGTCGAGCTGGTCGCCGTCGACGACGCCTCCCCGGACCGGTGCGGGGAGATGCTGCGCTCGTACGGCGCTGGCCGGTCCGAGGTGCGTACGGTGCACCTGAGCAGCAACGTCGGCCTGGGCCTGGCCCGCAACGCCGGCCTGGAGGTGGCGACCGGCGAGTACGTCTGGTTCGTCGACAGCGACGACTGGCTGCCGCCGGGCACGATCCCCGCCGTGCTGGAACGGCTGCGCGCGCACCGCCCCGACGTGCTGCTCCTGGACCACCTGCGGGTGCACGAGGGCGGCCGCCGCGAGGTCGACGCCAGCAGCCCCCTGCTGCGCGGGGTGCCGGACGTGGTGCGCCTGGCCGACCGGCCGCAGCTGCTGCGGGTGCAGCACACCGCCTGGAACAAGGTGGTCCGCCGCGCGTTCATGGACGAGCTGGAGCTGCGCTTCCACCCCGGCTGGTACGAGGACATCCCGTTCAGCCACCCGCTGCTGATCGGCGCGGAGAAGATCTCGGTGCTGGACCGGGTCTGCTACCTCTACCGGCAGGGCCGGCAGGGGGCGATCACCTCGACCCGCAGCGGGCGGCACTTCGACGCCTTCGACCAGTACGACCGGCTGCTGGACTGGGTCCGCCGGCGGTTCCCAGACGAGCGGCTGCGGGCCGAGCTGTTCGGGCTGATGGTGAACCACATGCTGGTGGTGGTCGGCAACGACGACCGGCTGCACCCGCACCTGCGCCGGGACTTCTTCCGGCGGGTGGCCGCGCAGTACCGTCGCCACCTGCCGGCGGGCGGCTACCCCCGTCCCGGCGGGGTGGCCGGGCTCAAGCACCGGCTGGTGGGCCGGGACAACTACCTCGCGTACGCGGCGCTGCGCCAGGCCCACCGGCTCGCCGGTCGGCTGCGCCGGCCCGCCGCGCCCCCGGCCGACTCCCCCGATGCCGAGCGGGCCGGCGGGGGCCCCGCCGCGGGTGGGCCGGAGCGGGCCGGGGCGACCGACGCGCTGGCCGGTCGCGGCGCCCCGTGACGAGAATCGGCGCAGCATCGCGTCGCCGCACCGGACGGCCCCGAGTCGGACAGCCCACGGCAGGGCAGTTTTCCAGGTCGTCCCCGGACGACGAGGCAGGGACCGCGCCCGCGCGCGGACGCACAGCAGACAGAGGTCGGGAATGACGGCGACAGTGAAGATCGGACCGCACGTGGTCGGGACCGGACAGCGGCCCTTCGTGGTCGCCGAGATGTCCGGCAACCACAACGGTGACCTGGACCGGGCGCTGGCAATCGTGGACGCGGTCGCGGCCAGCGGGGCGCAGGCGCTCAAGCTCCAGACGTACCGGCCGGACACGATCACCATCGACGTCGACACCCCGGCCTTCCGGATCTCCGGCGGCCACGAGCTGTGGGGCGGGCAGAACCTGTACCGGCTCTACGAGCGGGCGCACACGCCGTACGAGTGGCACGCGCCGATCTTCGCCCGCGCCCGCGAGCAGGGGCTGACCGTCTTCTCATCGCCGTTCGACGCCACCGCCGTGGAGCTGCTGGAGGAGCTGGACGCGCCGGCGTACAAGATCGCCTCGTCGGAGCTGGTCGACCTGCCGCTGATCCGGCTGGTCGCCGGCACCGGCAAGCCGCTGGTCATCTCGACCGGGATGGCGACGGTGGCCGAGATCGATGCGGCGGTGCGGACCGCCCGGGACGGCGGGGCCGGCGGCATCGTGCTGCTGGCCTGCACCGCCTCCTACCCGGCCCCGCCGGCGGACAGCAACCTGCGCCGCATCCCGGTGCTCGCCGACGCGTTCGGCGTGCCGGTGGGGCTCTCCGACCACACCCCCGGCATCGGCGTACCGGTCGCCTCGGTGGCGCTGGGCGCCTGCTTCATCGAGAAGCACGTGACGCTGGACCGCGCCGACGGAGGGGTGGACTCGGACTTCTCCCTCAACCCGGACGAGCTGGCCGCGCTGGTGGTCGAGTCGGGGCGGGCGTACGCGGCGCTGGGTGGCACCGCGATCGGCCCCACCCCGGCCGAGCGGGAGGGCCTGCGCTTCCGCCGCTCGCTCTACGTGGTGGCGGACGTGCGCGCCGGTGACCCGGTGACCGCTGACAACGTGCGGTCCATCCGGCCCGCGGGCGGGCTGCCTCCGGTGGATATCGACAAGGTGCTGGGCCGTACGTTCGCCGTCGACGTCCCGCGCGGCACCCCGCTGAGCTGGGACCTCGTCTGACCTGACCAATCCGTCCGGTCCGTGCCCTGGGACGGACCGGACGGATTGGTCGACTCCGGTTTGCGGCATGTCGCGGTCTCCAGACCGATCGACACCGCGACATGCCGCGAGGCGGCAAGCGTCATGGGGCGCACGGCGGCGGGTCAGGGCGCGAAGGCCACCGTCACCACCAGGTCGTCCACCCGCAGCGTCCGCCACACCGCCCGGCTGCCCGGGGGTACGGCCAGCCCGTGCCGACGCCACCAGGCGGCCACCGGGACGTCGGCCAGCTTGCACAGGCTCTCCGCCCGGGTCCACCGGGTCCAGAAGTC
The DNA here is from genome assembly GCF_040642975.1 of Micromonospora sp. NPDC047548. Lineage (NCBI taxonomy): Bacteria > Bacillati > Actinomycetota > Actinomycetes > Micromonosporales > Micromonosporaceae > Micromonospora > Micromonospora sp. NPDC047548. The sequence continues at coordinate 318,054 of NZ_JBEYTI010000002.1, forward strand.
GGCGGGCCCGAAGCGCCGGGCCAGGGCCGCGGGCACCTCGGCGTCGGCGCGCTCCGCGTCCACCGCGACCCGCCAGCCGGGCGCCGACGGGCCGTACCAGCCGACGCAGCGCCCGTCGTCGAGGTGGCTGCGGGTGACGGCGTACGTCAGGTCGGCGGGCGTGCCCACCCGCAGGAAGCGTTCCGCGGCGGCGAGCAGCGCGGGCACCGGGCGTGGCCCGGGCCCCGGCCGGCGGCCGACGAACTCCGGCTCAGACGGAGGCCGCACCGTCCACCACGATGACCTGGCCGTTGATGTTGGTCTGCTCGCACAGCAGCATCCGCACCACCGGCACGACCTCCTCCGGCTCGGTGAGGTGGCCGGTCGGGGTCCGCCGGACGATCTGGTCGAGCTGGGTGCTGCCCAGCACGGCGGACATCTCCGAGGCGAAGAAGCCGGGCGCCACCGCGTTGACCAGCATCCGGCCGCCCAGCTCGCGGGCGAGCGAGCGGGTGGCGGCGTCCATGCCGCCCTTGGTGGCCGAGTACGCCACCAACCCCGGGAAGCCACGCTGCGCGCAGATCGAGGTGATGTTGACGATGCGCCCGCGCAGCCCCTTGCCCAGCATCCGCCGGATCACCAGGCGGGTGAGCTGCAACGGCGCGGTCAGGTTGGTCTCGATGATCCGGGCGATGTCGCCGGTGGAGGTGTGCACGTGCAGGGAGTCCTGCCCGACGGCGGCGTTGTTGACGACGCCGTCGATCGGGCCGAGGCGCTGCTCCACCTCCCGGACGAAGGCCTGGGCGGCGGCCGGGTCGGTGACGTCGACCGCGCCGACGTGCACCCGGTCGGGGTGCGCGGCGGCCAGCTTCTCCAGCTCCGGCGTGACGGTACGGGCGAACGCGGCCACCCGTACGCCGGCGTCGAGCAGGTCGGTGACGATGGCCAGGCCCAGCCCCCGGGAGCCGCCGGAAACGAGGACCACGGTGCTGGGCGGGACGAGCGGAAAGTCAGACATCGCTCTTCAACGTCTCCTTGACGGGGATCTCGGTGAACATGCGGATGCGGCGCGGCACCGCGTACTCGGGGAGCCGACCGGCGCACCAGCGCACCAGCGTGGCCTCGTCCAGCGGGTCGCCGGACGGCGTCGGCACCACCTCGGCGACGACCATCCGGCCGAGCACCGGGGCCCGCCGGCCGGTGACCCTTGCCCAGGCCACCCGGGGATGGGCGGTCAGCACACCCCGGACCAGGCCGGCGGAGACCTTGCTGCCGCCGACGTTGATCTCGTCGGAGTCGAGCCGGCCGGTGATCAGCACCCGGTCGTCGACGACCTGCACCCGGTCCCCGGTGCGCACCGGCCCGTCCAGCCCGGCCCCGTGGAACGGCGAGGTGATCACCAGCTCCTCGCCGTCGACCGAGAGCCGGGGCCGGCCGGGCACCGCCCGGTCGAGCCAGTCGACCGGGAACCCGGCGCGGCCGTCGTGCACCACGATGGACGCGCCGACCTCGGAGGAGGCGTAGATCCAGGAGATCCGGGCGGACGGAAACACCTCGCGGAGCTGGTCGAGGACGGCCTGGTCGACCGGTTCACCGCCCAGGGTGAGCTGGCGCAGCGGCACCCGGGCCAGCGCCGCGCCGTCGCGGTGCAGGGCGCGTCGCCAGAAGGTCGGGGTGCCCGAGGCGGCGTCCACGCCGTGCGCGGCGGCGATGGCCGGCCACTCGTCCAGCTCGTCCGGGTCGATCACCACGAGGTGCTGCCCGGGCTGGGTCAGCGACAGCGTCACCACCTGCCACCAGGCGTACGTGCCGGGGGCGTACGGGCAGAGCCAGGTCCGGGCGGGCTGGGCGCCCCGGACGGTGGTCAGCGAGTCCAGGGTGTGCCCGACCCGCTTGGGCCGCCCGGTGGACCCGGAGGTGAGCAGCCACAGCCGGCCGGGCTCGGCCGGACGGGGCCGGGCCGGCGGGACGGTCGAGGGTCCGTCGGCGTCGAGCACGGTCAGCGCGAAGCCGGCCTCGCGCAGTTCGTCCCGCATCGCCGGGTCGACCCGGTTCGCGGCGCTCAGCAGCAGCTCGGTGCCGTGCACGGCGTGCTGCCGGGCGGCGGCCAGGGCGTCGGCGGACCCGGCGGCGAGGACGGCGGCGGGCGACGGCAGCGCCGGCGCGGGCAGCACGCGCCAGGTGCGCGCGGCGCCCCCGACGACGACCCGGTTGTCCAGGCCGGCCGGGGTCGAGGTCGCGACGGTCACTGCCGCTGGAGCGTGACGAGGAAGTCGAGGACGTCGCCGACGGTGGCGATCCGGCGCAGGCCGGGGGCGTCGAAGTTGAGCTCCTCCCCGGTGGAGTCCTCGACCCGCAGGGCCAGCTCCGAGAAGTCCAGCGACCGGAAGCCGATCTCCCGCAGGTCGGCGGCGTCGTCGTCCGGGAGCACCTTGCCCTGGTTGTCGAGCACCTGCGCCATGAGGTCGCGGATCTGCGCGCGACTCAATTCGTTCATGCGGCGGAGTGTACAGCCCAGGAATTGGTCTCGCCATTTCCCGGGTAGGGTTCCCGGGGCCCGGAGGAATCGAACGGAAAAGAGGTCGGCGTGCTGCGTGGGGCGACCGAGGACGACGTTAACCTGATGTTGTCCTGGCGTAATCAGGAAACCAACCGGCAGGTCAGCAAGAACAGTCACGAGATCACCGCCGCGGAGCACGCGGCCTGGTGGTCGCGGGTCCGCGAGGATCCCACCCGCCGGGTGCTGGTGTACGTCCGCGACGAGGTGCCCTGCGGCGTGGTGACCTTCTTCGACCTGTGCCTGGACGGTCCGCGTACCGGCTCGTGGGGCTTCTACCTGGACGCCGACGGGCTGGCCGGCCGGGGCGAGACGCTGCCCGCCTGGCTGGCGGTGATGCGGGCGGCGGTGGACCACGCCTTCGACGAGTTGCGCCTCGACCGGCTCGACGGCGAGGTGCTCGCGCAGAACACCGTCGTGCGCCAGATGAACCGCCGGTTCCGATTCGTCGAAGGCACCCCCGAGCGACAGGTGCAAGACGGCCGGGAAATCACCGTCGTCCCCGTTTCGCTGGACCGGGCGAATCGTCGCCGGCGCTGATTTGGGTAACTGTCCGTCGCCCATTAACCGGCGCGACATCCGCCGTTCATCACGCGGCAGCGGAAATGGTGTCAGCCGCGCCGCCAGGCCGCCCAGTGCTGGTCTGGATTGCCGCCGAGGCGGACGAAGCCGTACCGGGCGCCGTCCCAGTCGTCCGGCTCGCCGGGCGCCCAGCGGACGAAGACCACGTCGGCGGCGGCCGGCGGCTGCTCGGCGAACCACCGCACGTCCGTCCAGGTCACCTGGTGGCTCAGGTTGAACCGCAGGATGTAGTGCACCCCGAGCGAGGCGTAGACCCGCTCGCCGGGGCGTACCCCGAGGTCGGCCACGCGCGGGGCCGGCGCGGTCGCCGCCGCCATCGGGCGGACCAGCCGGTCGGTGATCACCTGCATGGTGCCGAGGTTGACGACGAGCAGCGCGGCGAGCACCGGCACCCGCAGCCTCGGCGCGCGCACGGCGGCGACCAGCAGGAGGCAGGCCAGCCCGCCCACCGCCGCGCCGGTGAACGGTCGGAACTCGTGCCAGCCGCCGGTCAGCGCCATCAGGTCGGGCGCGCCGAAACCGCCGTAGCGCAGCTCGTGGCCCCGGCTCGCCACGTAGGCGAGCCGGGCGGTGATCAGCGCCGCGCCCGCCGCCAGCAGCGCCACCGCAACGGCCGCCCGGGTCAGCAGCACCCGGTACGCCACGGTGAGCAGCACCCCCACCCCGACCAGCAGCCAGAACGGGGCCAGCATCTGCACATACCGGCCGTAGATGGCGTCCAGGGGTTTGGTCGTGATGCCGGCCAGGATCACCGACGCGCCGCCGGCCACGCCGACGCTGGTCACCAGCGCGACGCCGAGCGTCCAGCGGGCGGCGGCGTCCCGCCCGGGCCGGCGCAGCTCGCGCAGGGCGGCGGCCCAGGCGATCCCGGCCAGCCCGAAGGTGATCACCACCAGGTACCAGAGCTGGGTGACGACGGCCGCCCCGAGCCGCAGCAGCCCCTGGCCGGAGGCGACGGCCCGGACGGTGCCACCGTCGGGCGGGTCGCCCAGCAGGTAGACCCGGTCGCCGAGCAGCCGGATGCCGGCCTCGTTGACCAGGGCCAGGGCCAGCACCGGCAGCGTCGCGGCGAGGACCTGCCCGGGGGTGGCTCGGCGGCGGGCGAGCAGCAGCAGGACCAGTCCGGCGTGCACCGCGACGATCACCAGGCCCCGGGAGTGCAGCAGGTGGAACGCGCCGACCAGGGTGCCGACCGTCGCGGCGGCCAGCGCCCCCGGGCGGGCGACCCACCGGTGCACGGCCAGCAGCCAGGCCAGCACCAGCGGCGCCAGCACCGCGTCGATCATCGCCACCTGGGCGTAGAAGGCGGTGGCCGGCAGGGTCGCGGCCACCGCGGCGGCGACCAGCGCGTACGACCGGCGCAGCGTGAGCAGCCGGCGGGCCAGCAGGTACGCCAGCGGCAGCACGGTGGCGTTGACCGCCGCGTTGATCAGTTGCACCAGGCGGTAGCTGGTGGTGAAGTCCCGCTCGCCGAGGAACGCCGGGGAGATCAGCATCGGGTAGCCGACCCGGCGCAGCGGGCCGTTCTCGCTGCTGAAGCCGCCCGGTCCGCCGGCGAGCGCCCGCGCGGTGTTGAGGTAGCTGTCCTCGTCGGTGTGCGCGATCGGCAGCGCGACGTGCCGGGCCAGCCACATCCGCCAGGCCACCCCGGCGAGCCAGCCCAGCACCAGCAGCGCCGGCACCAGCCAGCGCCGCCGGGCCGGGGCCGCCGGCGCCTCGGCCGAATCGGCGACCCGTTGCCGTACGTCGGAGGTCATCTCGTCTCCTGGTCGCTGGTGAGCCGCGCCGTCCGCCCGGCGGCGCCGGCGGGTCGGGGCGGAGGGTGCGGTGGCCGGGCCGGCGGCGGGGGCCGCCGATACCCGGGGCGAGGCGGGGGCGAGCCCGTCGTCGCGTACGCGGGGTCACTGTAGCCAGGACCGTTCCCGCCGGTCAGCCGCGCCGCGGGGGCGGCGCGAGAGTTCGCCTGCCCGGTGTCCGGCATTCACTGGACCAGCGCGGTCGGTTCACCCGGGCGCGTCGGGGTGTTAACCCGCCGTGGCTAGCGTCCGTCCGGTCGCGTGGCCCCGGGCCGCCGGCGCACAACCTGCGATCATGGGAGCACCACATTGAGCGAGCTGACGGGTTCCTCCATCCTGGTCACCGGCGGCACCGGTTCCTTCGGTAGGACCTTCCTCCGGCACCTCCTGGCCGAGGCCGACCCGGCCCGGGTGGTGGTGTTCTCCCGCGACGAGCTGAAGCAGTACGAGCTGCGCCAGCAGCTCGGCGACGACCCGCGGCTGCGCTGGTTCATCGGCGACGTCCGGGACCGGCACCGGCTCACCCGGGCGATGCACGGCGTCGACCACGTGGTGCACGCGGCGGCGCTGAAGCAGGTGGACACCGCCGAGTACAACCCCTCGGAGTTCATCGCCACCAACATCACCGGCTCCCAGCACGTGGTGGACGCGGCGATCGAGGCCGGCGTCAAGAAGGTCATCGCGCTCTCCACCGACAAGGCGTCCAGCCCGATCAACCTGTACGGCGCCACCAAGCTGGTCGGTGACAAGCTCTTCGTCTCCGCCAACCACTACGCCGCCCAGCACCCCACCCGCTTCGCGGTGGTCCGCTACGGCAACGTGGTGGGCAGCCGCGGCTCGGTGGTGCCGCTGTTCCGCCGGCTGGCCGCCGAGGGCAAGAGCCTGCCGATCACCGACAAGCGGATGACCCGGTTCTGGATCACCCTCGACCAGGCCGTCCAGTTCGTCATGGACAGCTTCGACCAGATGCAGGGCGGCGAGCTGTTCGTGCCGCGCATCCCCAGCATGCGCATCCTCGACCTGGTCGAGGCGGTCGCCCCGGACGCCACCACCCACGAGATCGGCATCCGGCCGGGCGAGAAGCTGCACGAGGAGATGATCGCCCCGGACGACAGCCGTCGGACGCTGCGCGCCAAGGACCGGTTCATCGTCCAGCCCACCATCGCCACCTGGGGCTACCAGCCGCCGGTCGGCTGCGAGCCGGTGCCGGACGGGTTCGCGTACCAGTCGGACACCAACGACGAGTGGCTGAGCGTCCAGCAGCTGCGCGACATGCTCGGCATCGGCGCATGACGGCGATGCTCCCGTACGGGCGGCAGTCGGTCACCGACGACGACGTCGCCGCTGTGGTGGCCGCGCTGCACAGCGACTGGCTCACCACCGGCCCACAGGTCGACGGGTTCGAGGCCGACCTCGCTGGGTGGACCGGCGGGGCCGGCTGCGCGGCCGTCTCCAACGGCACCGCCGCGCTGCACGTCGCGTACGCGGCGGCCGGGGTGGGCCCAGGCGACGAGGTGGTGGTGCCGCCGATGACGTTCGTCGCCACCGCCAGCAGCGCGGTGGCGCTCGGCGCGAAGGTCGTCTTCGCCGACGTCGAGGAGGAGACCTTCACCCTCGACCCGGCCGCGGCGGCCGCCGCGACGACCTCGCGTACCCGGGTGGTCTCCGCCGTCGACTACGCCGGCCACCCGGCCGACTACGACGCCCTGCGGCAGGCCCTCGCCGGCAGCGACGCCCTGCTGCTGGCCGACGCGGCGCACTCCATCGGCGCCACCTACCGGGGCCGGCCGGTCGGCTCGCTGGCCGACCTCACCACGTTCTCGTTCTTTCCCACCAAGAACCTGACCACCGCGGAGGGCGGCGCGGTCGCCGCCGGAGACGAGGAGCTGCTGACCCGGGCCCGCCGGTTCCGCAACATCGGGCTGGTCCGCGAGCGGGACGCGCTGCGCTGGCCGGACGAGGGCGGCTGGCACCAGGAGGTGCACGAGTTCGGGCTGAACTACCGGCTGCCGGACGTGCTCTGCGCGCTGGGCCGCAGCCAGCTGCGCCGGCTCGGCGACTTCCTCGCCGCCCGGGCCCGGCTGGTCGCCCGGTACGACGAGGCGCTGGCCGACCTGGACGGGGTGCTGCTGCCCGGCCGCCGTTCGTGGGCCGTCCCGGCCTGGCACCTCTACCCCATCCGGGTGCTCGACGGCCGCCGCCGCGAGGTGTACGACCGGATGCGCGCCGCCGGCATCGGAGTGCAGGTCAACTACATCCCGGCGCACTGGCACCCGGCCTTCGCCGACCTCGGCTACCGGCGCGGATCCTGCCCGGTGGCCGAGTCGTTCTACACCCAGCAGCTGTCGTTGCCGCTCTTCCCGACCCTGACCGACGCCGACCAGGATCGCGTGATCGACGCGCTCCGGGCGGCGCTGCGCGGCGTCACGGCGCGTCCCGCCGCCTGACGGGGGAACCGATGCATCACGCGAACCACTTCTACGGCCACGCGCACGTGCTGGCCCGCTACTGCGGGCTGGGCGACGGGCACCCGCCGCGGATCAACGGGTACGTCCAGCACGGCTGGAACATCGGCGACGGGCTGGCCCCCGGCCACCCGTACGCCGAGTTCACCCCCAGCCTGCTCTGGTCCGAGCAGACCCGGCGGCGGGCCTGGTCGGTGGGGCGGCGCAACGTGGTCACCGTCGGCGCGCCGTTCAGCTACCTGCTGTCGTTGCGGCCGGAGGACCCGCCGGAGTCGGCGCGGGAGGGCACCATCTGGTACCCGTTCCACGGCTGGGAGGGCCAGCACGTCAAGGGCGACCACAAGGACCTGATCGCCCGGATCCGGGCCACCGAACCCGGCCCCGTCACGGTCTGCCTCTACTGGCACGAGTACGGCATGCGCCGGGTGCGCCGGCTCTACGAGAACGCCGGCTTCCGGGTGATCTGCCACGGCTACCGCGGCCACTGGTGGAAGGACACCGACCCGCTCTTCCTCGACAAGCAGCTCACCGAGCTGCGCCGGCACAAGCGGGTCGCCTCCAACCGGCTGACCAGCGCGATCTTCTACGGCATCGCCGCCGGCTGCGAACCCGCCGTCTACGGCGACCCGATGATCCTCTCCGCCGAGGACCCCACCTTCGGTGGCACCGCCCGGATCCGGCGGCAGTGGCCGGAGCTGCACGGCGAGTCCGTCGACCTGCCGACCGCCGTCGAGATCGCCCGCGCCGAACTGGGCACCGACCACCGCTGTACGCCGGCCGAGCTGCGCGAGCTGCTCGGGTGGGCGAATCTCCAGGAGGAACGAGTTGACGACTGAGACGGCGGCCCGGATAGCGCTCCCCGGCGGGGAGATGCTGGCCTGGTCCGACCTGCCGGAGGAGCAGCTGCCCGACGGCGGGCCGCTGGCCGCGCTGGCGGCGCGGGTCGTACCGGCGGGGGCGCGGGTCCTGCTGGCCGGGCCGCACGACCCGGTGCTGCTGACCCGGCTGACGCACGCCGAGGTGACCTGCCTGCTGCGCAGCCACACGGACGGGGTGGCGCTGGCCGAGCGGGGCGCCCGGGTGGTGGTCGGCGGCCCGGCGGGCCTGCCCGCCGGCGAGACCTTCGACGTGGTGGTCGCCGCCGCCGGCCTGGACGCGGTGGAGTCGGTGGAGGGCCCCCGGCTGGGCTGGGACGCCGTGCTGGACCGCCTGGTGCGGGCGCTGCGGCCGGGCGGGACGCTGCTGCTGCGGCTGGACAACCCGCTCGGCGTGCACCGGCTGGTCGCCACCGCCCCCTGGTACGCCGCCCGGGCCGACTCGGCCTGGACGGTCGGCGGGGTGCTCGACACCGGCCGCCCGGCCAACCCGGAGCAGCTGCGGGCCCGGCTGGCCGGGGAGGGGCTGCGGCCGGAGGCCTGCTTCGCGGCGTACCCCGATCCGGATGCGGCGACCGCGCTGGTGGCCGCCGACGAGCTGGACCGGCGGCCCACCTCGGGGCTGTTCGACGCGGTGCTGCACGGCGCCTGCGCGGACGGCGCCGGCGAGGCCCCCGTGCTCCAGGACCCGGCCCGGCTGGCGGTCGACGCGCTGCACGCGGGGCTCGGCTCGGCGCTGGCGCCGGGCTGGCTGCTGCTCGCCCACCGGCCCGCCGACCCGGACGCCGGATCCGCGCCGGCCGGCGGGTCGCCGCTGACGGGCGAGCCCTCGACCGGCCGCCCGACACTGCCGGTGGCGCTGGCGCAGACCGGGCCGCCGGGGATCGGCGTGGTCGAGGTGGTCGACGGGCCGGACGGCTGGCGGTGGCGGGTGACCGGCCGGATGAGCCGGCCGGGTGAGCCAGCGCCCTTCGCCACCCGCGAGGTGGCCTACCGGGACCCGGGCGCGCTCGACGGGCCGGTGCCCGAGGGGCGGCTGCTGCGCACCCTGCTGCTCGACGCCTGCCTGCGCCGCGACCTGGACGCCCTGCGCCGGCTGCTGCGCGGGTACGCGTCCTGGCTCGCCGCCGGAGCCGACCGGGACGGCCGGCTGGGCGGCGCGATGGCCCTCGCCGGCACGGACAACGTGGTGGTGGCCGGCGACGACCACGCGGTGCTCGATCCGAGCTGGCGGGCCGCCGCGCCGCTGGACGTCGACGTGGCGCTGGCCCGGGGCCTGTGGCGGTTCGCCGCCGCGCTGCTCACCGGTGGGTACGCCCACCCGTGGCCGTCCACCCTGGACGTGGCCGGCCTGACCGTGGTGCTCGGCGGCCTCGCCGGGCGGGAGCTGGACCGGGCCACCGTCGACGCGGCGATCGAGGCGGAGGCGGCGGTCTCCGCCGCGCTGCGCGGCCTCGACGCCGACGGGCGGGTCCGCCTCGCCACCGAACTGCGCGCGGTCGAGCCGACCGACCCGCCGGCCGGGCCGCGCAGCTACCAGCAGCTGCGCGAGGCCTGGAAACGGCAGCGGGAGGAGCTGACCCGGCTCGCCGCGCTGCTGAAGTGGACCGAGGAGCTGCTGAACTCGCGGGAGCGGGCGCTGCGCCGGGCCGACGCGACGATCAACCTGCTCAGCGGTTCGCTCAGCTACCGGGTGGGTCGGCTCGCGATCACCCCGGCCCGGCTGGCGAAGCGGGGCGCCCGCGCGGCGAAGCGCCGCGCGCGGCAGGCGTTGGACCAGCGCGCCACACGGGAGGAGCAGCAGTGAGCGGCGGGACCGGATCGGCCGAGCGGCCGGGTGACCTGCGGATCGTGGGGATCGTGCAGGCGCGGATGGGCTCGTCCCGGCTGCCCGGCAAGGTGCTGCGCCCGCTGGCCGGGCGCAGCGTGCTCGGCCGGGTGGTCCGGGCCGCCCGGGACAGCGGCGTGCTCGCCGACCTGGTCGTGGCGACCAGCGCCGACGCCGTCGACGACGCGGTGGTGGCCGAGTGCGACCGGTGGGGCGTGCCGTGCCACCGGGGCCCGGTCGACGACGTGCTGGGCCGCTTCGTCGGCGCCCTGGACGCCCACCCCGGTGACGCGGTCATGCGGTTCACCGCCGACTGCCCGCTGCTCGACCCGGAGATCATCGCGCTGGTGGCGTCGGTGTACCGGGCGGTCCCCGGCCTGGACTACGCCAGCACCTCGATCGCCCGTACGCTGCCCCGGGGGCTGGACGCCGAGATCATCCGGGCGGACGCGCTGCGTACCCTGGACCGGCTCGCCACCGACCACCACCGGGTGCACGTCACCTCGTACGCGTACACCCACCCGGAGCTGTTCCGGGTGCTCGGGGTGACCCTCACCCCGGACCGGTCGGCGCTGCGGCTCACCCTCGACACCGAGCAGGACTGGGCGCTGGTGCGCGCGGTCACCGACCACTTCGGCGACGTCAGCGTGCCGCTGGCCACGCTCGCCGACTGGCTGGACGGCCAACCCGGCCTGCGCGCCCTCAACGCCGGCGTACGCCAGAAGCGCCTGGAGGAGTCGTGAACACGCCACGGATCGGGTTGCGCTGCGACGCCGGGCCCCGGCGCGGCGTCGGCCACCTGGTCCGCTGCCTGGCTCTCGGCGAGGAGTTCCTGGCCCGGGGGGCCCGGGTCGAGCTGTTCGGCACCGTCGAGCGGGTCGGCTGGGCGCAGGCGCAGCTGGCGACCCGGGGCATCCCGGCGCATCCGGGCCCGGACTCCCCGGCCGGGCTGGTCGAGGCGGCCCACCGGCACGGGCTGGACGCGATGGTGCTCGACTCGTACGAGCTCGACCCGGCCGGGGCGGGGGCGCTGCGCGCGGCCGGCGTGGTCACCCTGGCGATCGTCGACGGCGACACCCGGGGGCAGGACGCCGACCTCTACCTGGACCAGAACTTCGGCGCCCGGACCGCCGCGCCCGTTGGGCGGCTGCTCGCCGGCAGCCGGTACGCGCTGCTGCGCGACTCGGTGGTCACCACCCGGCCGGCCGCCCCGAGGGAACCCACGCCGGTGGGCCGGCCCCGGGTGCTCGCCTTCTTCGGCGGCACGGACGCGCTCGGCGCCGCCCCGGTGCTGACCCGGGTGCTGCTCGCCACCGGGCACCCGATGGAGCTGACCGTGGTGGTGGGACGCCCCGAGGTCGAGGCGGAACTGGCCGCGGTGACCCCCCGTCGGGGTCAGTCGCTGCGTCCGGTCCCGCCCACCGACGAGTTGCCCGCCCTGATCGGCGCGGCGGACCTGGTGGTCAGCGCGGCCGGCACCTCCACCTGGGAACTGTGCTGCCTCGGCGCGCCGTCGGCGCTGGTCTGCGTGGTCGACAACCAGCGCGAGTCGTACCACCGGGTGGTGGAGCACGGGCTGGCCGCCGGCCTCGGCGAGCTGCCGGAGCTGGCCGGGGCCGGGGTGGCCGGGCGGGCGGCCCGGGCGGCGGCCGCGCGGACGTTGACCGGCCTGCTCACCTCGCCCCGACGGCGGGCCGCGCTCTCCGCGCGGGCCTGGGCCACCGTCGACGGCCGCGGCCGGGCCCGGGTCGCCGACGCGGTGCTCGACCTGGTCCAGGGCGGCGATCGTACGCCTGTACTAAACCGCTGATAGGGTGGCGGCATGACGCAGGCCGCCTACCAGCCGTCGATGCTCGACCTCGCCGACGCCGGGCCGTCACTGGGGCCGCTGCCGGGCGGGCTGCGCCGGCACGTGCTCACCCGGGGCGCCTGGGTCGACCACCTTCCCGGCTGGGTGCGCGGCTCCGACGCGGTCCTCGACACCCTGCTGACCGAGGTGCCGTGGCGCGCTGAGCGCCGCACCATGTACGACGCCGAGGTCGACGTCCCCCGCCTGCTCTGCTGGTACGCCGGCGGCCGTCCGCTGCCGCACCCGGTGCTGACCGCAGCCCGCGCGGCGCTGACCTGGCACTACGCCGCCGAGCTGGGCGAGCCGTTCGTCACCGCCGGCATGTGCCTCTACCGCGACGGCCGGGACAGCGTCGCCTGGCACGGCGACACCCGGGGCCGGTCGGCGCACACCGACACCATGGTCGCCATCGTCTCGTTCGGCTCACCCCGGCCGCTGCTGCTGCGGCCGCGCGGGGGCGGCGCCAGCCTGCGCTTCCCGCTCGGGCACGGGGACCTGGTCGTGATGGGCGGCTCCTGCCAGCGCACCTGGGAACACGCCATCCCCAAGACCAGCCGCCCGGTCGGCCCCCGCGTCAGCGTCCAGTTCCGCCCCACCGGCGTAGCCTGACCGGCCGCCCCCGGGCGCGGCCGGATCTCGTGCTAGAAACAACTCTCAGGGTCGATCACGCCCCCGTCACCTGACGACGCGAAGGGCGCTTCATGACCCAGTCCCCCACCTCCCGCTGGTCTCCCTGGACCGTGCACGGCGACGGCCGGTCCGTCACCCCCGGGGACGTGGTGCACCCCGGCGAACGGCTCTCCTGGCCCCGCACGCTGGGGATCGGCGTGCAGCACGTGGTGGCCATGTTCGGCGCCACCTTCACCGTCCCGCTGATCACCGGTTTCCCGCCGGCCACCACGCTGTTCTTCTCCGGGATCGGCACCCTGCTGTTCCTGCTGATCACCGGCAACCGGCTGCCGTCGTACCTCGGCTCGTCCTTCGCCTTCATCGCCCCGGTGCTGGCGGCGAAGGCGGGCGGCGACATCGGCCCGGCGCTCGGCGGGATCGTCGTCGCCGGCGTCGCGTTGGCGCTGGTGGGGGTGGTGGTGCAGCTCGCCGGGGCCCGGTGGATCGACGCGCTGATGCCGCCGGTGGTCACCGGCGCGATCGTCGCGCTGATCGGCCTGAACCTGGCGCCGGTGGCCTGGGACGGCGGCGGCAGCGGCACCGGCGTCAAGGCGCAGCCGTTGATCGCGGTGGTGACCCTGGCCGCGATCCTGCTGGCGACGGTCGCCTTCCGGGGCTTCCTGGCCCGGCTGTCCATCCTGCTCGGCGTGGTGGTCGGGTGGGCGCTCGCCGCCGTCCTCGGCGACCTGGACCCAAAGGCGGTCGACGGGCTGCGCGAGGCCGCCTGGGTGGGGCTGCCGCAGTTCCACGCGCCGAGCTTCAGCCTCCGCGCGGTGGTGCTGGTGATCCCGGTGATCCTGGTGCTGGTCGCCGAGAACGCCGGGCACGTCAAGGCGGTCGCCACGATGACCGGCCGCAACCTGGACCGGGACATGGGCCGGGCATTCCTCGGCGACGGCCTGGCCACCGTGCTCGCCGGCTCCGGCGGCGGCTCCGGCACCACCACGTACGCGGAGAACATCGGCGTGATGGCGGCGACCCGGGTCTACTCCACCGCCGCGTACTGGGTGGCCGGGCTGGCGGCGGTGCTGCTCGGGCTCAGCCCGAAGTTCGGCGCGCTGATCCTGACCGTGCCGGCCGGGGTGCTGGGCGGCGCGACCACCGCGCTGTACGGCCTGATCGCCATCCTCGGCGCGCGGATCTGGATCGAGAACCGGGTCGACTTCCACGACCCGGTCAACCTGATGACCGCCGCCGTCGCGGTGATCGTCGGCGCCGCCAACTACACCCTCACCGCCGGCGACCTCTCCTTCAACGGCATCGCCCTCGGCACCGCCGCCGCGCTGCTCATCCACCACGGCATGCGCCTGGTCGCCCGCCTCCGCGGCACCACCCCGGATTCCCGCCGAGGCCCCGAACCCGAACTCTGACCCCCCTCTCCCGCCTGGTGTTGTTGCCGCGACCCGGCCAACAGGGCAACAACCTCATGATCGACGCGGGGCCGGCCGGGGATGAGACGGGGAGGGGCCCGGGGGCGTCAGCCCCCGGGCCCCTCCCCCGCGGGTGGGTCAGTCGCGTTCGATGAGGTGGCCGAGGACGGTCGGGCCGAGCATGACGGCGAAGCCAGAACCGTCGCGGCGGGGGTCCGCCGGGGGCAGCTCCACCGGGTCGCCGGTCGCGGTCGCACCGACCGGGCGGGCGCCGACCCAGGCGGCCACCAGATCCGTCTCGCCCTTGAGGAACCGCTGCGCGCGCACGCCGCCGGTCGCCCTCCCCTTCGCCGGGTACGCCCCGAACGGCGTCACCTTGACCGTCGCGCCCGTCGAGGTGACCACCATCGGATCGCCATGCCCCGGGTCATCGGTGCGAACCGCGCCGAAGTAGACCACCCGCGCCCCGTCGGGCAGGTTGACGCCGGCCATGCCGCCGCCCTTGAGCCCCTGCGGGCGGACCAGCGTCACGGCGAAGCGCAGCAGGGACGCTTCCGAGGTGATGAAGGTCAGGGCCTCCTGGCCGTCGGTGAGCCAGGTCGCCCCCACCACCTCGTCGCCCTCGCGCAGGCCGATCACCTCGAACTCGTCCGAGCGGACCGGCCACTCCGGCGCGCAGACCTTGACCACGCCCTGCCGCGTACCGAGTGCCAGGCCCGGCGAGCCCTGCGCGGTCGCCCCGAGCGGGGCCAGGCCGACCACCATCTCGCCGGCCTCCAGCGGCACCAGCTCGGCGGCGGACATGCCCCCGCGCAGCGAGACCGTGCCGGCCTGCTCCGGCAGCACGGGCAGCGGCAGCACGTCGATCTTGAACGCCCGGCCGGCGCTGGTCACCAGGAGCACCCGGCCCCGGGCCGTGGTGTGCACGACGGCGCGTACGGTGTCGTGCTTGACCCGGCCGTTGCGCCGGCGCCCCTCGGCGGCCTCCTCCGACTCGGCCGCGGTCCTGGCGACCAGCCCGGTCGCGGAGAGGATCACCTGGCAGGGATCGTCGGCCACCTCCAGGGGACCGGCCGGCACCGAGGCCGCCAGCACCTCCTTGAGGTCGCCGTCGACCAGGGTGGTGCGGCGCGGCGCGGCGAACTGCTTCACCACCGAGGCCAGCTCGTCGGAGACGACCTTCTTGAGCACCTTGGGGTCGTCGAGGATCTTCGACAGCTCGGCGATCTCCCCGCGGAGCTTCTCCTGCTCCGCCTCCAGCTCGATCCGGTCGTACTTCGTCAGCCGGCGCAGCGGAGTGTCCAGGATGTAGGTGGCCTGGATCTCGGAGAGCTTGAACTTCTGCATCAGCCCGTCCTTGGCGGCCTGGGCGTCCTCGCTGGCCCGGATCAGCTTGACCACCTTGTCGATGTCGAGCAGGGCGATCAGCAGACCGTCGACCAGGTGCAGCCGTTCCTCGCGCTTGCGCCTGCGGTACGCGCTGCGCCGGGTGACCACCTCGTACCGGTGGCCCAGGAAGACCTCCAGCAGCGCCTTCAGCCCGAGGGTGCGCGGCTGGCCGTCGACCAGCACCAGGTTGTTGACGCCGAACGACTGCTCCAGCGGGGTGAGCCGGTAGAGGTCGGCCAGCAGCGCCTGCGGGTTGACCCCGACCTTGCACTCGATGACCAGGCGGGTGCCGCTCTCGCGGTCGGTGAGGTCCTTGACGTCGGCGATGCCGGTCAGCCGCTTGGTCTTGGTGACCTCGTTGGTGATCGCCGCGATGACCTTCTCCGCGCCGACACCGTACGGCAACTCGACGACGGTGATCGCCTGCCGGCCCCGACTGCCTTCGAGAGGGCCGATCTCGACCCGGCCGCGCATCCGGACCACGCCGCGCCCGGTCTCGTACGCCCGGCGCACCTCGTCCAGGCCGAGCAGCAGACCGCCGGTGGGCAGGTCCGGGCCGGAAACGAACTCCATCAGCTTGTCCAGGTCGGCGTCCGGGTGGTTGATCAGCCACCGGGCGGCGGAGACCACCTCGCCGAGGTTGTGCGGGATCATGTTGGTCGCCATCCCGACCGCGATCCCGGACGCGCCGTTGACCAGCAGGTTGGGGAAGGCGGCCGGCAGCACGGTGGGCTGGGTCAGCGAGCCGTCGTAGTTGGGCTCGACGTCGACGGTGTCCTCGCCCAGCTCGCCGACCAGCAGCATCGCCTCACGGGACATGCGTGCTTCGGTGTAGCGCGCCGCGGCCGGTCCATCGTCCGGGCTTCCAAAATTTCCATGCCCGTCGATGAGTGGCACGTTGAGCGAGAAGTCCTGGGCCATCCGGACCATCGCGTCGTAGATGGCAGTGTCACCGTGCGGGTGGTAGCGGCCCATCACGTCGCCGACCACGCGAGCGGACTTCACGTGCGCCCGGTCGGGGCGGAAGCCCGCTTCATTCATCGCGTAGAGGATGCGCCGGTGCACCGGCTTGAGGCCGTCCCGGGCGTCGGGCAGGGCGCGGGAGTGAATGACCGAGAAGGCGTACTCCAGGTAGGAGTCGGAGACCTCGGTGACCAGCGGGTTGTCGAAGACCCGCGCGCCGGCCTGGTCGAAGGCGGACAGGTCCGCCTTGGCGCGGTCTTCCCTACGGCGTGCCATCGTTCAGCTTCCTTCTCGGCGGGCGGCCAGCGTGCTCATGCATCGATCGCTTCGCGGTCGACCCGGCTGGAGGAGTCGATGAGCCAGTTGCGGCGCGGCTCGACCTTCTCCCCCATCAGCAGTTCGAGGATCCGCTCGGCGGCGTCGACGTCGTCGAGGGTGATCCGGCGGACCGCCCGGGTGGCCGGGTTCATCGTGGTCTCCCACAGCTCGTCGGCGTCCATCTCGCCGAGGCCCTTGAAGCGCGGGATCGGGGTGACGATCTGCTTGCCGGCCTTCTCCAGCTTGCGGACCGTCGCCTCCATCTCGGCCTGGGTGTAGGTGTAAATGGTCTGCGGGTTGCGCCCCTTGGTGGTGATCTTGTGCAGCGGCGGCATCGCGGCGAAGAGCCGGCCGGCCTCGATCAGCGGCCGCATGTACCGGGCGAAGAGCGTGATCAGCAGGGTACGGATGTGCGCGCCGTCCACGTCGGCGTCCGCCATGATCAGAACCCGGCCGTACCGCAGCGCGGACAGGTCGAAGGTACGCCCCGAGCCGGCGCCGAGTACCTGCACGATCGCCGCGCACTCGGCGTTGTCCAGCACCTGCTGGAGGTTCGCCTTCTGCACGTTGAGGATCTTGCCGCGGATCGGGAGAAGTGCCTGATATTCGGCAGATCGGGCAAGTCGGCCCGTCCCCAATGCGCTGTCGCCCTCGACAATGAACAACTCACTCCGGTCGATGCCTCCGGCGCGGCAGTCGACCAGCTTGGCCGGCATCGACGCGCCCTCCAGGGCGGTCTTGCGCCGAGCCGCGTCCTTCTGCTGCTTCTGGGTCAACCGGACCCGGGCCGCGTCGACGATCTTCTGCAGGACTGTGCGGGCCTCGGCCTTGGTCTTCCGGTCGTCCAGCCACGCCTTCAGGTGCTGCTCGACCAGGGACTGGATCACCTTGGTGATGCCGGCCGTGGAGAGCTCGTCCTTGGTCTGGGAGGTGAACTGCGGCTCCGGGATGCGCATGTGCACCACGGCCGTCATCCCCTCCAGGACGTCGTCCAGGGTGGGTGGTTCCTCCTTGGCCTTGAGCAGGCCACGGGTGTTGCGGACGGCGTCGGCGAGGGTCCGCGCCAACGCCCGCTCGAAGCCCTTACGGTGGGTGCCGCCGTGGGCGTTGCGGATGGTGTTGGTGAAGCACTCCACGGTGCGCTCGTAGCCGGTGCCCCAGCGGAAGGCCACCTCGACCTCGGCGCGGCGCTGCACGTTGGACTGCATCACGCCGTTGGCGTCGGCGGCGTTCTCCCGGTAGGTCCCCTCGCCGGTGACCAGCAGGGTGCCGGAGACCGGCCGGTCACCGGCCGGGGCCAGGAACTCGACCATGTCGGTGAGGCCGTTGGGGAAGTGGAAGCGCTCCTCGGTGGGCTGCTCACCGGTCTCGTCGCGCAGCCGGTAGTCGACCCCCGGCACCAGGAAGGCGGTGTTGCGCAGCTTCATCCGGACGGCGTCGACGTCGAGCGCCGCGCCGGTCTCGAAGTAGCGGGCGTCGTGCCAGTAACGGATCAAGGTGCCGGCGCGCTGGCCGCGCTTCATCGCGCCGACGATCTGAAGCCCGGGGCCGGCGGTGAAGGGGGCGTCCGGGCCGTCGCCGTCGAAGATTCCCGGTACGCCGTGCCGGAACGACATGGCGTGCACCTTGCCGCCGCGCCGCACGGTGACGTCGAAACGGCGGGAGAGCGCGTTGACGGCCGAGGCGCCGACGCCGTGCAGCCCGCCGGAGGTCTTGTAGCCGGAGCCGCCGAACTTGCCGCCGGCGTGCAGCCGGGTGAGCACCAGCTCGACCCCGGAGATGCCGGACTTGGCGTGCACGTCGGTGGGGATGCCGCGACCGTCGTCGTCGACCCGCACCGACCCGTCGGCGTGCAGCGTCACCTCGACCTTGGTGGCGTGACCACCAACACCCTCGTCGGTGGAGTTGTCGAGGATCTCGTTGACGAGGTGACCCACGCCACGGCTGTCGGTGGAGCCGATGTACATACCGGGACGCTTGCGGACGGCGTCCAGGCCCTCGAGATGCGTGAGGTCGTCGGCCCCGTAGAGGGTCTCAGGCTGTGCGGTCAACTGGTCGTACTCCCAGGTCTTGGCGGTGTGGTGCCGCTCACCGTCTCGATCTCCACGCGCGGCGCGCCGCAGCGAGCCTAGCCGCACGCCCCGACACAATCGCGCAGCCCCGCTGGACCCGCCGCGTCCGGGGCCGCCGGTCGTGAGCCACCAGGCAGCAACGCCGCCCCCCGCCGCGGTGTTCCCCGGGCCGCTCCGGCCGGTGCCGCCGGGCCCCGGGTGGCCCGCACGGGCGGCCCCCGTCGTGCGCCCGGTCGGCGGCGACGGATCTCAGGGCCGGATCGCGGCGCCGAGCACGTGCGGCGAGGCCGGCCCCGAAAGCCGCCCGGGCGGGAAGCGGAACCGGTCCAGCCGGACCACGCTGAACCCGGCGGCGACGATCGCCGACACCGTGTCCCTGCCGGTGTGGCAGCCGCCGCAGAGCAGCGGCCAGCAGGTCGCGTCGGCCACCCGCTGCGCCCGGCGCAGCCCGGGAGTACCCGCCGCGACGTGCTCGTAGAACCGCAGCGACCCGCCGGGGCGCAGCACCCGGTACGCCTCCCGCAGCGCGACCGCCTGGTCGGGGACCGAACAGAGCACCAGCGACAGCACCACGGCGTCGACGGTGGCGTCGGCGACCGGCAGCGCCTCGGCCAGCCCGGCGGTGACCGTGACCGGCACCTGCGCCCGCTCGGCGGCCGCGCGGGCGGCGGCACGCAGCCAGGGCTCGGGCTCCATCGCGAGCACCGCATCCACCTCGGGCGGGTAGTGCGGGAACATCCGGCCGTTGCCGGCGCCCACCTCGACCACCCGCCCGCGCAGGCCGGCGACCAGCCGACGCCGGTGCTCGGCCGCACCGGCCCGGTCCATCGCCACGCTCGCCCGCGCGAACACCCGGGCGAACAGCGGGTGGGACACCCGGGAAGAGGACATCGGCGCTCCGCATCGACGTGGATCGGCTCCCGCAGGCTACCGCCCACCCGCAACGCCACCCCGCACCGGAACCACCGAGGCAGACAACGCCGCCTGCCTCCCGCGACCGCTCGCCTCGGTGATCACGTGGGGCGCTGGCCCGCCGCGCTGAGCAAGAAGTTCCTGCGGGCCCGGCCCCTCGAAGTTAGGCGGGCAGGCGGGCCGGGGTCAGGGGCTGGGTGGGGGCGTGGTGAGGGTGAGCAGGAGGGGGGCGGCGGGGGCGTCGACGAGGTCGCCGAGGCGTACGTCGTCGAGGACGGCGAGGAAGGCGGCCTGGGCGCGGCGGAGTTGGACGCGCAGCCGGCAGCCGGCGCGCAGCGTGCAGCCCGACTCCTCGCAGGCGACGACCTCACCCTCGCCCTCGAAGGCCCGGACGACCTGGCCCACGGTGAGCTCCTCCGCGCCCGCGGCGAAGGCCACGCCGCCGGAGCGCCCCCGGATGGTGACCAGCACGCCGAGCCGTTGCAGCCGCTGCACCACCTTGGCGACGTGACTGCGGGGCAGGTCCAGCCGCTCGGCCAGCTCGTCGACGGTGGTCCGGGTCGACGCCGGCGCGGTCAGCATGGCGATCCGCAGCGCCATGTCGGTGGACCGGTTGAGCTTCACGTACCGACCCTAGCCAGCGCGCCCGGCCGGGACCGGGGCCGGGAGTCCGTGACGCCGGCAACACCCCACCCGGGACTTTCGGCCCTGAAGAGGCATCTCAAATTCCTGTTTAAGTGGCTCCCGTAGGCAACGCAGAAGGAGGAGCACCGTGCTCTCGGAATCGTCCAAGGCCGTGGTGATCGCGACCCTGCCCGTCGTAAAGGCGCACGGGGAGGAGATCACCGGCCGGTTCTACCCGCGGATGTTCGCCGCGCACCCCGAGCTGCTCAACCTGTTCAACCGGGGCAACCAGGCCACCGGTCAGCAGAAGGCCGCGCTGGCCGCCTCCGTCGTCGCGTACGCCGAACACCTGACGGGTGCCGACAGCTCGGCGTGGGGTGCCATCCTGGACCGGATCGCGCACAAGCACGCCTCGCTCGGCATCACCGCCACCCAGTACACCGTCGTCGGCCGGCACCTGATGGCCGCCATCGGCGAGGTGCTGGGCGAGGCCGTCACCCCGGAGATCGCCGCCGCCTGGGACGAGGTCTACTGGCTGATGGCCTGCGAACTCATTGCCCGGGAGGCCCGCCTGTACACGACGGCCGGAGTGGCCGAGGGCGGGTCGGTCTGGCGCGACTGGCGGGTCACCGGCGTGACGGCGGAGGCCACCGACGTCGTCTCCCTGACCCTCGTACCGGCCGACGGCGGACCGGTCCCCGACTTCGTCCCCGGCCAGTACGTCTCGGTCGCCGTCGACCTCGACGCCGGGCTCGGCCAGCAGATCCGGCAGTACAGCCTCTCCGGCCGTCCCGGCGCCGACCACTGGCGGATCACCGTCAAGCGGGTCCGCGGCGTCAACGGCGCGCCGGACGGGCTGGTCTCCACCGTCCTGCACGAGCGGGCCGCAGCCGGCGACACGCTGCGGCTCAGCCCGCCCTTCGGCGAGGTCAGCGCGGTGGCCGGCGACGGGCCGCTGCTGCTGGTCAGCGCCGGCATCGGGCTCACCCCGGCGATGTCCGCGCTGGAGCACCTGGCGGCCACCGCGCCCGAGCGGCCGGTGGTGCTGGTGCACGCCGACCGGGACGGGGCCGCGCACGCGCACCGCGACGAACTGCCCCGGCTGCACGCCCGGCTGCCCAACCTGCGGCTCAAGCTCTGGTACGAGCAGACCAGCGACCGCGACGACCCGGAGGCGCTGACCGCCGAGGTGACCAGTGGCCGGATCGACCCGGAACTGATCCCGCTCTCCCCCGACGCGCACGTGCACCTCTGCGGGCCGCTGCCGTTCATGAACCAGATCCGGGGCGGTCTGCTGCGCCGGGGCGTGCCGGTGGAGCAGATCGCGTACGAGGTGTTCGGGCCGGGGATGCTGCGCGGCGGCGTCTGACCGCGGCACAGCGACCCGGACCGGCCGCGAACCTCCAGGATGGGGGTTCGCGGCCGTCGCCGAAAAGGGGCGCACCCGTTGCTACCCGCCGGTAGCCTGCCGCCGTACGCTGGCACCGTGAGCGGGGACAGCGAGTACAGCCAGGAGTTCGTCGACCTCGACGGGGCGCGCAACGGGGTGCAGGTGTACCCCGAGCTGGCCGGTGACGTCGGCGCGGTCCTCGACGCGTTGAAGCCCCGGCTGGACGGCCGCACCCGGCTGCTGCTCGGGCACTCCCTCGGCGGGCAGGCCGCCCTGCTGCACCTCGCCCTGCACGGTGCCGACGCGGTCGACGGGCTGGCCCTGCTCGCCGTCGGCGTGCCGTACTGGCGCAGCTACCCCGGCGCCCGGCGGTACGGCGTGCTGCCGTACACCCAGGGCATCGCGGCGACGGCGGCAGCGCTGGGGGTCTGGCCGGGGTGGGGCTTCGGCGGGCGGCAGGCGCGCGGGGTGATCCGGGACTGGGCGTACACCGCGCGGACCGGGCGCTTCCCGGTGCTGGACGGGGTGGACGCCGAGGCGGCGGTGGGGCGGGTCGGCACGCCGGTGCTGGCGGTCAGCGTCGACGACGACCAGTACACCCCGCACGGCACGCTGGATCACCTCTGCGCCAAGCTCACCGCGGCGCCGGTCACCCGCGACCGGTACACCGTCGCCGAGGCCGGCGCCCCGCTGGACCACTTCACCTGGGTCCGCGCCGGGCGGCCGCTGGCCGCGCGGGTGGCGGCCTTCGCGGCGGGCCTGCCGCGACGCTGAGCGACCGACCGTCCACCCCACCGCCCGCCCCTGGTGGCGGCGGTCTCCGCCGGGACGAACGTCGCGGGAGGGGACGTCCCCGCCGCCCGTGAGATCGGGGTGCGTAGTCGCGCGATGGGTGGGTATTCCGCTGCGCCCGAATACGGTGGAGGGGGATCAGATGTCCGAACGGCACACCGCGCTGCGCTCGATGCACGATCTGGGCCTGGCGGCCTGGTTCGGTGGCTCTTTGATGGGAGCGCTCGGCGTCAACGGGGCGGCGGCACGGATCAGCGACTCGACTCAGCGACTCCCCATCGCCTCCGCGGGGTGGTCCCGCTGGACGCCGGTGAACGCGGCGGCGATCGGCGCCCACCTGGCCGGCGCGGTCGGCGAACTCGCCACGGAGAGCCCGCGGATGTTCACCCAGCGGGGAGTGGGAAGGATCAGCGCGGTCAAGACGGCGCTGACCGTCGGCGCACTCGCGGTGACCGGGTACAGCCGGTTGCTCGGCATGCGGTTGGCGAAGGCCGGCAACCCGCCGGTCGAGGGGGCTACGGAGCCCAACTATCAGACCCCGGCCGGCGTGGCGGCCTGCCAGCGGCAGATGAAGCTGCTGCAGTGGACCATCCCGGCGCTGACCGGGGCGCTGGTCGTGGTGACCGCGTACATGGGCGAGCAGCAGAAGCCCGGCCAGGTGTTCCGCGGGATGCTGGGGCGCGCCGGTGGGCTGATGAACGCGCCGGCATCGATGGGGAGCTCGATGGGAAAGATCGCCGCGATGGGCACGGCCAAGCGCCGGATGGCGATGGCCGGCTGAGCGCGTAGGGCCGGTGCGGGTGGCCGTCGGCGACGGCCCGGCACCGGGCGGGACGGGCGCGACACGGCCGGGCGCGACGACGAGCAGCGAGGTGACCATGATGGCGAACGAGGGACCGACGCGGGGCGCGGGGCGCGGGCCGGAGTCCGCCGCCCCCTGGGGCACCACGGACGGCTTCGACGGGGACCCGCCCTGGGGCGCGGGCGAGGACGACCCGATGGGCGAGGGGAGCGAGGAGAACGCCGTGCCGGAGGGCCGGCGGGGTGAACGCCGGGCCGGCGCGCCGGGCAAACCGTCCGGACGGGCGGGCCGGCACGGCTTCGGTTCGGTGGAACCGACCCGGGCGACGGAGGCAGGGCCGGGCGCGCCGCCCGACCCGGCGCCGTCGGGACGCACCTTCCCCGACGACGCGGCCGGCGGGGACCTGCCGGACAACGCGCTGGAGGAGGCCACCGGCATGCACCCGGAAGGAGTCACCCGGGATTGACCGGCGGTGTGGCGGGCCGTGCGCGGGGCGGGAGTCCCGGCATGGCCCGTTCGCCCGCCGGCGGGGCCGGCCTGGGCGAGCCGTGGCCGGCCCGACGGGTGTCACCCGGAGCACGGCCCGACCGGCCCGTGCTCGACGCCCGGGGCCTGGCCAGTGGCGGGTCCTTTGGAGCTGATGACGTGAACGACTCAGGGGCGATCCGTTGACGTCATCAGCTCCAAAGGGCCGCCGCACCTCCACAGCGCCGGAGGGCCGGCACGGGGCCCGAGGGTCGGGTCAGGAGCGGGTGCCGTCCTCGTCGCCGGCCGGGGCCGGCGGCGGCTCGGCGACCGGCCGACCCCGCTCGTCCACCAGCCCCGGCGCCATGCTCCCGCCGTGCGCCTCCTCCGCCTCGCGGACCCGCCGCGCCTCGGCGTCGTCCGGCACGCCCGGCCGCTGCTCCTCGTGCGTCATCGCCGCACCTCCCTGTCTCCCCCCGCGCGGTACCCGCGAATCCGGGTGACAAACCGCCTCACACATCGGCGCGCTCCGGGGCGGGGGTCACGCCGAGCAGCTCGGCCAGCCAGGCTGCGTCACGCTGGGCCTGCCCGTCGCAGCATTTGTTGAACAGCAACCATGCTGAGGGCGCCGAGGCGATGCAGAGCGAGCCGCTCGACTGGGCGAACGGGTTCCGGATGGTCGAGGGCGAGACCCTCGCCGGGCTACTCGACCGGTACGCCGAGGTCGCCGCCCGCACCGACGAGCTGCTCGCCACCCTCGACCTGGACGCGTCGCACCCGCTGCCGGTGGCGCCCTGGTTCGAGCCGGGTGCGAGCTGGTCCGTACGCCGCGTCCTGCTGCACGTCATCGCCGGGACCGCACAGCACGCCGACATCCTCCGGGAGGCGGTCGACGGGTCCAAGATGATGGGCTGACCCGGCCCCGTCCCCGCGGCCACCGCCGCGTATTCAGCGCCACCCCGACGGCGGGAATGTAACGCCTGGCGGACGCCCGGCGCTGAGGGACACGAGATGAACGTACATCGCATGGACTCCGAAACCCTCGAGCGGCTGCTCGTCGGACCGGTCGCCGACCGGCACGCCGGCCCGGAGCCGCTCGTCCGGCTACTGACGGCGGTGCGCGCGGCGCCGCGCCCCGCCGAGTTGCGCGGGGAGATCGCCGCGATGCACGCGTTCCGCCGCGCCCTCGCCGGGACTCCGCTGCCCACGCCCCTGCCCAGCCGGTCGCGCACGCTGGCCCGGCTGACCGGGCTGAAGGTCGCGCTCGCGGGCCTCGCCGTGGCCGCCGCCGGGGGCGTCGCCCTCGTGACCGGCACCTTGCCCGTCCCGCTGCACGGCGGCGACCCGGCCCCGGCCCAGTCCGCCGCGCCGCCCGGCGGTCCCTTCATCACGGCCGCGCCGGTCCGGTCCGACGCTCCGTCCACCAAGGGGTCCACGCGACCCTCACCGGGCGCGTCGATGCTCGAGCTGTGCCGCGCCTACCAGGCCGGCGCCGGGAACAACCCAGGCCGGGCCCTGGACAACCCGGCCTTCTCCGACCTGATCGCCAGCGCCGGAGGTCGGGACGAGGTGGCCGGCTACTGCGAGCGCGTGGTCCGCGACGCCGGCGCCCCGACGGCCGGCCACCCCGACCCGAGACCCGCCGGGCGGCCGAGCGGCCGGCCGTCGGACAAGGGCGCCACACCGTCCAGTCGGGCCGAAAAGCCGGCCGCGGCCGGCCCCGCCCGGGTGGATCCGCCAGGCCACGCCCGGGCGAATCCACCAGGCCACGCCCGGGCGAATCCACCAGGCCACGCCCGGGCGAATCCACCAGGCCACGCCCGGGCGAATCCGCCAGGCCCCCGCGCCCGCTGCCCCGTCGGGGCGCCACCGCGGGCTGGAGCACCAGCGACGTGATGGCGCATGCCCGGGCGGGGCGGGCTCCGCCGGCTGGTGACCGGCGCGGGTCGGGCTGGTAGCTTGCGCCGATGAGTCTGCGGCGTCGGCGCGTGGCGGTCGCCTTCCGTCTGGCGATCGTCGGCAGCGTGCTGGCCGGGATCGTGCTCACCGCGCTCGGCCCGGCCACGGTCACCGGCCTGTTGCCGTACTTCACCATCCAGAGCAACCTGGCGGTCGGGCTCTTCGCCGGCTACGCGGGCTGGCGGGCCTGGCGGGTGCGGCCCGAGCCATCCTCCGCACTCAAGGGGGCGGTCACCCTTTACATCAGCATCACCGGGGTGGTCTACCACCTGGTCCTGGCCAACCCGGCCAGCCCTTTCGCGATGCCCCAGCCGGACCGCGCGCTCGGCGAGGCGTTGGGCAACCAGTTCCTGCACACCGTCGTGCCGCTGCTGGCGATCGCCGACTGGGCGCTGTTCGACCAGCGCGGCCGGCTGCGGGTGCGCCACGCCGCCTGGTGGCTGGCCTTCCCACTGGCGTACCTGGGCTTCGCGCTGGTGCGCGGGCTCGTCGTGCACCGCTACCCGTACCCGTTCATCGACGCCGGGCAGCTCGGCTACGACGGGGTGTCCGTCAGCGCGGTCTACTTCGCGTTCGCGTTCTGGCTGCTCGGCCTGCTCCTCGTCGGCGTCGACCGCAGCCTGTCCCGGCGGGTCGCCACCCGCCCGGCCGGCGCCCCGGCGGTCACCGTCGCCGCGCCGGGCCCGACCCCCGACGACGTTCCGGAGGACGCACCCGCCGGGCAGCGGTGACGCGCCGCCGACCATCGTCGCGGATCGGAATGCGCGCGACGCGGTCCCGGTCAGCGCTCCCGGGAGTGGCGCTCCCGGGAGCGGGCGGAGTGGTCCCGGCCGTTCGCGTCGGTGTGGCCCCACCGGCCGGGGATGTCCAGCAGCTCCAGCCTGCCAAAGCCCTCCGGCACGGCCGGGCTGACCAGCAGGTTGTCCCCGCACGGCCGCAACCCGAGGACGGTCCCCAGCAGCATCAGCAGCGCCCCGGCGGCCCAGGACTGCGGGCGGCCCGCCATCGGCAGCTGGACGGGATAACTGGTGACCCCCCGCGGGTAGCCGGCGATCACCTCCGGCACCGACCCGGTGAGCATTTCCGCGACCTCGAAGACGCCGGCCGCGATCCGGGCCGCCTCGTCGTCGTGGTCATAGCGGCGCAGGCCCGCGGCGATCAGCGAGTTGTCCGACGGCCAGACCGCACCGACGTGCGCCCCCACCGGGTTGTACGGCAGCTGCCCCTCGGCCAGGGTCCGCACTCCCCAGCCGGTGAACAGCTCCGGCGAGAGCAGGTGCGCCGCGACCTGCGCCGACCGCTCCTCGGGGACGATCCCGCTCCACAGCAGGTGGCCGATGCCGGAGGTGAGCGTCTCCACCGGCGTGCCGTCCGGCTCCAACGCCAGCGCGTAATGCCCGCGCTGTGGCAGCCAGAAGTCCCGGTTGAACCGCTCCTTGAGCGCCGCCGCCTCCCGCTCCAGCCGGTCGGCGTACTCCGGGTCGCCCCAGAACTCCCGGGCCAGCCGGGCGCCCCGCACCTTCGCGTCGTACGCGTACCCCTGGAGTTCGCAGGTCGACCGGGGGAACCCGGGCATTCGGCCATCGCGGTGCACGATCGCGTCGGGGGAGTTCCTCCAGGTTTGGTTGACCAGCCCGTTGCGCGGGTTACGCCGCTGGTAGCGCAGGTAACCGTCCCCGGTCAGGTCCCCGTACTCGTCGATCCAGTCCAGCGCCATCCGCGCCGGATGGCGCAGCTCCCGGACCAGCGCGACGTCGCCGGACCAGCGCTCGTACTCGTCGAGCAGGACGACGAAGAGCGGGGTGGTGTCGGCGGCTCCGTAGTAGAGCGCGGTCGGCTCCTCGCCGAAGCCGGCGGACTCGCCGTAACGCAGCTCGCCGAGGATCTTGCCGGGCTCCTCGTCGTGGTAGTCGTCGAGCTGCCCGCCCTGGGCGATGGCCAGCAGCCGCAGGGTGGCCGGGGCCAGCTCGGGGGTGAACGGCAGCGTCTGCAGGCAGGTGACGATGGCGTCCCGGCCGTAGAGCGCCATCGCCCAGGGAAGGCCGCCCACCGGCACCCGCCCGACGTCCGACAGCGGCACGTACCGCAGCGCGGCCAGGTCGGTCAGCGCGTCCTCGTAGACGTCCGCCAGTGTGTCGCGCTCGGCCACCAGCCGCGGCGCCCGGTCCAGCCACTCCCGCAGGTCCTGGCGCATGTCGTGGCCGACCCGCTGCCCGTGCGACTTCAGGCTGGTCCGCACGTCGGCTCCGCCCTCGCCCCGGATCCTCATGTCGACGTGCAGATCGGTGACCCACTGCCCGTGCGGCGGGATGCTGATCCGGTAGGTGATGCCACCCTCGTCGATGTGGCCCGGGGCGGTGGTGCAGATGACGGTTTCCCGGCTGAACCGTTCCCGCTCGTACCGCAGCCGGAGGGCCCCGTCGGCGAATGAGGCGTTCGCGGTCGTCCGGCGCGGCCGCGGGCTGCGGATCTCCGAGGTGTCGGCGAAGTCGGCGTCGATGTCCATCCGGACGACGAACTCGGCCGGTTCGGCGGCGTGGTTGAGAATGGTGATCCGCTCGTTGAAGCTGTCGTCGAGGGACCGGTGCCGGATGACCGAGACGTCCGCGTCGACGTAGTGGCTGGCCGCGCCGGGGACCAGGAAGAAGCGGGTCTCGAAGTAGCTGATGTCGTCGCGGGACAGCACGTTCAGGCGCTCGCCGTCGACGGTGAGCACCCAGCGGGACAGGAACCGGGTGTCGAACGACCAGAGCCCGACCGGCGCCCGTGGGTCGACCTCCATGTCCCCCTGGGCGTTGCTGGCCGCGAAGGCGTTGCCGGCGAAGACGTGGACGCGTTCCTGTCTCACCGGCGCCCGTCCCCTCGTCGGGCGACCTCCCGGGGGTGCCGGGCTTCGGCCGGGCCGGGGAAGACACGCCGCAGTGTCATCAGCAGCCGCACGTCGCCCCGCAGGGTCAGGTCGTTGCGGATCAGCAAGGCGAAGGTGTGCGTCCGGCCGTTGGCGAGCCGGTCGAAGGCCTCCCGGTCGCCCCGGATGACCAGGTCGGCGTCCGCGGACGAGCGGGTCACGTCGAGGCGCTGGTCGCGCAGGGTGAGGTACCAGTGCTCCGTGTGGCCCTCGTCGCGAACGTCGAACCGGACCGTGCCGGCGCTGGTCTCGGGCAGTTCCGGGCGGCGGCGCGGGCTCAGCCCTTGCAGGAACTCTGCCACCGACGTGGCCATGGCGCCCCTCCCCACTCGTGGTCTCACAGCCCGTTGAGCACCTTCGCAGCCCGGAGGGTGAGTCGGCCTCACCCGGACCGGGTGATTCGGCCGCAGCCCGGCCAGGAACTCCCGGGTACGCCCCGCGACCGCCTCGGGGTGGT
This sequence comes from Micromonospora sp. NPDC047548, assembly GCF_040642975.1. Lineage (NCBI taxonomy): Bacteria > Bacillati > Actinomycetota > Actinomycetes > Micromonosporales > Micromonosporaceae > Micromonospora > Micromonospora sp. NPDC047548. The sequence goes on from NZ_JBEYTI010000002.1 coordinate 347,075, forward strand.
CGACCAGAGGCCGCGAGTTCTCGGGTCGTACCGAGGCGACCCGCTGCGCGGTGTGGCCGGCGGTAAACCCTGCCTCTAGGGTGATCACGTGGTCGCGGCCCTGGAGCTGTATCTGGACACCGACGCCACCCGTCGCATCCGGGTGCTCTGGGACGCGCTGGAGGCCGAGGGCGTGCAGAGCATGCGTTCGCTGCTGGAGCAGCGGCACCGGCCGCACGTCTCCCTCGCCGTGGCGCCCCGCCTCGACCCGCAGCGGGTGGCCGACGCGCTGCGCGGGACGGTGGTGGCCGCGCCGCTGCGGCTGGCCTTCGACCACGCCGGGCAGTTCGTCGGCCGGGTGCTCTGGCTCGGCGTCACCCCCACCGTCGAGCTGCTGGCCCACCAGGCCCTGGTGCACGAGCGGCTGGCCCGGGCCGGGATCGCCCTGTCCGAGCAGTACCGGCCGGGGCGCTGGGTGCCGCACTGCACGCTGTCGATGCGGGTGCCGAACGCGCTGATGGCCGCCGCCGTGCGACGGTGCCTGGAGATGCTGCCACTGGACGCGACGGTGGTCGGCGCCGCCGTCGCCGACCATGCCCGCGACATCTCCCACCCCCTCCCCTGACGCCCGCCCCGGCCCCGCTCCCGCCCCGCTTCCAGGCTCGGCCCGCCACCCGGCGCGCCCCGCCGCCGGGCCACGGCCGCGGGCGCGCCGGGTGGTGGTCAGTGGCGTGGGGGAAAGTGGACCTGGAAGGTGGGGTAGTCCGGCTGGGGGCAGGGCTCGCCCCGGTGGCCGAGGCGCTCGTAGAAGGGGGCGGCCCGCTCACGGTGGGCCTGCCACTCGAGGTGGCGCACCCGCGTGGCGGCCCACTCGCACACCGCCGCGAGCAGCGCCCGGCCCACCCCGCCCCGGCGCAGCTCCGGGCGGACGTAGAGGTCGTGCAGCCGGGCCGTCCGGTGCTCGTCGCCACCGCGCGGGTGCGGGCCGTGGTCCTGGACGGCGGCGTAGCCGAGCAGCTCGCCGCCGCCCTGCGCGCCGAGGAACACCCAGCGTGGGTCGGCGAGCAGGGCGAGGTACCGGGCGTGGTGCGCCTCGGGCGGCTCGGCGGTCACCCCCATGTCCCGCAGCATCGGCCACAGCGCCGGCCAGTCCGCCGCGACCAGCGGCCGTACGGTGACCGTCACGCCGGGCCGTACCGCATGACCAGCAGGGTGATGTCGTCCTCGTGGCCGGGCGCGCGTCGCTCGACCAGCCCGTCGGCGCAGAGCACCAGCGTCTCACCGTGCACCGCCGCCCTCCTCAGGTCGTGGCCGTCGGGTAGCTGTCCGAGCGCCAGCACAGCACATCGGCACGACAGTCCGGCAACCGGGTCCGGTGCGCCTGCGGCGCGGCCTTCCCCCGGCGTCGTATCGTCGGGCCGTGGCCACCTGGGAGGACGTCCGACGGCTCGCGCTCGCCCTGCCGGAGACGACGGAGCGGCCGTCGTACGACGGCCTGCCGGCCTGGCGGGTACGCGACAAGCCGTTCGTGTGGGAGCGGCCGCTGCGCCGGGCTGACCTCGACGCCCTGGGCGACGCCGCCCCCGACGGGCCGGTCCTCGGCGCCCGGGTGCCGGACCTGGGCGCCAAGGAGGCGCTGCTCGCCGACGACGCGACGGTCTACTTCACCACCCCGCACTTCGACGGCTACCCGGCCGTGCTGGTCCGGTTGGACCGGATCACCGTGCCGGAGCTGGCGGAGCTGGTCCTGGACGCCTGGTACGCCCGCGCGCCGAAACGCCTCGCTGCGGCCCACCGCGGCGAGCGGTGACCGCACGGCCCTGGCGCGGCGGGACGCCGAGGGGCGCGGCTCAACGCGCTGACGCAGGAGCCGAACGGCAGGTCGGTGCGCTCCATCCGGAAGGCCAGCCGGGCCGGCGGCGACCACTCGGTGATCCGCTGGTGCACGACGCCCCAATCGGAGACGCACTGCCGGGGCGCGCCGACCGCACCGGGCCCCGCCGGCAGGCGGCACTCCACCGGGGTCGGCGCGCCGAGCCGGAACACCGGACAGCGGGGCGTCGCGGTGATCCGCGAGTCGCAAAGCAGCGGCCAGACCGCCTCCGGCGGCCGGCGTACCAGGGTCCTGGTGCGCACCAGCATCAGCGCACCCCGACCGCCGTCACGGCTGGGACACGGGCCGCTCCTGTCGTCTCCATGCCAGCGACACTAGGAACGCGTCCCCGGCCGGGCCTCCCCCAGCGGAGGGAACGCACTCCCCCGGCCGGTGGCCGCGGCGCCGAGCAGGCCGGGGCGCGGAGGCCCTCGGCCGGTGGCAAGGGGTCCGGACCGGGCCCGGGTTAGGGGCCCGTCGCGCCCTTCTAGGGGTACGCCGGTCTGGTCCATCCTCCACAGCGGCGGCTTGACTGACCCTGCGCACCCGTCGGGTTCCACGGGGCACCTGCTCACCAGCAGTGCGACACCGCGCTGCCGATGGTCCGGCCCGACGCGGACAACGCTGACATCCGTCCCGCGGAGGGGGTTTGATCTCGTGGAATTCACTGTGGCAGCCGACCAGTGGGTCCGGCTGGAGCAACTGGAGGCGGCGGCCACGCACTCGGTGCCGGTCGCCCTCGACGACAAGGTCTGGCAGCGCGTCCAGACCTCCCGGGAGACGCTGGAACGCTTCGTCGACGAGGGCCGGGTCATCTACGGCGTCAACACCAGCATGGGCGGCTTCGTCGACTGGCTGGTGCCGGTCACCATGGCCCAGCAGCTCCAGGAGAACCTGATCAACGCGGTGGCCACCAACGTGGGGCCGTACCTGGACGACCGGACCGTCCGGGCGATCATGCTCTCCCGGATCGTGTCGCTGGCCCGAGGCAACTCCGCGATCTCGCCGAAGAACCTGGAGAAGCTGATCGCCGTGCACAACGCCGGGATCGTCCCGTGCGTGCCGGAGAAGGGGTCGCTGGGCACCAGCGGCGACCTCGGTCCGCTCGCCGCGATCGCGCTGGCCTGCGTCGGCCAGTGGCGGGCCCGCTACCGGGGCGAGACCATGTCCGGCGCCGAGGCGCTGCGGCTGGCCGGCATCGAGCCGATGACGCTCAGCTTCAAGGAGGGGCTGGCGCTGATCAACGGCACCTCCGGCATGGTCGGTCTCGGCAGCCTGGTCCACGCCCAGGCCAGCCGGCTGCTGGAGACGTACCTGACGGTCTCGGCGCTCTCCGTGGAGGGGCTGCGCGGGATGACCAAGCCGTTCGACCCGCGGGTGCACGAGCTGAAGCCGCACAAGGGGCAGCGCGATATCGCCGCCCGGCTCTGGCGCACCCTCCAGGAGTCCACCCTTGCCGTGAACGAGCAGGAGACCGAGGCGGCGCTGGCCGCCGAGATGGGCGCCTCGGCCAAGGCCGGCTCGCAGCCGATCGAGGACGCGTACTCGATCCGCTGCACGCCGCAGATCCTCGGGCCGGTGCTGGACAGCTTCGTCCGGATCGGCGAGACGCTGGAGGCCGAGCTCAACTCGTCCAACGACAACCCGCTGGTGGTGCCGGACGAGAACGACGTGTTCCACAACGGACACTTCCACGGCCAGTACGTGGCGATGGCGATGGACCACCTGGTCATCTCGCTGGCCACCCTGACCAACCTGGCCAACCGGCGGATCGACCGGTTCCTCGACAAGAGCAACAGCAACGGGCTGCCGGCATTCCTCTGCCGGGAGAACCCGGGCCTTCGGCTCGGTCTGATGGGCGGCCAGTTCATGACCGCCTCGCTGACCGCCGAGACCCGGGCCATGGCGGTGCCGATGTCCGTGCAGTCGCTGACCAGCACCGGCGACTTCCAGGACATCGTCTCGTTCGGCTTCGTGGCCGCCCGCCGGGCCCGGGAAGTGCTCGCCAACGCCACCTACGTGGTCGCCTTCGAGCTGCTCTGCGCCGCCCAGGCGGTCGACATCCGGGGCACCGAGGGGCTCTCCCCGGTCACCCGCGAACTCTACGAGCGGACCCGCGAGCTGGTCCCCTACCTCGACCGGGACGTCACGATCACCGACCACGTCGAGGCGATCGCCAGCCAGATCCTGGCCGCGCCGCCGGCGTACCGTTCAGAGGTCCTGCTGTGACCGCCCCCGGCCCGGGCGACGGCGCCGGGGAGGAGCACGGCGGTGAGGCCACCGCGGTGGTCTTCCCCGGCATCAGCCCCAGCTCCTTCGCGCAGGTCGGGCGCTTCCTGCTGATCAACCCGGAGGCGCGCCGGCTGACCGCGGTCGCCGACGAGACGCTCGGCTGGTCGCTGGTGGACCGCTACCGCCAGGCCGAGGGAGCCTTCTCGGAGAGCGAGCGGGTGGCGTTCCTGGTGGTCTGCCTGGCGCTGGCGCACTGGGCCGAGGACGCGCTGGACGTCCGGCCCGACCTCGTCGTCGGGCCGAGCTTCGGCGGCACGCCGGCCGCCGTCTACGCCGGGGCGCTCAGCTTCCCCGACGCGGTACGGCTCACCGTCGGCTGGAACCGGCACGTGGCGGATTACTTCGCTCACGCGCACACCGACGTGGTCACCCAGTCCTTCGCCCGTACGCCCCGGGCCCGGCTGGCGGAGATCCTCGGCGAGCTGGACGAGGCCGGCGAGTGGTACGAGACGGCCTGCCACGTGGACGACGACTTCTGGATGCTCTCGGTCCGCCGGCACCGTCTGGACTGGCTCCAGGCGGCCGTGCGGGCGCGGGGCGGCCTGCCGCTGTACACGATGAGCCCGCCGATGCACTCGGCCGCCTTCGCCCCGCTGCGGGCGACCGTGGAGCGGGAGCTGGTCGCCGGGTTGCCGTTCACCGACCCGCGGCTGCCGATGGTCTCCGACCACGACGGGGCGGTGCTGACCCGGGGCGAGCAGGTGCGCCGGCTGCTGCTGGACGGGATCGTCCGGCAGGTGCGCTGGCCCGGGGCGTTGGAGACGCTGCGCGCCCACGGGGTGTCCCGGCTCTGCGTCTCCGGGCCGGACGGGCTCTGGGGCCGGGTGGACGCCGCGCGGCGCCCGTTCGACGTGCTGACCCTGACCCCGGCGTTCGCGCTGCGACCCCGGCTGCGGCAGCGGACCCTGGTGGGGTGACCCGGCAGCCTACCGGGCCGCGCCGGCCAGTTCGGCCAGCGCGGTCCGGTTCGCCTTTCCGTTGGCGGTCAGCGGCAGCGCGGCCAGGAAGTGGAACCGGGCCGGGATCATGTACGCCGGCATGCTGCGCCGGCACCGCTCCACCAGCTCGGCCGGGCCGACGGTGGCACCCTCCCGGGGCACCACGAAGGCGTGCAGGCTCGGCTCGCCGTCGGCCGCCGGGGCCGCCACCGCCACCGCCGCCCCGACCGCCGGGTGGTCCAGCAGCCGGCGCTCCACCTCGCCCAGCTCGATCCGGTTGCCCCGGATCTTCACCATCGAGTCCGCCCGCCCGCAGAAGTAGAGTTCCCCGCCGGCCCCCCGGTACGCCAGGTCGCCCGAGCGGTAGACGAGCTGGCCGGAGCGCGGCTCCAGGGGGTCGGGCACCAGCACCTGCCGGGTGGCCGCCGGGTCGTCCCAGTAGCCGCTGAACAGCGACGGGCAGCGGACGTGGATCTCGCCGACCGCGCCGGGCGCGTCGACCACCGCGCCGTCGGCGTCGACCAGCAGCAGCTCGGCGCCCGGGTAGCCGTCACCGATGGAGAGCCGCTCGACGTCGGCGGGGAGCGGGTCGGGCACCTCGGCGAAGGAGCAGGCGACCGTCTCGGTCGCGCCGAACGCGTTGACCACCCGCAGCCCCGGGTGCAGCTCCCGCAGCCGCCGCAGCTCGGCGAGGGGGAAGTTCTCCCCGGCGAAGAGGATGCCACGCAGTCGGTCCAGGGCGGCCAGGTCCTCGGGCTCGTGGCGCAGCAGCGGCCGCCACAGCGACGGCACGCCGTGCACCACGGTCGCCCCGGCGTCCCGGAGGAAGCCCAGCAGCCGGCGCGGGAAACTCAGGAACTCGCGGGGCACCGGCGCGAGGGTCGCCCCGCTGCCCAGGGTGACCCCGAGGTCGAAGAGGGAGACGTCGAAGGCCAGCGGCGAGGTGCTGGCCACCACGTCGTCGGCGGCCACCACGCCGAAGCGCTGGGCGCCCCGGTAGAAGGCCAGCGCGGCGTGGTGGCTGAGCACCACCCCCTTGGGCTGGCCGGTGGTCCCGGAGGTGAAGATCAGGTACGCCGGGTCGGTGCCGACCACCGCGCGCCGGCGGCGCTGCCGGGGCTTGCCGGCCGGGGCGACCAGCCCGTCCGGGCCGAACTCGGCGACGGCGGTGGTCGGCGGCAGGTCCCGCGCCGGACGGCCGGCGGGCCGGACGTGCAGCACCGGGTCGGTCGCCTCGACGATGGCGCGCACCCGCAGGTCCGGGGTGTCCGGGTCGACCGGGATGAACGCCGCGCCGAGCCGGGAGCAGGCGAGCAGCAGCGCGATGGCGGCGGCGGCGGTCTGCGACTCGATGACGACGCGGTCGCCGGCGCCGACGCCCGCCTCGGCCAGCGCGGTGGCCCGCGCGTCGACCGCGCGGGCCAGCTCGCCGTACGTGACCGTCACCAGCGCGCCGCCGGCCCGCTCGATGACCGCCGGCTTGTCCGGGTTGACCGCGGCGGGGCCGAGCACGAACTGGTCCAGGGTGTCGGCGGGGAACCGCCCGACCGCGTCGGTCATCGGATGTCCGTCCTTCTTCACACCTGCGCGACGGTCTTGAGGTAGTCGCCCACCGTCTGGCGGAACCGCTCCGGCTCCTCCAGGTGCGGCACGTGGCTGGAGTCGTCGAACAGCTCCCAGCGCGCGTCCGGGATGAGGTCGACGAAGGGCCGGACGGTGGCCGGGGTGGCCTCGTCGTGGCGGCCCGAGATGACCAGGGTCGGCACCGCGATGTCGGGCAGACAGTCGGTGACGCCCCAGTCCCGCAGCGACCCGATGACGTGGAACTCGCTCGGTCCGTTCATCGCGAGGTAGACGGTCGGGTCGTTGTAGAGCTCGTAGAAGGAGGCCTGGTAGTCGCGCGGCCACGGGTCGAGCCGGCACAGGTGCCGGTCGTAGAAGACCTTGGTGGCCGCGTGGTAGTCGTCGCTGTCGGTAGTGCCGGCCGCCTCGTGCCGGCGCAGGGTCTCGTCGACCCCGGGCGGCAGCGCGGCCCGCAGCTGCGCCATCGCCGCCAGCCAGAGCGGGTACGACGCCGGCGCGTCGGCGATGATCAGGCCCTTCAGGCCGGCCGGCGCCGCCGCCGCGTGCCTGGCCGCGAGCAGGCCACCCCAGGAGTGTCCGAACAGGACGTAGTTGTCGGCGATCCCGAGGTGGCGCAGGAGGTTGTCCAGCTCGTCGAGGAAGAGCTGGACCGTCCAGAACTCGGCCGGCCGGCCCGGCAGGTGGGTGGAGCCCCCGTTGCCCAGCTGGTCGTAGTGGACGACGGGGGTGCCGCCGTCGGCGAACACCGAAAGGCTGGTCAGGTAGTCGTGGGTGCTGCCGGGGCCGCCGTGCACGACCACCAGCGCCGTCCGTTGCGGCGACAGCTCCCCCGTGACCCGGTACCAGGTCCGGAATTCGCCGAACGGCGCCGTCCCCTTGGTCGTCGGTGCGGTCACTAGATTCGGCGGCCGGTGACCGGGAAGGTGCCGAACATGCCCGGCTTGGCCTTGCCGGTCATGGTGTCGCCGTTGACGGTGACGGTGATCTTCATGGTCAGCGGGACCGGCTTGCGGCACTTGATCTTCCACGCGGCGACGTCGCCGACCAGCTCGCCGTCGATGATGTCGGGGTCGATGACCTGGCCGTTGGCCCGGGCCTTGCCGATCAGCTTCTCGCCCTCGGCGGTCAGGTCGACCCACAGGCTCTGCTTGCCGAGCGGGCTCTCGATGTCCAGCTGCCAACTGCCGTCGGTGCTCATCCGTTGCTCCCTATCGTGCGTCGATCGCTTCCCGTGGCAGACACTATGGATCGGGGCGGGTGGTCCATACCCCTATCAGCCCCTAGGGGCGAGCGTCCCGATCCACTCCTCGATGACCTCCGCGGCGACCGCCGCCTGGTCCTCGATCATGGTGAAGTGGGTGGCCCGGACGCCGCGGTACTCGTGCGTCGGCTCCCAGGGCCGGGCCTGCCAGGAGCCGTCCTCGTCGGCCGCGTCGGCCTGGAACGGCTCGGCCGCGCCGACGAAGAGCACCGGGGCCTCGACCGGGTCCAGCCGGAACCGGGGCACCAGGTCGAAGTAGCGGTTCATCCCCGACAGCGCCGCGCTGTTGAGCAGCCCGAAGCGGGCGTCGGCCTGGACCAGCCCGACGGTGAGCTGCTCCATCAGCCGGGACTGGTCCCGGTCGTCGGTGTCGACCCGGTAGGTGTCCATCAGCACCACCCCGGCCGGGCGCATGCCGAGGCTGCGTTCCAGGTGCCCTGCGGTCGCGTACGCGAGCGTCCCGCCGGAGGAGTAGCCGACGAGGACGAACGGGCGTCCGGCGGCGGCCCGGACGATCCCCTCGGCGAGCACGTCGACCACCGCGTCCACCGAGTCGGGCAGCCGCTCCCCGGCGACGAAGCCGGGGTTGGTCAGCGACACCATCGGACGCCGGCCACGGAAGGCGGCGGCCAGCCGGGCGTGCTGGTGCGGGCCGCCGGTGGCCATCGGGGTGCTGATCCCGACGAGCACGGGTGACCCGGGGCCGTCGGCCAGGGCGACGCCCGGCGGGACCGCCCCGAAATCGGCGGCGGAGGTGAACCGTGGGCGTAAATCCGCCACCGCCCGCAGCAGGTTGAAGCCCTTGAGCACCTCGTTGCCCAGCACCGCCGCGCGGAACAGCCCGGCCAGCGTGTCCGGATCGCCGACGGGCTCCGGGGCGGGCGCGCGGTCGGCGGCCGGGGCCAGCTCGGCGCGGAGGTGGCGGGCCAGTGCGGCGGGGTTCTTGTTGTCGAAAACCGCCATCGGGGCCAGCCGCAGCCCGGTCGCCGCGTTGAGCCGGTTACGCAGCTCCACCGCGGCGAGGGAGTCGAAGCCCAGTTCGAGGAAGTCCCGCTCGGGGTCGACCGCCTCCGGGCCGTCGTGGCCGAGCACGGCGGCGGCGTGGCCGCGTACCAGCTCGGTGACCTGGCGCTCCTGCTCGGCCGGCGGCTGGCCGGTGAGCCGGCGGGCGAACCACTCCGGGTCGACGGCGGCCGCGGCGCTGCGCCGGCGTACCCGGGGCAGCAGGCCGCGCAGCAGCGCGGGCGGATCGTCGGCGCGGGCGCGCAGCGCCGCCACGTCGACCTTCACCGGCACCAGCGTCGCGCGGGCGCTGCGCAGCGCGGTGTCGAGGGCGGCCAGCCCTTCCGGCACGGTCAGCGCCGGCAGGCCCTGCCGGGCCATCCGCTGCAGGTCCGCCTCGGTGAGCCACGCGCCCAGGCCGACGTCGGTGCCCCACAGCCCGTAGGCGACCGAGGTGGCCGGCAGGCCGGCCGCGACGCGGTGCTGGGCGAGCGCGTCGAGGAAGACGTTCGCCGTGGCGTACCCGCCCTGCCCGGCGGCGAGCACCAGCCCGCCGGCCGAGGAAAAGAGCACGAACGCGGCCAGGTCGGCGTCGCGGGTCAGCTCGTGCAGGTGCCAGGCGGCGTCCACCTTGGGACGCAGCACCCCGTCGATCCGCTCCGGGGTCAGCGAGCCGACCACCCCGTCGTCGACCACCGCCGCCGCGTGCACCACGGCGGTCAGCGGACGCCCGGCGGGGACAGCGGCGAGCAGCGCCGCGAGCTGGTCGCGGTCGCCGACATCGCAGGCCACCACCTCGGCGGTGGCGCCGAGCGCCGCGAGTTCGGCGCGGAGCTCGTCCACCCCGGGCGCCGCCGGCCCCCGCCGGCTGGTCAGCAGCAGGTGCCTGATCCGGTACGCCCCGGCGAGGTGCCGGGCCACCAGGGCGCCAAGCCCGCCGGTGCCGCCGGTGACCAGCACCGTGCCATCGGGGTCCAGCCGGGCCGGGGTGTCGGCCGGGGCGTACGGCTCCCGGGCCAGGCGGGGCACCAGGACGCGGCCGGCGCGCAGCATCAGTTCGGGCTCGTCCCCGGCCAGGGCGGGCCCGAGGGCGTCCCGGGAGGCGGCGGTCCGGTCGGTGTCGAGCAGGACGAACCGGCCGGGGTTCTCCGCCTGCGCGGCCCGGAGCAGCCCCCAGACCGGCGCCTGGGTCAGCGTCACGTCCGCGCCGTCGACGCCGACCGCGCCCTCGGTGAGCAGGACCAGCCGGGCGGCGGCGAAGCGGGGGTCGGCGAGCCAGCCCTGGACGAGGTCCAGGACCTCGTGCACGCTGCTGCGGACGCCTGCCGGGACGTCGACGGCGGTGGTCGGCTCGGCATGGTCGGACCGCCCGGCGGTGCTGACGCCGCTCGTGGTCTCCGGTCGGGATACCCGGAAGAGCACCACGGCCGGCGCCGGGAGGCCGGCGTCCACGGCGGCGCCGAGCGCGGCGAGGTCCGGGTAGCTGGCCGGATCGCCATCGGCGGGCCGGCCGAGGACGGCCCATCCGGTGCCGGTGGCGGTGGCCGGCACCTCGGCAGCGGGATTCCAGGCGAGCCGGTACAGGCCGTCCTGCCGGCCCGGCGCGGCGGCCCGGAGCTGTTCCGCGGCGACCTCCCGCAGGGCGAGCGAGCCGACGGTGGCCACCGGCGCGCCGGCGAGGTCGGCCAGGTCGAGCGATACCTTCCGGGGCCCGGTGGGGCGGATCGCGACCCGCAGGCCCCGGGCGCCGGTGGCGTGCGGGGTGACCCCGTTCCAGGAGAACGGCAGCATGGTGCCGCCCTGGTCGTCGGTGTCGCCGTCGGCGATCCCGAGCACGTGCAGCGCGGCGTCGAGCAGGGCCGGGTGCAGCGCGAACTGCTCGGCGTCGGCGTGGGCGCCCTCCGGCAGAGCGATCTCGGCGTACAGCTCGTCGCCGCGCTGCCAGGCGGCGCGCAGCCCCTGGAAGGTGGGACCGTAGCCGTAGCCGCGCTCGGCCATCCGCTCGTACGCGTCGCCGGTCGGCAGCGGGGTCGCGCCCGGCGGTGGCCAGGCGGTCAGGTCCACGGCGGGCGCCGTGCCGCCGGCGCCGATCCGGCCGTCGGCGTGCCGGATCCACGGGTCGGCCTCGCCGGTGCAGGAGTGGACGGTGACGGTCCGGGAGCCGGTCTCATCGGGCGCGCCGACGGCGACCTGGAGGGTGACCGCCGTGTTCTCTGGGAGCACCAGCGGGGCGTGCAGGATCAGCTCCTCGACCACCGGGCTGCCGGTCCGCTCGCCGGCGGCGACCGCCAGTTCGACGAAGCCGGTGCCGGGGAAGAGGACGGTGTCGCCGACCGCGTGGTCGGCAAGCCAGGGCTGGGTGTCGACGGAGAGTCGGCCGGTGAAGAGCACGCCGTCGGTGTCGGCGAGGGTGACCGACGCGCCGAGCAGCGGGTGCTGGGTCGCGGCGAGGCCGGCCAGGGCGGCTCCCTCGCCGCCGGTCCGCTCGGGACGCCAGTAGCGCTGGCGCTGGAAGGGGTAGGTGGGCAGCTCGACCCGGGTGCCGGTCAGCAGTGCGGTCCAGTCGACGGTGGTGCCGGTGACGTGCAGTCTCGCCAGCGCGGTCAGCGCCTGCCGGTGTTCGTCGTGGTTTCGCCGGAGGCTGGGGATGATCGTGACGTCATCGGTGAGGATGCCCTCGATGAGCGGGGTGAGGGCGGCGTCCGGGCCGAGTTCCAGGAACGTGGTCGCCCCCGCCTGATGCAGGGCGGTGATCCCGTCGGCGAAACGGACCGCCTCACGGACGTGCCGCACCCAGTAGTCCGGGTCCGCCAGCTCGGAGGTCGTCAGCTCGCCGGTCAGGTTCGACACCACCGGAAGCTGCGGCTCGGCGTAGGTGAGACTGGCCGCGACGGCCCGGAACTCCTCCAGCATCGGGTCCATCAGACCGCTGTGGAACGCGTGACTCACCCGCAGCCGAGTCGTCTTACGACCCAGAGCGGTGAACTGCTCGACCAGACTCAGCACGGCGGCCTCGGGACCGGACACAACCACCGACCGAGGACCGTTGACCGCGGCAATGTCCACCCCACCGAAGGCATCGCTGATGCCGGCACCACCACCGTTACGCGAAACCGCCACCTTGTCACCACCGGCCGACGCCCCCACGCCGGAGCCTGAATCGTTGACGACATCAGCTCCAAAGGACCCGACCACCACACCCCGCCCCGCCAGAACCCCCCGCACCTCCTCCTCCGACGCCTGCACCGCCACCATCGCCCCACCACCCGGCAACGCCTGCATCAACCGACCACGCGCCACCACCAACCGCGCCGCATCCCCCAGCGACCACACCCCCGCCACATGCGCGGCAACCAACTCACCAATCGAATGCCCCGCCACAAAATCCGGCCGCACACCCCACGACTCCATCAGCCGGAACAAGGCCACCTCAACCGCAAACAACCCCGCCTGCGCATACCCCGTCTGGCGAATCAGGTCCTCGTCATCACCCCAGACCACCGAGCCCAGCGGCCGATCCAGGTACTGATCCAACTCCGCCACCACCGCGTCAAACGCAGCGGCGAACACCGGAAACACCCCGTGCAACTCACGACCCATACCCAGCCGCTGCGCACCCTGACCGGTGAACACCACCGCCAGCCGACCGGTGTGGGCGGTTCCCGACAGGACGGTCGCCGCCGTCGCGCCGTCGGCGAGGGCGGCCAGCCCGGCGAGGAGTTCGTCGCGGTCGGCGCCCAGCACGGCGGCCCGCTGTTCCAGGGCGGCCCGGCCGGTCGCCAGCGAGTACGCCACGTCCGGCGCCCGCAGCTCCGGCCGGCCCGACAGGTGCCGGTGCAGCCGCGCGGCCTGGGCCCGCAGCGCCGCCTCCGACCTCGCGGAGAGCACCCAGGGCAGCGGCCCGGTCTCCGGCTCCCGAGGCGCGCTCTCCGGTGCCGGCGGGGCCTGTTCGAGGATGACGTGGGCGTTGGTGCCGGATAGCCCGAACGAGGAGACACCGGCCCGGCGCGGATGCCCGTTGACCGGCCACTCGCGGGGCCGGGTCAGCAGTTCGACCGCCCCGGCGGACCAGTCCACCTGCGGGGAGCGTTCCTCGGCGTGCAGCGTCGGTGGCATCAGGCCGTGCCGCATCGCCTGCACCATCTTGATCACGCCGGCCACCCCGGCGGCGGCCTGGGTGTGCCCCAGGTTCGACTTGACCGACCCCAGCCACAGCGGACGGTCCACCGGCCGGTCCTGCCCGTACGTGGCCAGCAACGCCTGCGCCTCGATCGGATCACCCAACGTCGTACCCGTACCGTGCGCCTCCACCACGTCCACCTCGGCCGCCGGCACCCCCGCCGACGCGAGAGCCGCCCGGATCACCCGCTGCTGCGACGGGCCGTTCGGGGCGAAGAACCCGTTCGACGCACCGTCCTGGTTGACGGCGGTGCCCCGGACCACCGCCAGCACCGGGTGGCCGAGGCGTTCGGCGTCCGACAGTCGCTCGACCAGCAGGAAGCCCGCGCCCTCGGCCCAGCCGGTGCCGTCGGCGCCCGCCCCGAAGGAGCGGCACCTGCCATCCGGGGAGAGGCCGCGCTGCCGGGAGAACTCGATCAGGATCTCCGGGGTGGCCATCACCGTCACGCCACCGGCGAGGGCCAGCGAGCACTCGCCCGAACGCAGCGCATGCACCGCCAGGTGCAGGGCGACCAGCGACGACGAGCAGGCGGTGTCCACCGCCACCGCCGGGCCCTCCAGGCCCAGCACGTACGACACCCGGCCGGCCGCCGCGCTGCCGCCGGCGGAGCTGCCGTAGCCGTAGTCGTGGTACATCAGGCCGGCGAAGACGCCGGTGGGGCTGCCCTTGAGCGTGCCCGGGTCGATCCCGGCCCGCTCGAACGCCTCCCAGGCGCACTCCAGCAGCAGCCGCTGCTGCGGGTCCACCGCGTACGCCTCGTTGGGGCTGATGCCGAAGAAGCCGGCGTCGAAGTCGGCGGCGTCGGGCAGGAAACCGCCGGCCCGGGCGTAGCAGCGGCCGGGGAAGCCCGGCTCGGGGTGGTAGAGGTCGTCGGACCAGCCCCGGTCGGTGGGCAGCGGCGCGATCGCGTCCACCCCCTCGGCGACCAGCCGCCACAGCTCCTCCGGCGAGCCGACCCCACCGGGGAAGCGGCAGCTCATCCCGACGATCGCGATCGGCTCGTCCACCGGGCGCGGCCCGGCCTCGGTGGGGGCGTCGGTGGAGACGCCGCCGAGCAGCGAGTCGAGGTACGCCGCGACGGCGTCGGCGGTCGGGTAGTCGAAGACCAGCGTGGCGGGCAGCCGCAGGTCGGTCGCCGCGCCGAGCGCGTTGCGCAGTTCCACCGCCGACAGCGAGTCGAAGCCCAGCTCGGAGAAGGCGCGGTCCGGCTCCACCGCCTCGGCGGAGTCGTACCCGAGGACGGCGGCGACCTGGGCGCGGACCAGGTCGCGCAGGGCACGTACCCGGTCGGGGCCGGACCGGCCGGCGAACCGCCCGGCGGTCGCACCGCCCGGGGTGTCGGCGGCGCGGCGCAACCGCCGCGGCGGCCGGACCAGGGCGCGCAGCAGCGCGGGAATGCCGGCGTCGGTGCGCACGGCGGCCGGGTCGATCCGGAGCGGGGCGAGGGTGACCGGCCGGTCCCGCAGCGCGGTGTCGAGGGCGGCCAGCCCGTCGGCCTCGGTGAGGGCGGGGAAGCCCTGCCGGGCCATCCGTTCCAGGTCGGCGTCGCTGAGCGCGGCGCCCAGCCCCGCGTCGGTGCCCCACAGCCCGTACGCGAGCGAGGTCGCCGGCAGTCCCCGCGCGGCCCGGTGCTCGGCGAGCGCGTCGAGGAAGACGTTCGCCGCCGCGTAGCCGGCCTGGCCGGCGGCGAGCACCAGCCCGCCCGCGGAGGAGAAGAGCACGAACGCGGCCAGGTCCGCCTCGCGGGTCAGCTCGTGCAGGTGCCAGGCGCCGTCCGCCTTGGGCGCGAGGGTGGCCGCCAGCCGTTCCGGGGTGAGGGTGGCGGCCACACCGTTGTCGGCTACCCCGGCGGCGTGCACCACGATCCGCAGCGGTTGCGCGGCGGGGATCTCGGCCAGCACGGCGGCGAGAGCGTTGCGGTCGGCGGCGTCGCAGGCCGCCACGCGGACCGTCGCGCCGAGCCCGGTCAGGTCGGTGACCAGCGCGTCCGCGCCCGGGGCGGCGGTCCCGCGCCGGCTGGTGAGCACCAGGTGGCGGACGCCGTGCGCGGTGACCAGGTGCCGGGCCACCAGCGCGCCGAGGCCCCCGGTGCCGCCGGTGACCAGCGCCGTACCGCCGGCGACGGTCGTCTGGTCGTCGCCGGTCGCGGCGGTGCCGGTCGCGGCGGTGTCGGTCGCGGCGGTGTCGGTCGCCGGGACGAGCCGGGGTACGAGCAGCCGTCCGGCGCGCAGCGCCAGCTCCGGCTCCCCCGCCGCGAGGGCCGCCGGCAGCGCGGCCAGGGACTCCGGCCGCCCATCGGTGTCGGCGAGGACGAACCGGTCCGGGTTCTCCGCCTGCGCCGCCCGGACCAGGCCCCAGACCGGCGCCTGGTCCAGCGCCACCCGGTCGTCGGGCCCGCTGACCACGGCGTCCCGGGTGAGCAGCACCAGCCGGGAGCCGGCGAACCGGTCGTCGGCCAGCCAGGCCCGCACGGCCGCCAGCGCCGCCCCGGTCACCTCCCGGACCGCCGCCGGCACGTCGCCGCCGCCACCACCGAGCGGCAGCAGCACCACCTCCGGTACGTCGGCCGCCGCGCCCAACGCGTCCAGATCGACGTACGACGGAACGCCCGGCACGGCGGCGGCGTCGCCGACCACCGCCCAGCGGGACGGGTCCGGGGCCCGGTCCGGGGTGGCCGCCGGCTGCCAGCGCACCCGGTGCAGCACCTGGTCGCGGCCGGCCCGCCCGCCGTCGAGCTGGGCGGCGGAGACCGGCCGGGAGACCAGCGACCCGACCGTGAGCACCGGCTGCCCGGACGGGTCGGCGACGGTGAGGGTGACGCTGTCCGGGCCGGTGGGGGCCATCCGCAGCCGCAGCGCGGTGGCGCCGACGGCATGCCGGGAGACACCGTTCCAGGCGAACGGCAGCAGCGTCGCCCCGGAGCTGTCGTGGTCCTGGAGCAGGGAGGCGTGCATGGCGGCGTCGAGCAGGGCCGGGTGCAGGCCGAACCGGGCGGCGTCCGGGTGCGCCTCGTCGGGCAGGGCCACTTCGGCGTACAGCTCGTCGGCGCGCTCCCAGGCGGCGCGCAGTCCCTGGAACGTCGGCCCGTACGCGTACCCTCGCCCGCGCAGCCGGTCGTACGCGCCTTCGGTGGCCAGCGGGGTCGCACCCGGCGGCGGCCAGGCGGTCAGGTCGACGGACGGCTCGGCGGCGTCGGCAGCGAGCAGCCCGTCGGCGTGCAGCGTCCAGCGGCCGCCGGTGGCCCGGGAGTAGAGGCCGACGGTGCGGCGTCCGGCGGCGTCCGGGTCGCCGACGACCACCTGCACCATGACGTCGCCGCGCTCGGGCAGCACCAGCGGCGCGGTGAGGGTCAGCTCGTCGAGGCGGTGGCAGCCGGCTTCCTCACCGGCGCGCAGGGCGAGTTCGACCAGGCCGGTTCCGGGCAGCAGCACGGTGCCGAGCACGTCGTGGTCGGCGAGCCAGGGCTGGGCCTGCCGGGAGAGCCGGCCGGTGAGGACGAGGCCGTCGGCCTGGGCGGTGGCCACGGCGGCGCGCAGCAGCGGGTGGTCGACGGGGGTCAGGCCGAGCGCGGCCGGGTCGTCGCCGAGCGCGCCGGCGAGCCAGGACTCGGCGAGGTAGTCGAGGGTGTGCAGCCAGTAGCGCTGCCGCTGGAAGGGGTAGGTGGGCAGGTCGACGATGCGGGTGGTCTGTGGGAGCAGTGTCGTCCAGTCGACGGTGGTGCCGGTGACGTGCAACCTGGCCAGGGCGGTGAGGGCCTGCCGGTGTTCGTCGTGGTTTCGCCGGAGGCTGGGGATGATCGTGACGTCATCGGTGA